>JARLHL010000021.1 GCA_031292275.1 Desulfocapsaceae bacterium | reverse complement strand
GTCAGTGGCCGAGGATCGTCTGGCCGTGGATTTTGTGGTCCAGGGCTATGCCGGAAGATATGAAGGCATTACCGGCAGTTTCCTGGTGAAATATCAATTCTAGCCGGGCAATCCCATGCCGGCCTAGACGGCCGGCATGGGGACGTCCCTCAACGACCGCCCTCCCCCGCCAGACAGGCCGGAAGCTCACCCCACTCATCAGTGGCATATCTGGAAAAATAGTATCGACAAGGACAATCATAGCCGGTAACCTGCGCGCATTGTCCTTCATCTGCCAAATCATGAGCGGGGTACACAATGAAAATCAAACAAATTGCTATCTTTTTTGCGGTTTGCGGACTGCTCACAGCATCGGCCGCCGTAGCCCTGGCAGAGGGCGACAGTGTCGGTTCTGCCCAGATACAGGCAATACAGGAACGGATGCTCAAGGATTCTGAGATCATGGCCCTCGTTCTCTCCCTGCAGAATGATCCGGACATGCAGGCATTGCTTAATGATTCTGCAATCATGACTGACCTTCAGGCCGGCAGGCTAGACCGCCTGATCAATGACCCCCGTTTTTTGAAAGTGCTGACAAAACCACAGGTAAAGGCAGTGGAACAGCGCATGCATTAGAAAAAAACCCCCGCTCACAGCCCAAGGCATACCGCCGCCCCTCCCTTCGCCATCCCCTCTTCGCAGAGCACCCCGGCTCCAGTTCGCGGGGTCTGGAAAGAAAGGAATCCGCACATTGCAGCCTGCCCCTCAGGCTTTTTGAATATATTACTTAAGGAGAGCCCAGGACTCAAAATGGCGTAAAAGGAGCATTTGCGTAATTTCGAGAGCGAGGTTGAAAGGTTGCAATAAGAGCTGGCAAAAAATGTGAATGTAAATCGTTGAGTAAATCCCCCAATATGCATTCAAAAAATATATTTACAATTTAACGCTCAACCTGTAACTATATGGTATATTATTTACTTTTGGCCCTGTCGCCTGCTCGGGCCGCTCTCCCTATCCGCTGTCTTATCCTGTGAGGAAAACTTATGAAATCGATTATCGGCCTTTCTTTATCGCTTGTCTGCCTCCTGTTCGTATCCCAGACCGCCCGTGCTGAGATGGGGGAATGCGACAAGTATACAACCAGCTACGACCAGACCTATTGTTACTGCAAGCTGTTCATGGAATCCGACAAGGAACTCAATGAAGCCTATAAGGAGCTGCGCAGCCAGGTCAAGGACGACGTCAAGCAGCAGCTGACCCAGACCCAGAGGGACTGGATGAAATACCGCGACTCCACCTGCGAGCGGCAGGGCGCCATCAATGTCGACTGCAATTATAAGGTCAACCGGGAACGGACCATCTATCTGCGCGACCGGGTCCGCGAATGCAAGACCGGAAACTGCCGGAGCGACATGATCGGCCAGAAATCCTGGAACTGATCTTCTGCTGATGATCGAGATTGTCTCTCAGATCAAAAGCAGAGACAGGACCGAGTGGCGATGTTTGATCACTTGATATACGCGGGTTTGTTATCGCATGCCGGCGTTTCGTCGCACCTTTCTCCTTGGTTGTGGCGCCGTGTTATGGTTTTTCACAACTCACAATATAACCCGCGGTTACAAGGGACTGGTCGTTTATTCCCACCCTACAAACCATTATGTCTGAAAAGGGCCTTGCAGTGATCAAAATTCCTATCGGTTTTGCAGGCTTCATCTTCCTGCTGGCAATTGTTTTCGGGCTGACGCCCTTCTCCTGCGGCCCGGCGCAGGCTGCCGGGACAAAACCGCCGCTAATGACAATCGTCCTCGACCCGGGCCACAACCCGAAACAGCCCGGGGCATTGGGCAATCAGGGGATATATGAAATCGTCTATAACGACAATCTGACGGCCCAGCTTGCCGATGCGCTGCGGGCTGCCGGATTCGCCGTCCTGCTGACACGCAGCCCGAGCCAGAATATCGGGCTCGAGGAGAGGGCGCGCATCGCCAATGACTTCAACGCCGATCTCTTCCTGGCTATCCACCATGATTCGGCCCAGCCGCAGTATCTGGAGAAGATCACCCACAACGCACTGCCCGCCTACCAGGACAAAATGCCGATCACGGGCTACTCGATTTTCGTGTCCAAACTCAACCCGCAGTTTGCCGACAGCTACCGTTTCGCCGAACTCCTGGGACAGGGTATGCTGGCCCTGGGCAGATCGCCCTCCCTGCACCACGCCGAGAATATCCAGGGCGAGAACCGGGAACTGCTGGATACCAGGCTGGGGATCTATCGGTTCGACGACCTCATCGTCCTGAAAAAGACCACGGTTCCCGCTGTCCTTCTGGAGGTCGGGGTGATCGTCGACCCGAAGGACCAGCAGTACGTGAACGACAAAAACAACCAAAAGGCGATAGTCGGGACCATCGTTTCCGCAGTCCGGAAATACGAGCGTTCCCGCGCTGAAAGACATTGATTCCTGCCGCCCGGAAAATCTGAAGGATCTCAGGAAGAGAAAGCCCATGGAACAGTATACAGGCGTCAAATTCGCGTGTCTGAGCGAAGGCGCCACCTTCGAATTCGATGAACGCCTGGCCAGGCTCAACTCCTGGGCCTTCGTCCTGGCCGGCCTGGGCCTGACCCCGGTCCATGCCGCGGGGGCATACGGCAACCAGTCGTATCGCACCGGACCGGCATCCCTGGTCATCACCAAATCCGGGATGATCCCGGAAGAAGCGCTGCGGGCTGAGAATTTTGTCCTGATCGAAGGCTTCGACGAGCAACTCCTGACCTTTCGCACCAGGGGCCCCGCCGAGCCCTCATCGGAGAGCATCCTCCATTATGCCGTCTACCGGGAATTTGCTCATGCCGGGGCGATCATGCACGGGCATTCCGGGCTCCTGGAACGGCACGCGGAGGCGCTGTCGATTCCCGTGACCGCATGCTTTCTGCCCTACGGAACCGAAGAGCTGGCGGATTCGGCCATTGATCTCCTGCAAGCCGCAGGGACCGATTTCATCATTTTGAAAAATCACGGTTTTGTCGCCGTCGGCGGGGATATCGACACGGCGGGAAGGCTGGTCCTGGAATACTGCCAGAGGCTGATCGCCCTGCTCAAACAATAAGAGCCCCGCCAAAAGGGGCCCTTAAAGGATACCGCCAGGCAGGAGCAGAGTCCTGCCTGGGGCTGAAAGGTAAACGGCCGGCTCAGGCGGTCGTTTGCAAAAATGAGCCGACTCCTGTGGTACTATTCTGCTGTCCGTTGAGATTCTGCACCAGATTCTGCAAAAATGTCTGCAGGTCTGCGGATTTCGTCCCTGTCGTGCTTGAACTCCCTCCCGTCATGGTATTGACCAGGCTCTGGAAGTCGCTCTGCAAGGTGGTCAGATCATTGTTCCCGCTCGAAGAAGTGCTGCTGCCGAGCGCCTGAATTATATTCTCCAGACTATTGCTCAGACCGGACGAGTAGGATCCGGTGGCGGCGGTGGCGGCGGTGCCGGTTGTGGCGGCGGCGGTGGTGCCGCTGCTTTGATCCTGGGCCGTCGTAAAGAGGTCATGCATGAAAGTCTGCAGGGCCTGAGCGGTTGCAAATGAGGCTGCACCGGCGGCAGTGGTGGCGCTGCTGTCCGTCGTGCTGTCCGAACTGCCCGTGCCGCTTGACGATGCCCCGGAGGAAGAAGCCTGGGAAGCCGTTAGGCCCATCTGGCCGAGGCTCTCCTGAACGGCATCCATCAGATTTTGGCCGCCGCCATGATGGTGGTGGTGGTGATGGCCTCCGGACACCTGAGAAGTGCTGCCGCTGTCGCTGCCGTTTGAGGCCTGGCTCGCCGTGCCCGTCTGATAGAATTGCTGATTCGAATATAAATAAGAACCAGAGATAGAGCTGGTAGTCATAAGGAACCTCCTCAATATCTGTATGTTAAAGCTTCCCGGTCTCGGCCCGCAAAATGGCGAGAATTACGGAATCCGCCTCACCTGCCCCATCTCTTATTATAGTCTCAGGGAGCGTCCCGGATCCAGACGATTCTTTGCCGTCTGCCTCTCTATCGGTAATTTTTCCTGATCCCTTTAATATATTTTCCCATTATGTTAAAAATTCCCGATGCGACAGATAGAAACGGTCAGGAAAATCCAACTGCTTCATCCCGATCTCTATCAGCACAAGCCACTGTTATTAGTGTTCATTCATGCGCCGAAGCCGATTTTCAAAACGGTCGGCGCTCTCCCGCCTTCGGGTGCCTACGACCGACCCACGCCGACATAGGCAAAGCCGTTGGCCTTGGGTTTTTCCGGATCGTAGACATTGCGGAGATCAATAAAGACCTTCTGCCGCACCTGCTGGGCCAACCGTTCCAGATCAAGGGCGCGATACTGATTCCATTCGGTCATCAGGACGATTGCATCCGCACCTTTGCAGGCCTCATAGGGATTCTGGAAGTAGTCGATTCCCTGGGGGAGGAGTTTTTGCGCCTCGCCCATTCCCTGGGGATCATGGGCCCTGATCACGGCCCCTTTCTCCAGAAGGGCCGGAAGGATGGTCAGCGACGGCGAATCCCGCATATCGTCGGTCTCCGGCTTAAAGGTCAGCCCCAAGACGGCGATGGTCTTCCCGGCCTCCGATCCGCCGAGGCCGTCTCGAATCTTTTTGATCATTTTGGCCTTCTGGGCGGCGTTCACCTCCACAGTCGCCTCGACAATTCTGAGATTCTGGCCGTGTTCCTGGGCAATCCTCATCAAGGCCAGGGTATCCTTCGGGAAACAGGATCCGCCGTAGCCCGGCCCGGGATGGAGGAATTTCTTGCCGATCCGGCCATCCATGCCCATGCCCTTGGCCAGGGCAACGACATCGGCACCCACGATATCGCAGAGCAAGGCCATCTCATTGATAAAGCTTATCTTTGTCGCCAAAAAGGCGTTGGCCGCGTACTTGGTCAACTCCGCAGTCTCGATGCCTGTTTTGATAATGGGCGTTTCCTGCAGAAAAAGAGGCTGATAGACGGCCCTCAGTATCTCCTCGGCCCTGGCGGCCTCAACACCGATGACCACCCGGTCCGGCCGCATGAAATCGGTAATCGCAGCGCCTTCCCTGAGAAATTCGGGATTTGAGGCGATATCGAAATCGGCTTCGGGGTTGACCTCACGGATAATTCTGGCCACCTGCCGGGCTGTCCCCACCGGCACCGTGCTCTTGTCAACAATCACCGTATAGCCTTGCAGATGAACGGCGATTTCTTTTGCCGCCTCATAGATATAGGAAAGATCGGCATAGCCGTCCCCTCTCCTGCTGCTGGGAGTCCCCACAGCGAGGAAGATGACATCGGCCCCGGCTATGGCTTCAGGGCTGAGGATGGTAAAGGCAAGGCGCTCTTCCTGCAGATTTTTGCCGACCAGGACTTCCAGTCCCGGCTCATAGATCGGCATCTGCCCCTTCAACAGGCTGTCGATCTTGCTCTGATCCTTGTCTATACAGGTAACATGATGGCCGAATTCTGCGAAACAGGTCCCGGTAACCAGCCCGACATACCCCGTTCCGATCATTGATATTTTCATTCTATTTCCTTTATACGAGTCTTATTTAACCGAATCATGGATTGCATATCTTTCCCGTTTGCAGACGAGCAGGGAAACAGGCCCCGGAAGGGTACTCTGCATCCTCCCCCCTGACGATCAATTCAGGCCGGTTTCTCTGAGCAGGCCACATTGAAGGACGAAAATTTTCATCTAAAACTGAGCGACGCGGTACAAAGAACCGCAGACATACTATTTCTTTTTAAAGGATACAATTTTCAGCAAAAAAAGAGAATACACGAAAGGGCAATTATTGAGAACGTCACACAAATAAAACAAAATCCACAGGAGTGTACTTCCGGATAATCATAAATTCTAGCCCCAGGCCTTAAGAGGTATCATGCAAATATCCCCGTTTATACTCTCTCCGCGATCAATCGAAATGCATGGTCTGTATTGTGCGAAAAATGGCCTTGTCGTAAATTGTGATCACAATAATCATTCCTTATGATGTTTCAAGCTGCAGAAAGACCGGGATGGCCCCCGGCAGCTGAAAAGGCGGTGATTATGCCGATCCTCCCTCTGTAAAAAAGCTGCCAAAAATAGTATCGTAGACTTACACAGTAACTTCAAACTCTCAAGAGGTCTTTCATTTGCGCTTTCTGCTCCTTGCAGTCGAGGCTATTAAAAGGGTACTATAAAACCAATCAATCCACAGAAGAGGAAAATACTATTTCCCCAAGGATATGAGGCATGGAGAATATGAACAAGAATCGGATTTCATCGGGGATCCCGCAGCTGGACAGCCTGCTGAAGGATCTCTATATCGGAGACAACGTCCTGTGGTATGAGGATGCGGGCAGCTTTTCATCCGCATTCTGCGTACATTTCATCCGGGACGCGCTCGCCTTGAAGCAGCCCGTAATTTATGTCACCTTCGACCGTTCTCCGAAAAACGTCGTCACCTTTTTAGGCCCGCTGGCGGAGAGCCAGAATTTCACCATCCTCGACTGCTTCACCAACGGCAAGGGGGACCGCTCCGAGATCTTCAACAAATTCTACGAAAAAGACGGAGCCCAGTGGCCCCATCAGGTGGTCAAGGTCAAGGATCCCGCCAATCCCACCCTGGTGGCAGAGGCCATCTACGGCCTGCAGGGCAGCCTCAGCGGCGATACCCGGTTCATTATCGACAGTCTTACCGGCATGCAAACCCTCTGGGGCGACGAGGAGCAGGTGATCTCCTTCTATACCCGGACCTGCCCTCGACTCTATGAGCTGGATACCATTGCCTATTGGGTTGTTGAAAAGGATGCTCACTCCAATCGGCTGAAGGCGAATATCAACAGGATCGCCCAGGTGGCCATCGATCTCTCCGTAAAAAACGGCAGACCGGTCCTCAAGGTCCTGAAGGCGGAGAAGCGGAACTCCCAATTTCTCAACAAGCCCCAGCTCTTCAGCTGCGAGGGGGGCGAGATAATTTTCGACCTGCCCAGTCCGCTGCCGGAACGGTTTCACCTCGGGACCAGGATCAAGGCGGTGCGGACGAAGCTGGGGCTTTCCCAGAAAGAACTCGCGGAAAAGACCGGCGTCACCCCCAGCAGCATCTCCCAGATCGAGAAGAACCTCATCTACCCTTCGATTCCCGCCCTGTTTCGTCTGGCGGAAAGCCTTTCCGTGGAAGTGACCTCCCTGCTCGACGGGATGGCCGCAGCAGGGCGCCAGGGATGCGTCCACCGGGGCAGCGATGGAGTCGGCATCAGTTTTGACAAAACATTTAAGGGAAAAATTGCAGGCGTCCGTCTCGTGTCAACGGACAGCAAGGCCACCAGTTTCGACCCATACCTGCTCAGGATAGAGCCGGGCAAGAAACTGGCGGGTCATTTTTTCAGCCACAAGGGCGAAGAGATGGGATATCTCTTGAGCGGGACCCTGACCCTGCAGATCAACGGCCAGCAGCAGGAAATGACTGCCGGCGACGTCGTCTGCATCAAGAAGGAAGTCCCGGAGCAGTGGGAAAATGCCGGCGAAACTGCGGCGGAACTCCTTTGGATCACGACCAGATAGCTCCCCCTACCGGACGGACAGCAGCCTGCCCGGCAGGAGGGTGGAATCCTAGGCCGAGAGGATTTTCCGGGCGCTTTCATCCCGGGCATCGGTGATGTAGGTGATGCCTGTCTCCCGTGCCGTTTCACGATTGCCGGCAAAGATGTCGTTGCGGCTGATCGTGTCGATGCTGAACTTTCTTGCCCCGGCCATCAGCTGCTGCAGGCCGCAGGCCAGCTTGTCGGCCAATGTCCACATGGCGATCGCCCCGTAGGGGATGTTCTTCATTTCGTCCCGTCCCACCTTTTTCTCGACATCATAGTAGGAGGCGAAGAGCTCTTCCGGGGTGCTGCCCTTGGCGCTGATGCTGGTCGGCAGCCTATCCCAATTGCCGTTGACCTTTTCCCGACGCTCCGGATGAAGGGCTCCCTCGATATTTGCGCCGAGGAATCCGGGGATCATGATGCCCCGGCCCATGCAGATCAGCTTGGTATAGGGAGCGCCCAGGGCGATACCTTTGAAGATGCTGTCTTCAAGGGCAAAACCGCCGGCAAAGGAGAGATCGACCACCCGTCTGCCGCGGGCGGCCAGGATGCTGGCATACTCGTAGGCCTTCGAATGGAGATTGATCGAAGGAACGCCCCAGCTCTGCATCATGTTCCACGGGCTCATGCCGGTGCCGCCGCCCGAACCGTCGATGGTCAGCAGATCAAGTCCGGCATCGCTGGCGAATTTAATCGCCATGGCAAGCTCTTCCATGCCGTAGGAGCCTGTCTTCAGTGAGATGCGCTTGATTCCGAGGCTGCGCAGGTAATCCACCGACTTCATGAAGTCTTCGCGTACCAGATCGACGGCATTGCAATCCGTGCCGCCCAGCCGGCTGTGGCGGGCAAAGGATTTGATTGCGCCCTTGGCGAAGGCCTGCTGCACCTCAGGAAGGGTCGGGTCGGGATCGACGATATAACCGCGGTTCTTCAGGAACTGAGCGTACTCGATGCTGGCCACCTGGATTTCACCGCCGATATCCTTGGCGCCCTGCCCCCATTTCAACTCGACGATGCAGCGGTCTCCGTATTTTTCCGCCACATAGGCGGCAACGCCGTTACGGGTATCCTCTACGTTCATCTGGACGATGATCGCCCCGTAGTCCTCCTGATAACGCAGGTAGGTGTCGATGCGGCGATCCAGCTCCGGGGCCTTGGTGATTCTGCCGTTTTTAATTTCGGAGGCCTTGTCGACGCCGACCACGTTCTCGCCGACCACGATCGGGATGCCGACGAGGGCGCCACCGATGGCAAAGGAATCCCAATACTTCGCGGCAATGAAGGTCGAACCCAGGGCCCCGGTCATCAGGGGAATCCTGCTTTTGGTCTTGATCGTTTTGCCGAACTCCGTGGTCAGGTCGACATTGGGGAAAATGCAGTTATCGGCACCGCCCGAAAGTCCCCGGCCCAGGCCATGGGCGCCGTATGCATAGCCCTGGATGCGCAGAGAATTGTAGGATACCCCCACATGGGTGATATTGTTGGCGCCGGCAGTTACGACTCCGAAGTCACGGGGATAAAGAAGTTTACGGCCGACAAGGCTCGATTTCCAGGTTTCGCACTGCCCCTTGCAGTCGGCCCGACATAACGTGCAAAGCCCTGATTCAGCTGGATTTCCTCTGTTTGTGGTACCCAGAACATCGTTACTTTTTGTAAAACGCATACTTTGTCCTCTTATGAATAGATGAAATGCCTGCCGTCCGTCATGCAGGCTCAATGTGGAGAAAAAAAGGCCTCTGCCCCGGAAAGGGAGGCAGACGCCTTTGTCTTATCGCGCTCCGTGTAATTTTACCGAGCATACGCCAATGTAGACTGTTTCCGGATAATCTATTTATTGAAACTTAATTATTTGTCAATAAATAAATTTATAATTAACTATAGGGTTCCTTGAATAAGGAGAATTTTCGCTCATGATCAAGGCATGCGAAAAATTTCACCGCAGGCATAGAGTCGATATTCAGAGGATAAAATTTTGAGCATAACGAAGAGATTGGACGAAAGGGCAATTATTCAGGGTAACCTCTAAAATTACCCATTTTCACCTTGCCGATCAGGCATTGGTCATTCGCCCCGATATATCCGGGAAATTGAACGCGCGCGGCGGCGGGCGGTTGCCCATCGGAATACAATCAGGCCAGGGCATCAGGCGCTGCCTGCTTCTCCACCGCTGCAGATGGCTTTAATGGGCCCAGCAGAAGGCGGGAAGGCCCCGCAAGCGGGAGGAGGGGAAAGGCAGAAGCGGCGGAGACCGCAGTCAATGAATGGATATCTCCTGCGAGGATATACCATGGAAGCGGGGATTGACTGTTCCGGACGAACAGACAGTCCGTTTTGAAGGGCTGAACTTTTCGTCTTCTACAGGGAACCCCGACAGCGTACCGTGGGCTGTCGGGGATTTGAGGATTTGCTTACGACTGTGAGTCCCACCATTTCTCAACGCAAATAAGGGCGGCGATATCCTCGTCCAGCCCGCAGTAGAATTTGTGCGTCAGAAATGGTGTCTGGGCCCAATCGGCATTGCTGTCTAGTCGAAACTCGACATTTCTCTTGGGATGCTCCAGATCAATCCTGATTTCGAAGGCATTGTTTCGGGCTGTTGTCCAGGTCATGATGATCTCCTTTTTGGGGTTTTATCTGTGCCCATGTACACAGTTCGCGGCTGGCCCAGGGCGTAACTATTTCATCACTCCTCATCTCATTGATAATCTGATTTTCCACCGAACAAAATTGCCGAAATAAACGTAATTGATTTTGAATAAAAATTAAATTGGGAAATGAACCATCATTCATTTTTCCTGCCGGCCTTGCGTGCCAATCGGGCCCAGCCAGGTTGTTTTTTGGATTAACCACACGTTATATCTTCAAAAAGGCCGTCCGGGGCCGGATTAATGAATAAACGTGCTTCTTCCCAATTCTCCGTTTACTGTACGCAAAATCATCAGGAAGGGGAGGTTCTGGGACCTTGGCCACCTGACCGGCAAGGTCGCAACTTCCCGGAGAAGATCTTTTTCAGATGGAACCTTCGAAAATTATTCAGGAACAGAAAATCGTATGTCGGAACTCATGAAAGAGAAGATTGTCATTTTCAGCGGGGCGGGCATAAGCGCAGAAAGCGGCCTGAGGACCTTTCGCGACATGAACGGATTGTGGAATGAATATTCCGTTGAAGATGTCGCATCTCCCGCAGGATGGGCAGCAAACCCCTCCCTTGTCCTGCGTTTTTATAATGAGCGCCGGAAGGCTGTGCTGGAGGCCCGGCCCAATGCTGCACACTATGCGATCGCGAAGCTCGAAGAACGCTTCAACGTCGTCGTAGTCACCCAGAATATTGACGATCTGCATGAACGAGGCGGCTCCTCCACGATCATTCATGTCCATGGCGAAATCCTCAAGGCGCGCAGCTCACTGGATCCGGCGCTGATCTATCCTCTGAGTACGCCGGACATCGAACTGGGCGACTGCTGCGGGAAAGGCAGCCAGCTGCGGCCGCATGTGGTCTGGTTCGGCGAGCAGGTCCTGCATATGGATGAGGCGGAGCAGCACTTCGCAACGGCATCGAAGATACTGACTGTGGGCACTTCACTGTCCGTTTACCCCGCAGCCGGGCTGGTCGGCTTTGCAAAGACATCCGCCGAGAAGTATCTTGTCAGCCCGGACAGCCAGGAGCCTCCGCCCGGCTACCGTCTCCTGCAGGGCAAGGCCACCGCTGTAGTCCCTCGTGTGGTGACATGCTGGCTGGAGGGGAGAAAGCCCTCTTGATCCCCGGCGCTTGGGGCCAGGAGCTTGCCCCCTGGGAAAGGGTATGCGATCCATGGATGCGGGGGAAAATATTGAATACGAAGGGGCATATCCGCCTCAAGCCCCTCCACCTCAGGGCGATTGCGCAGGCTTATGCCTTTTCTGTCCGCTGCGGGGCGGCAGGGATTGACGAGGCCGCCCTGTTCGTAGGGTCTCCTTCAGCCAGCATATCGTGCATTATCCGTTTTTCATTCTCTCCCGGCAGGATACCGGTCAGGACAGCTTCCGATACTGCCTGCCCGTCTCCGTTTAAAAAGACCACCTTGGCCTCAGCACGGCCTCTTTCGTCGACAGCGGTAATCGTGAAATCGCATCTCACCGTATCCCCGAAATATACTGGCCTGAGGAACCGCAGATTCATCCCTGAGGCAAGCCAGCCCATCTGCCCGCCGATTTCGGTGAGCAGGCCTGTTATCAAAAGACCGTGACAGATGCGGCGATCGAATTTTTTCGCCTTTGCAAAACGCTCATCGAAGTGAACGGGATTATAATCACGGGAAATTTCTGCAAAGCGGATCATGTCCTGTTCGCTGAAGGTGCGTGAGACAGAAAAAGTATCGCCTGACTTCAATCCTGCAACAGCTTTTTTTCTGATATCCGACATTCCTGATCCAGTCCCTGTATACAATTGTGGCGGACAGCGGGCAGGCGGAACGCGTTACCGGCAGAATTTCCCCGGAAACAATGCGCACCACGCCCCCTGCCTGTTACTCCATTGTGCTCCGTTACCGTTTTGCCTGTCTGTTTCTTGATTATCAATCTTTTCTGCGATTGTCCATTGAGAAGTTATCATTCTCTACACGGGAGCTTTATATAAAACTCCATGGCTGGATCGGGATGGTTGGCCACAATAAATTCTCATTCCTTAACCGGGGGACAGGTTTATTTAGCTGCATCGCAGCCACGCCGCCTTGACTATACTGTCTTGTAATGTTACAATTTTGACAATTATCTGAAAAACTTGGGCTATTCTTATCGGGTGAGAGAATTATTGTATAAATTATCATGAGCCGGTTCCTGTATCTGCCGAGAACCCGGTCGATTGCGGCCAACTGCATTGTTCTTGCTTGCGACGGGCTGAAGGGTTTGACCGCTAAGCGGGGAATGGATGGAAATCACTTGGATAGTCAAAGGAAAGATGATCGAATACTCTCCGGGCCTGATACATGAAATCTGATTTGAACGTTAAACAACTGAGTTGTAAAACTGATGGGAAATAAGAATACCAATACTGATTATCCAGAACCTGGCGCCGAGCAATCGGCCAAAGCCAATACAAATCCCGGGAAGGTTAAATTTGAGGTATATGGCGAGGAAATGATTGAAAAAGAGGTTAAACTCAGCGGGAACAGCGGCAGGATATATTTACCTCCGATCTGGGTGGGCCACCGTGTAAAAATCATCAAAATAGACTGAAAGTACGTGGTTACAGAATGAATCCAAATAAGACAAGTGTCTTTATCAGAAAGATGAGACGCGACGACATAAAAGATATTGAACGGATCTACACGCTTATCACAAACAACAAGGTCAGGGCAAATTTCAGTGAGTTAGTGGAAAATCCTTCAGAACAGCGGGAAGCGAAATCGACCTGTTTTGTGGCCGAACTCGAGGGCAAGGTGGTAGGCTTTATGATCAACCACGTTATGACCTTCAGCTTTGGTCTGGAAAAAAGCGCATGGATGGCCGCCTTGGGAGTGGACCCCAAGCACATGGGGCAACAGATCGGAGCACGGCTAGCGGCTGAGATTTTTGAGTATTACAAAACCCTGGGTATCACCAGGATTTACACATCCGTGCAATGGGATTCCACCGATATCGTCTCTTTTTTCAAAACGCTGGGATTTCATCGAAGCGACTTCATCAACTTGGAAAGAATCCTGTAGTCCACATCTTCGTCCCCTCTTTTTCAACCGGGGACAGCATTCAATTCAGTCCCCGGTATTGAAAAGGTTTTCACTCAGCCAGGGACTGAATCTATCCCGAATTGCTTCTCGACTATGCTTTATTGAATACAAAGTTCAGTTGTCCGTTAGACAGTGTATTGGCGACGGTGGCCATAGGCATGCCGATCTTCACCTCGGCCGGATCCAGATCGTTGCCGAAACGTCCGAAAATCTGAAAATCGCCGTAATCGAGCATGGCGATGCTGTATGGTACATCGGCCTCGAAGCCCACCGGGGCGTATTGGAGTTGGCTGTACGATACCAGCTTGCCCGTTCCGCTCACCTCACGCCAGTCCATGTCGCTCGACAGACATCCCGAACAGTCGGCCCGGGGAGGGAAAAAATTCGCCCCGCACGTCTTGCAGTGCGTAAACATGACCTTGCCTTTTTCCAGATGGTCAATGAAATCGTTGACCCGCATTGTCTTGGTGAAACTCACCGTGCCGAACCTGCCGAAGCGGACATCTTCTTTTTTTTCACTCATCTCGTCCTCCAGTTACAATGAAAGCTCCCCGAAAGCACGGCTCTTGCCGTACCGAAGTGAGAAGCTTTCATAATTTGTCGCGGCCGGCCAGCGCAGTCCGGCCATGCGGGTTTACTCATTGCCAAGAATGGTCACATTGCCGTAGATGCCGACCCCGCCGATATTATGCACCAAACCGATCTGCGGATCCCTGACTTGAATGTCCCCTGCTTCGCCCCGCAGCTGCAGAACAATTGTGCGGACCTGGCTGCCGCCGGTGGCGCCGATGGGGTGGCCCTTGGAGAGCAGGCCACCGTCCACGTTGACCGGAATGATCCCTTCTTTGTATGTCTCCTTACTCCGAATCAGCTCTTTGGCACCCCCGGGGCCGACAAAGCCCAAGGCCTCGTATGCCAGCAATTCGGCAATGGTGAAGCAGTCGTGTACTTCGGCCACATCGATATCCCGGGGACCGAGGCCGGCCATGGCGTAGGCCTGCTTTGCTGCCTGCTCTGCCGCCCTCAGTCCGTAGAGGGTGTCCCGTCCGGTCAGGTTGACGCTGGCGCTGGCCGCACCCACACCCAAGATCCAGACCGGTTTCCTGCAAAAGGACCTGGCCCTTTCTTCGCTGGCCACGATCAGGCAGGACGTGCCGTCGGCGTTGGCACAGCAATCTCCTACTCGGAGAGGACTGGAGACCGGACCCGACATCATGTTTTTCGGGTCGGTAAACATGTCCTGCGTCACGGGCTTACGGAAGACCGCGCGTTCATTGATCTGGCCGTAGGTGGACGCCTTGACGCGAACCATCGCCAGATCTTCCAGGGTCGTGCCGTATTTATCCATATGGGCCTGGGCGTGCATGGCGTAATACGCCGGCATCATGGTCCCGAAGGGGCTCTCCCACTGGATGTCGGCGCCACGGCCCATGCGTTCCTGGCTCTCGGCCGAAGAAATTTCGGACATCTTCTGCAGGCCGATGACCGCCACAACATCGTGGACGCCGGAGGCCACCATTGCATAGGCCATCCTGAGGCCTGTACTGGACGACGAGCACAGCGATTCTACATAAAAAGTCGGCTGCGGGTTGAGCCCAAGGTACTCGGCGACAACAGCGGACGGTGACCGCTGTTTGTCATATTCCGGTGCCGAACACAAAATTGACGCATCAATGTCTTGAGGGGTGATCCCTGCATCGGTGATCGCTTCCTTGAATCCTTCAAATGCAAGTTCACGGATAGATCCCGGATAATTACGGACAAATCTGCTCTGTCCGACTCCAATAATGGCAACTTTTCCCATAGGTGTTTCCTTTTTTGGTTTAGATGTATTGTCCTCCGTCAACCTTGATGCATTCTCCGGTAATGTGCCGGGCTTTGTCCGAGGCCAGAAAGGCGATCACATTGGCGAGATCTTCGGGCTGTCCTACCCGTTTGAGAACGATTTCGGCCATGGCCAGATCGATGATTTTGTCCCGGGCCTCGGAGTTTTTCAACATGGCGGTTTCGATGAGGCCCGGCGCCACCGCGTTGACCGTCACCCCGAAGGCGCCCAATTCCTTGGCGACTGCCTTGGTGTAGCCGATGATGCCCGCCTTGGAGGCGCTGTAATTGGACTGGCCGAATTTACCGCGCAGGCCGTTGATGGAGGTGACATTGATAATGCGTCCGGATTTCTGTTCCTTCAACAGGGGCGCGGTGTGACGGATGAAATTGAAATAGCCTTTCAGATTGACCTCCAGAACTCTGTCCCACTGCTCCTCGGTCATTTTCCAGCAGACGCCGTCCCAGTTCATTCCGGCGTTATTGACCAGGATATCTACTCGGCCGAAGGTTTCCAGGGCGCTTTTGACCACCTTCTCGGCTTCGGTAAAAGAGGCGATATCGCATTTGACGCACAGGGCCTTTCGCCCCATCCCTTCAATCTGCCTGACGACAGCTTCAGCCTCGTGTTGATGATTGCGATAGGTCAGGCATACGTTGGCGCCCTCCCCGGCCAGCATCAAGGATACGGCGGTGCCTATACCTTGGGACCCACCCGTTACGATGGCATTTTTCCCTTCCAGTAACATATATTTCCCTCTTTCTTGTGGTTATATGAAAACTCCCCGGAAGCAGCGGGCATTGCCTTGCTGAAATGACGTGTTTTCATATTTCATTGCGGCGGGCAAGTCC
This sequence comes from Desulfocapsaceae bacterium, assembly GCA_031292275.1. Taxonomy (GTDB): domain Bacteria; phylum Desulfobacterota; class Desulfobulbia; order Desulfobulbales; family Desulfocapsaceae; genus CAIUQR01. Next base: position 32,863 of record JARLHL010000021.1, on the reverse strand, counting down.
GGTCCTGCCATGCCGGTTGGCCGGATGTTATCCTTTCGGGCTTCCCATAACGGCCGCCATCAATGCGGTATCCATAGGCTCTCCAGCTGCAAGGCGCTTGCGATATTCAATGAAATCAATGGTGTCCTGACCGGTAATTTTCTTAGTATTAAACGCATTAAAGCCCAGAAAGGCCTCACCGGACATGTTGGCGGCCAGCCAGTGGCGGTTGATTACCTTGGCCTGATCCCAGAAAAACTTCTTCTTCAACCGGATCCCCTCGATACTCTTGATCAGGCAGCCGGGAAAGAGATTGGTATAGGTCCAAAGAACCCTGTCGACCTCCTTGTCGAGCAACTCGAAATCGATTGTGGCCTCCTTCACATAGGCGCGTGCCTCCTTGGCGGCTTCACCGGTTTTATACTCGCCATATACCAGCTCGCCGTCGGCGACATAGGAATCGATATGCACGGCGGGATTGCGCACCCACTTGCCGCTGTCTCTGATGACCGGCAGACACTTGGAGATCAGGCCAAGGCGATACATCTTGTAGGCGCTCCACATCTCGCAGGAGACACAGTTCCACATGGCCAGCTCCATGGGCAGCATCCATGGCAGGAAATCGGTGCTGCCCCCGTCCGGGGCGCTGCCGTGTTTGGCGCCGGCCTGACCGAATATTGCCAGGTCGCTGGAAATGGTAATATCGGTGGCCATCCCGATTTCCTGACCGCCGGCGACCCGCATGCCGTTGACCCGGCAGATGGTCGGCTTTTTACAGAACAGGATGGTGTCGACCATGGCGTTGAACAGATCCATGTAGAGGCCGTATTCATTAGGCCGTTTCGCATAGTATTCGGCATACTCTTTGGTGTTGCCGCCGGTGCAGAAGGCCGTGTCGCCGGCACCGGTGAATACGCAGGCCACCACCGAAGAATCGGCCGAGGCGCGGTGAAAACCGGCAATCACCGCCTTGACCATCTCGGTAGTATAGGAATTGTATTGCCTGGGATTGTTCAGGGTGACCCAGGCCGAATAGAGTCCGTCCACCGCCTTGCCCTGAGGGTCGCGTATCGGTTTTTTCTCAAAAATTACGCCGGGGGCCTCACTCGAAAAGATATCGCCGCTCCACAGGTGATGGTCTTTGTGTCCGGATTCTCGAGGAAGCCAATGTAAGTCTTTCATCTTCTGTTCTCCTTTTTGTTTTTCCGGGATACCCGGGGAAGGGAGTGTCTGCAGGTTAAGGGACCATGATAGGACGCTGGTTGATCTTACGCTGGTGGGTCATCGCAAATACCTCGTTGATGGAATCCAGCGGGAAGGTTTTGACAAACGGCTTGATATTTATCCTGCCGGCGAGGATCAGATCGACAACCGGCCTATAATATTCAGGCTTACATCCCCAGTTGCCCCGCACCGTGGCATTGAAGGCCATCAGGTTGGACAGACGAATGTTCACGGTATCGAGGCTAAAGCCGACGATGGACAGGTGGGCGCCGAAGGTTAAGAGCCCGAAGGCGGTCTTCTGACCGGCGGCGGTGCCGGAGGTTTCGAAAATCTTGATATGGATGCGCGACCGGCCCGTCTCCCTGGCCACGCCGAAGACCTTGTTGCGGAGGTCCTTGAAGGAGATATCCTGGACATTGAAAGTTGCATCCACATGGGAAGACAGATTTTCGAGTTTCAGCGGATCCACGTCGATGGCCACCACCGCGGCGCCGAAACTCTTGGCCAGCAGGGCACCAAAGCCGCCCATGCCCCCCACGCCGACAAACACGGCCAGGTCCTTGTCAGTGAGACCTGCTTCGACGATTGCCTGATAGGGGGTGGTGATGGCATCGGCAACAACGGACAGCTCCGCCAGGGAGATATCTGCCGTACCGACTGGCTTCATGTTCGAATCAACGGGAATTTTGCAGAGCTGTCCGGCCGGCACCACGATATGGCTGGCGAACCCGCCCTGGATGTCATTGCCCGGCATTTTCTGGGCCCCGCAGATATTGCCGCGGCCTTCCCGGCAGGCCTCACATTCGCCGCAAGGCATTACAGCCGGGACCACGGCGGCGCATCCCCTCCAGGCCTCGGCGCCGGGACCGGCCGCCTGGACGATGCCGCTGATCTCATGTCCCAGGGTCAACGGCAGGGCCGATTTGAGGGGAACACCGTCATAGAAAAAGCCCAAATCCGTATGGCATACGCCGCAGCCGCTGACTTTCAGCAGGACTTCCCCTGCCTTCGGCTCGGGAAGGGGCGCCTCCGCACGCCCCAAAGCTTGGTTGGGGGCTACCATCTGCCAGGATATCATTGTTGTCATAGGCCCGTTCCTTATGGGTTGTTGCCGTTTATCGGAATCAAATCGTGGATGAAATGTTCCTGGCCGTTATAAATATGAAATTTATCGCCCTTGATGCGGGCGATCATGATCATGCCGAGATCCTGGGCCAGAGTGAGCCCCATGTACGTGATGCCGGATCGGGAGATAATGACCGGAATTGCCATCAAGGCCGCTTTCATCACAATTTCCGAAGTGAGACGGCCGGTGCTGTAAAAAACTCTATTCAGACCGGAAATCCGGTCGAGCCACATTTTTCCGGCGATGGTGTCGGCTGCGTTGTGGCGGCCGACATCCTCAACGAATATCTCCACCTTTTCGGTGCTGCACAGTGCGCAGCCGTGCACCGCGCCGGCGGATTTATAAATTTCGTTATAGGTGGCGAGAGACTTCATCAGCCGGCTCAGTTGCGACTGGCGCACTGTAATGGGGCGCAATGCCTCCGCGGCATAGAGCCCGTCGATGGTGCAGCTGAAGATGGTCCCCTGGCCGCAGCCGGTGGTGATCGTCCGCCCCGTCAGCTTCTCCCTGAGCTGCCCGCCTTTGCCGTCTCTGGTCCGTATCCGCACCGATTCCGTCTGCCAGTCGACCCGCACGGATTCGATGGCTTCGATCTCGCTTAGCAGGCGCTGGTTACGCAGATAGCCCAGGGCGAGGAGCTCCGGGTAGGTGCCCAGCGTCATCAGGGTAACGATTTCATGGCCGTCGACCAGGATCGTAAGCGGCAATTCACCTGCAATTTCAACCTCTTTCACCTCTCCTTTTTCGTCTTTCACCGAAATGGCATGGGTGGGCCGCACTCCGGCAGCGGTCATCCGGGGACGGTAAAGGCTCACCTGTTTTTCCATGCGGGACGACGTTTTTCTTCAAAACTTCTTATACCTTCGAGGGTATCTTCAGTTTTCATCAACTGGTTGAGGAACAGGGCGTTGACGCTGTCCTGAGCGTCGGAAAGTGTCAGCCCCAGGTGGCTGTTGACTGCCTTTTTGTTGAGTCGGAGGATCAGGGGACTGGCCTGCTGAATCTCCCTGACCAACCGGGATACTCCTTGTTCAAATGTGTCTTCGTCAAAGACATCGCAGACAATTCCCATCTGCTGCATGGCCTCCGCACCGTAGCGCCTTCCGGTGGTGCAGATCTCGATGGCCTTTGCAGGCCCCACCAGGCGGGGCAGACGAACCGCCGCATAGGGCGGCAGAAAGCCCAGTTTGATCTCGGGCTGGCCGAATACGGCGGATCTGGCGGCCACGACCATATCGCAGGCAATGGCGACCTCCATTCCTCCCCCCAGACAGGCCCCGCTGACGGCGGCAATGGACGGAAAGGCGAGGCCATCAATCTGTCTGAGCAGCGTGTCGAAGACCCGGATCATGTCCGGCGCCAGTTCAGGCCTGTGATCCAGGACTTCCACACCGGCACACCAGCTGGCGCCTGCTGCGGCAATGACCACGCATTTGACCCCGGCATCCGCGTTCAGCTCAGCCAATACGGCGGTCAACTCCTGCATCATATCGATGTTCAACACATTGTGTTTCGGGCGGTTGAGCGTAATCCGGGCTATGCCGTTATCTCTGGTCAACTGATGATAGAGCGTCATACTGTCATTATCCTTTTGATTCCGGATTGTTAAAAATAATCATTCCCTCTTTGTCCCTGACAATATGCCATCTTGCCGGTTCCAGATTAAGAATCATGGAGGAACTGCATCGATCTGTGCCGAAATCTTTTGCCTCGTTTCCCAAAATGGCATCAGGATCATTTTCCGTCATAGGCCGTATGCTAAGGGTCTCTGCTGTCATGGGAGCGCCCTTTCAGTCGAGGTGCTTTTCTTGCCCTCTTGGCCGCCCTTTCGGACAATCGTCCGTTTGTCAACGGGTAGAGGCGGAGGTACCGGACCGCCGTCAATCCTGGTGACAGCTCCAAACCGGGGAGGACAGGCATTCAGGCAGGTGCCGCACCTGATGCACCTGTCCTGAGCGATGACATGGATCAGGCCCTTGCCGCCTTCGATGGCCTCCACCGGACAGCTCCTTGCGCAGATCATGCAGGCCTGGCATTTTGCCGGATCGATCACGTATGAAGCCACCTGGTCGAACAGCTGCTTTATCTCCGCAAGACTGAAATGGTTCTCCCAGTCGGCGGCGTCCTTGAGACGGGCTGTCAGCTTGGCATGTTTTTCAATCGTGATAAAAGGGACCAGCCGGCCGACATCCGCCAGGACCGCCTCAAGCTGTGACGGCCCAATCCTGTCAGCCTGTCCTATGAAACCAAGCTCTTTAATCGTTTTGCTGAAATCGTCTGCCTCTGCGGCAAACAGATTGCCTTCTCCGCCGGACATAAAGGCAATCTGCAGCCTCCGGGGATTTAAGCCGATATGCTCAAAGATCTTTTTGCAGAGCAGGACAAGGTTCAAGGCATGGTAGTTGCCGTGGGTGAGGTAGTTGCACTCCCCCAGCCGGCATCCGCCGATGAAGACACCATCCGCTCCTTTGGCAAAGGCCCGCAGGATGTGCGCCAAATCTATTCGGCCCGAGCACATCACACGCACCATTCTCACATTGGTCGAGTATTGCAGTCTGGAAACTCCAGCCAGGTCAGCCGCCCCGTATACTCACCAGTGACAGACGAAACCGATGATTCTGGGGATGAACACTTGTTCTCTACTCATGTCTTTCTTTCTCCTCGCTTGTCATTTGGCGGCTGTCGATTCGGGAATCAGCGCATCGATCTGGCTCAAAATCTGGCGATCCGTGAAATGTTTCAGGACAATGGCTCCGGTGGGGCAAACGGCGTTGCACAGGCCGTCCCCTTTGCAGATCACCGGGTTGACGACGGCTTTTTGGCCCTGTTTGGCCTTGCGGAATTCAATGGCGCCATAGCTGCAGACCGCAGCGCAGGCCCCGCAGCCTGTACAGGTTCGTTCATGCACCTCACAGACCGCTCCCGATACGGTCACGATATCATTGGACAGCAGGGCCAGGACCCGGCCTGCCGCCCCGTAGGCCTGGTTGACGGCCTCGGGGATAAGCTTGGGATAGTGGGCCAAGCCGCAGAGAAAAACGCCGCTGGCGGCAAATTCCACCGGCCGCAATTTGACATGTCCTTCCTGAAAAAAGCCGTCCGGTCCCAGCGGCACCTTGAACAGACTTGCAATCTCCTGGGCCGATTCAGGCGGGATGACGGCCGCAGCCAGGACCAGCAGGTCGGCATCGAATGCCAGTCTTTTGCCTAAAACCGAGTCGGTCAGCGCCACCTGCAGGACGGGCCGGCCGTCTCCTGCCCGGGCCCTTTCCACTCCGGGCGGGTCCGCCGGTGTCCAGCGTATGAAGCGCACGCCTTTACGGGAGGCCTCACGGTAGTATGTTTCGTTGAACCCATAGGTGCGCATGTCCCTGAAGGCTACGGCAACGTCCATATCAGGGTTTATTTCTTTGAGTTTCAGGGCATTCTTGATGCTGTGGCTGCAGCATACCCGGCTGCAGTAGCCGCGGTCCTCGTTGCGGCAGCCGACGCACTGGATCATCATCACGCTCCGGGCCCGGCTGACTGTATCATCTTCCCGCGCGATCCGTTCACCCAGCTCCAGATTGGTCAGCACGCGCTCATCTTCCCCGTACAGGTACTCGACGGGTCTGTACTCTTCAGCGCCGATGGCGATCACCACGGCCCCGTGCTCAATGGCCGTCACACCCTTCTCAGAGGTGAGTCGGGTAACAAAATTGCCCACGTAGCCGGTGGCTTCGGTGATGACGGCGTCCGTGTACACATGGATTGCCGGATGGCTATAGACCCTGCGGATGAGTTTGGTAAGATCGGCCTGGACATCCCTGCCGTCCAGGGTGGAATGCAGCCTCTTGGCGGTACCGCCAAGCTCGGATTCCCGCTCGAGCAGGTGGACGTCGTGACCCTGTTCGGCGATGGACAGCGCGCAGGTCATGCCTGCCAGCCCCCCTCCCACCACCAAGGCCGCCTTGTTGACCGGGAGGTCAAACTCCTGCAGGGCCTCCAGGTCAATTGAGCGGGCCACCGACATACGAATGATGTCCCTGGCCTTCGCCGTTGCAGCCTCCTTCTCCCGCACGTGGCACCAGGAGCAGTGTTCGCGGATATTGGCCATATCCAGATAGTACTTGTTGATGCCTGCTTCACGAAGGGTATCCCGAAAGAGCGGCTCCAGGGTCCGGGGACTGCAGGCCGCTATCACCACCCGGTTGAGCGCCTTCTCTTTTACGGTATCAACAATCGCCTTCATGGAGTTGGTCGCGCAGGAAAAGAGCTGATCCTGGACGTGGACCACATGAGGCAGGCTCCGGATCGAGGCGACCGTGTCGGGGACATCCACAACCCTGCTGATATTGGACCCGCAGTGGCAGACGAACACGCCGATACGCGGCTCGTCGGCAGCACAGTCCCTTTCGGGCGGGTAGATCCTGTCGGTGGTCAGCTTGCCCCGGCGATAGTTCAGCAACTCGCCGCATTGGGATCCGGCGGCACTGGCGGTAAAGACCGACTCGGGGATATCCATCGGTCCCTGGAAGGCGCCGCTGACGAAGATTCCCGGACGGGTGGTCACCATCGGGTTGGCGGAATCGATTTGGCAGAATCCGTGCCTGTTGATCTCGATGCCGAATGTTTTCGCCAGCGCCTTGTGATCCGCGGGCGGGTTCAGGCCGACGGAGAGCACCACCATGTCGAATGATTCCTCCTTCACCCCTTGGGATTCGGTGGCGTAGCGGATAATCACGTTTCGGGTTTCGGGGTCTTCACCCGCAATGGAGGCATAGCTGCGGACAAACCGGACGTCGGGAAACTCCTGGACACGCTGGTAGTAGGCCTCGAAGCCCTTGCCGTAGGAACGGACATCGTTGTGGAAGATGGTGCAGGCAGCGCCGCTATTGTGGTCTTTGGTCAGAATCACCTGTTTTTGGGCATAGGTGCAGCAGACGGCCGAGCAGTAGTCGTTGTCCCCTTCGCTGTCCCGCCGGGAACCCACACATTGGATCCAAGCGATGTTATGGGGGTGCCGCTTGTCCGATGCGCGCAGAATCCGGCCTTCGTACGGCCCGGTGGCGCACAGCAGCCGCTCATAGTCCATGCCGGTCACCACGTTCTGGAGCCTGCCGTAGCCATACTCATCCCTGACCTTCGGATCGAAGACGTCATAGCCGGGGGAGAGGATGACGGCCGCAACCTTGAGTTCCATCTTCCGGGATATCTGGTGCAGATCGATGGCCTCGTTCTTACACATCGATTCACAGATGCGGCATTTCTTTTCCTTTAGGTACAGGCAGCTTTCATCGATGTACGTGATCAGAGGGATGGCCTGGGCGAAGTAGATATGCACCGCTTTATTAGTGGAGATATCCTGGTTGTATTGATCGGGATACTCCACCGGGCAATACTCCACGCAGGTGGCGCAGCCGGTGCACCTGTCTTCGATGATGTAGCGCGGCTTTTGGGTCAGTCTGATGGTAAAATCCCCTGCCTGCCCGTCGACGCTGTCAACTTCGGTATAGGTGAAAATTTCGATATTGGGATGCCGGCCGACCTCGACCAGTTTCGGTGAAAGAATTCACATCGAACAGTCGTTGGTCGGATAGGTCTTATCCAGCTGCGCCATGTGACCGCCGATAGCCGGTCCCTTTTCGATCAGGTAGACCTTGAAGCCGGCCGTGGCCAGATCCAGCGAGGCCTGGATGCCGCTGATGCCGCCGCCGACCACCATGACGTCTCCAAAGCTGCCTTGCCCAAACCCCTCACAGCGCTGTGCAATTGATTGATTTTCCACGGTTGTTTCCTTATCCTGTTGCGTCAGTTTTCTGGATGGCCTCAAAGACGATCTCAGTGATATCCCTGATCTCCAATGCGGTTTCGTCCTCAAGTGCCAGCCGGCTGTCTTCAAAATTGGAAATGCAGTAGGGACAGGCGGTGGCCAGCACCTTTGCCCCGAGGTCGATGGCCTGCCTTACCCGCAGATCGGAGAAGCGCTCTCCCTTGGCCGTCTCGACCCAGATGCGGCCGCCCCCGCCGCCACAGCACAGGCTTCTGCCGCGGGACTCGGGCATCTCGATCAGTTCCAGGCCGGCAATGCCCTGCAAAATGCTGCGGGGTTGGTCATACACCCCGTTATGCCGTCCCAGGTAACAGGGATCGTGGTAGGTGACCTTGCGGGCAAATTCACCGGAAAGGGCCAGGCGGCCCTGGTCAATGAGTTCACTGATCAACTGGCTGATGTGCACCACGTCGAAGTGGACCATGAACTCAGGATATTCGTTTTTGAAGGTATGGTAACAGTGGGGGGACGAGACCACGATCCGTTTCACCCCCTCATCGATGAAGGTCTTGATGTTTTCCCTGGCCAGGCGTCTGAAGAGTCCCTCGTTGCCGGTCTTGCGGATGCTCTCGCCGCAGCAGTTCTCCCTGCTGCCCAAGATGCCGTAATTGACTCCGGCCCGGTTGAGAATACCGGCGGTGGCCCTGGCCACCTTTTTCATCCTTGGATCGTAACTCAGGTAGCAGCCGGGGAAATAGAGGACTTCCATCTCCTCGCTAAAGGATCTGACATCCAGTCCGCTGGCCCAGTCGGCTCTCTGCTCGCGGTCTTCACCCATGGGGTTGCCCTCATCAGTGAGATGGACGCTGATCGAGCGCAAGGGCTTGACGGCATCGGGGAAAACGTCGTATTCCGTGGCCACCCGGCGCAGGGACAGGCCGGAGTCTATCTGCCGCACGTCTCGGGGACACTGCTGGGGGCAGCGGCCGCAGGTCGTGCAGCGCCAGATATCCCCGCTTTCGATGTCCGTCATGCCGAAGACAGCCTGACGGACCAGCCGGCGCATACTGAAGTCGATGAGGCGGTTCCACGGGCATACCGCATCGCAAAGCCCGCATTGAAAACAGCGCTTGAAGGCCTCGCCGCCTTTGGCCTCGATCTCTTCGACAATCTCTTTGAAGTCCGCTACTGTGTCCACTTGTTCCTGTGTCCTTTTCTTGGAGGCCTGCACGTCTTATTCAAAGATTTTTGAGGACGACGACATCCTGGCCACGGCGTCCAGGAGCTTCTGGATGCCGTGCTTTTCGACCAGCGATTCCAATCCTATATCCAACTCTTCCTGTTGCTCCACGACCTCGACCTCTTCCTCGCGCTCCTCCAGGGTCAGCGCATCGGTGATACACCATTTGACGCACAGAGGTTTGTCTTCGCCTTCGCACATATCACATCGAACGGGGATGCCGGAATCGGGCTCCCTGAATTCATTCCGGGAGGGGCAGGGCGCCCGGCAAAAGGCACACTCCTCGTACTCCTTGCCACCGATCACATATTTGTCACGTCCTGCGCATTCCGCTCCGGCGGATTCGCCGGCGTAAACCGGCATATAGATGTCTTCCAGCGGATGGCGGACCACGCGGATCCGGGCTCGGGCCGGGTTATTGCTGCTGTATTTGGGCAGGGCGTGGAAGGCCGAACAGATCATCTCGCAGGCCCGGCAGCCATTGCACAGGTCGGCATTGATCTTGATAGTCCTGACGATCTTTTTTTGCGTTGCCACAGTTACACCTCTTTGCCGGTCATGGCCGGGCCTGCCTGGGAAGGTGCAGCCCCATTGTCCGAATAGACGCCCCGTTTCAAAAACTCTTCGTATACATAGTCCAGTCCCAGATCGCGCAGGGTCTCTTCGGTGGGGATACCCTGCTCGTTCCAGCCCTTGAAGGTATAGTAGGTGTCCAGAAGCTCCTTCTCCAGTTCCGGGAACCGCTTCTTCCAATGGTCGGCAGGAGGCTTTTCGTCTTTTCTGCGCATGCCTCTTCGGGTATTGATGGCCCGCACCAAGGTACGGTAGCGCTTGGCTGCCTTGGTCAATGTTGCTTCGTCCATATCGAAGCCGGTCCCTGAAGAGATGAATTTCGGATAGTTGTGGATATGATAGGGTGCCTTGAGATGAAAAGACGACAGACCGGCACACATGCCCAGGGCGTCGTCGATGTAGTGCATCCGTTCCTGCCAGTCTACGATATCGCAACACATTTCCGGCGTGGGATAAGAGGGTATCGATTTTTCGCCGCGTACTTCCCAGTCCAGAAAATATTGCTTGAATTTTTCGTCGGGCACCTGGAACCAGTCCTTGACGAAGGCCTCGCGGTCTTCCCGCGCGGGGAAAGCCGCCTGGGGGAACTGCCCTTCAATCTGGGTGATGTTCAGCTTTTCGCCGGTGCAGTACATGAGAAAATAGACAGGGTTGAGCATGGAGAGCTTCAGAGGCAGCTGCTCCTGTTTCTTGATGTTGTTGTGGGCGTACTTCTCGGCGCCCTTGCCGATCTGTCCGGCCGCCCAATAGGTGCCGTTGGCCAGGATATCGCCGATGCCTTCCCGCCGGACGATGTGGTCCAGCAGCCAGTAAAACCTCCCTTCGCTATCCTCGGGCATACCGGGAAAATCATTCTCAGTCAGGATACCGGCCTCCAGAAGCTCCAGGGCAAAGGCCATGACCTGGGGAGCGGAATACCCGTCAACCCCGTACTCAGTGGCGCTCTGGGCGATCCCCAGGCCGAACGCCAGGTCGGAGAAGGCCGCCATGGTATAAGTCAGCTTGGAAAAGCATTTCATCATATACGTCGGCTTTCCCGGAGGCGAAATGGTGGCGCCGCAGTGCATGGGGCAGTTGTAGCAGCTGATCAGCCGCCCGCGCATTTCTTCCATGGTCCGTGTCCATTCCCGGGCGATTTCCTCGCTCCAGAAATCTTTACGGCGCACCCGGGCATTGCCCCACATGAAGTTCTCGGTATGCCATTTCTCATCGTGGATCGCCATCTCCTGGGGAGAGCCCAGTACGGCCAGAATAGGTATGACACCGGGGATCGGGTTTTCACCGCGAAACTTGATATAGTCCATCACCTCGTCGCACAGGTGCATGAATTCCGCCGGGCGGGCCAGATGAATATCCTTGGTTCCTCGGACCACAATGGCCTTCACTCCCTTGTCGCCCATCACCGCCCCAAGGCCGCCCCGGCTGGCGCTGGAGCGACTCTGCTCAATGGAGGCAAAATACACCCGGTTCTCGCCTGCCATGCCGATGGCCGCCACCTGGGCCTTCGGCTCCTTAAGTTCCTCGCAGAGCAGTTTGGCCGTTTCCACAGCACCTTTGCCTTTCAGGTGAGAGGCATCACGGATTTCGACCTTGTCGTCCTTGATCCACACATAGACCAGTCCGGGAGATTTGCCGCGCAGAATCACCTTGTCGTAGCCGGCGTACTTCAATTCCGGGGCCCAGAACCCGCCCATCATGGAAAACGCAAGCAACTGGGTCTGAGGCGAGATGGTGGTGACGATAGTGCGGTTGCAGCCGATGGCCGGTGTTCCGCACAACAGGCCGGTGCCGAAAACCAGCAGGTTGTCAGGCGAAAAAGCGTCTACTTCTGGAGGCACTCGCTCCCACATGATCTTAGCGTTCGTCCCCAAACCGCCAAGATACAGTGCACTGTCCTCGGGGGCGGTGGCCACCCGCTCAATATTGCCGCGGGTCAGATCAATCTCGAGATTGTAGCCAGTTTCTGCGAACCTCATTGCCTTTTCCTCGTAGTGTTATTTTCCGCGCAGTTCCCTGCCCGTAACATCTGTTCGGAACCTCCAGCGCCCAACGCTCAGGATGACCTGTCCGTCAACCAATATAGCTATATATTAGCTATAAAAGAGTTAAAATAAAGCTAACATGTTTGTCAATCAAAAAGCATCCTCATAACGGTGAAAGCTACTTTACCGTAGTATCCACCGTTTGATTGACCGATAACAGGGACCTGACATCTTCAGGCACTCTCCGCACCGCCATGACTGCGGAGTCAGCCTGATCCGAGTACCCCCAAACTCTCACTTCATTACCGATGGCAACCGGATTCAGGTCATCTCCCTGCCTGAATGCATGGGCGACAACAAACGAGGTGTTCCCGAATTGTTCCACTTTTGAGGTAAGTTCTGTTATGTCGCGATAATGCAAAGGTCGTTTAAAGGCCATATTGCTGGCCACCAGGGGGAATCCTCTGAAAAATCTGTCTTCGCGCATCATAAGCGGCAAATCAAATCCGGCGGCCTGAAACATTGCGTGCGTTCCGCCATCCATCCAGATGTAATAATGCGGGTTAAAAATGATACCTGCCGGATCACAGTGTGCCCATTCGACGCGGATTCTTTGAATTGCTGTGAACATTATGTATATCCCGCCTGTTTTATGATTATGGCCTGATACTCGTACGATCCCCTGTCACCAGGCCTCTGGTCGAACCGGCAAAACACAGTGTAATACTGGAATGCATTGTGAGGCACGGGACTACGTCCCACCATAAAGAGACCGATTGCTGCCAACCGGGCACTGGCCGGCTTCGGACGGCAACCAGAAGATTCACCCCTGCGCCCCTCCCCCCAGAGAAGAGCAGGTCGTCAGAAATTGGCGCAGCCCGCCTCCCCGGTTGGGATAGGGGAACGGCCTATTCCAGCTCTTTCCATTTGTAGTCAATGACTTCCAGGAGAACGCCGTTCATTTTTTTCGGGTGCACGAAAGCGAACTCGCAGTCCCGAAAGGCCCTCGCCTTGCCCGTGGCATCGTCGGGTAGAGGCTTGGGGTTGAGAATGAAGGGATATCCCTGCCCTTCGAGTTCCCGGACGGCCTCACGGGTATTCTCGACGTTGAAGCTGATGAGCATGACGCCCTCGCCGTTCTTCTCGATCCACTTGGCAACAGGTCCGTCCGGGGTGGTGGATTCCATGAGCTCAAACCCCACTCCCTTGAGCCAATATCGAGCGACGCGGATCTTCTCCGGCTCGTCCACGTAGGGGTCGTCGGGCCGGGATTTTCCCAGGATCGGTTCCCACATTTTCCTCGCAGCATTGAGATCCTTCACGGCAATGCAGATGTGATCTATCTTTTTGCTTTCCATCGTCTCTCCTTTTTCAGGGCGCGTATTGCCCCCTGCTTTTCTCTGAACGTCTTGTTTCAGCAACGGCCTTGCCACACTGAAATGACGAATTTTCGTACTTTGTTGCGGCCGGCCTGCTTGCACCATGCTGGTTTATTCGAGCCCCGGGACACCTCCGACTCCTGCCGAATTGGCTCCCCTGCGGCATCAGCCGTCCGATTTCTTTCCTTTAACGCTTCACGTTCCGGGAGAATTGCTCAATCCTCTCCATCACCTTCTCCACTCCATACCTGTTCACCAGCGACTGCAGCCCAATCTCCATCTGCTCACGATTCACCTGGTCATCTCTTCTCTCTTCCCATTCATCGTAGGTCAGGACACCGCACCTGCACACCTGCACGCACATCGGCTCATCAAGCGGCGGAACCGATTCACACATATCGCATTTGAGGGGAAGACCCGAGTCGGGCTCTCTGAACAGTTCTCTCGACGGACAGGAGGCATTGCAGAGGCCGCATTCCGGGTAGTTCTTGTCCTTGATGGAATAGGTATTCCTGGATTCACATTCGCTCGGCGTATAGCCTGCCGCCCGGATCGGTATATAGATATCCTTGCGGTCTTCCACCACCACCCGGATCCGGGAGCGGGCCGGATTTGTGCTGCTGAACTTCGGCACGGCGTGAAATCCCGAACAGGCCATCTCACAGGCGCGGCAGCCGATACATTTTTCCAGGTTGACTGTGATCCGTTTAATGATTCTAGATTTCGTCCCATCCTTCACTGGTTTCTCCCTTCCGCTGTGTGTTCGTCCTTCCCTTGAATCTTTATGAAGAACCGCCTTACTCATCGCTTAGAATTCCCCTGGCGATGAAATCTTCGCTGACGTAATCGAGTTCCAGACGGTCCAGGGTTTCCCTGGTGGGGATACCGTCATTGCTCCACCCCTTGAACTCGTAGTACATATCGAGCAGCTTCTGTTCAGTTTCGGGTTCCCGCCTCTTCCAATGATCGGCAGGAGGCCTCTCGTCGGCTCGTCTCATCCCCCTTCTGATATTGAGGGCTCGAATCAGGTTGCGGTTCCGTCTGGCGACTTCCCAGAGTGTATCGGTATCGAGTTCTACCCCTGATGCACGGGTAATGAATACCGGAAGGTTGTGAATATGATAGGGCGGCCGGCCGCCAAACTGCCCTCTGAAGGATGAGAGGAAGGCACAGGTCCCTATGCTGTCGTCAATATAGTGCATCGTCTCATTCCAGTCGCAGACATGGACCGCGGCATCCAGCGGCAGATTAGTGCGCGGCTCCCACTCCAGGAGCCACTTCTTGAACCGCTCCGGGGCGGCATCCCAATTTTTGACGAACTTCTCCCGCTCCTTCATGTCGGCAATCGCCATCTGGGGGAAAGAGCCCTCGATCTGGGTGATATTCATCTTCTCGCCGGTGGCGTACATCAGGAAATACGGGTAATTGACGTAGTTGAGCTTGATCGGCACCTGCTCGAACTTTTTGATGGTGTTGTGGTCGTACTCCTCGGCCCCCCTGCCGATCTGACGGGCCGCCATAGAGATGCCGTTGGCCAGAATGTCGCCGATTCCCTCGCGCCGGGCGATCTTTTCGACGAGGTAAAAAAAGCGCGACTCGTGGATCTTGAAGCCTTCGGGGGTTTCGCCGTCGGGAGCCGGGAAGTCCGGCAGATCCTCGTCAGTCAGGATACCGGCCTCATAGAGCTCAATGGCAAAGGCGATGGCCTGCGGTGTCGAGTAGGCATCCAGGCCGTACTCCTGGGTGATACCGATGATGTCGTAGTCGAAGCTGAGGTCACCGAAGGAGCCCATGGCATAAGTCAGTTTGCTGTAGCACTTCTGGAAATAGGGCATCCGTCCCGGGTAGTGGATCGCCTGATGACAGTCTTTCGGGCAGTTATGACAGCCGGTCCAGCGTTGCCGCAGTCTCTTCTCCAACGCCAACCACTCCTGCTCCAGTTCCTTGGAAAAGAATTTTTTTCTGCGGGAGCGGGCGTTGCCCCAGGCGAAGTTGTCGACATGAAATTCGTCCCCCTCACCGTGAGCCATCGAGTCGCCACAGTCCTTGTTGTCGTACATTTCCCGGTACAGGGGAATGGCGATCTCGGCCAGTTCGGCGGGCCGGGCTACATTGACGTCCCTGGTCCCACGCACCACGATCGCCTTGATCCGCTTGTCCCCCATGATCACGCCCACCCCGCGGGAGGCGCTGGAATTGGCGTGTTCGATACTGGCCATGTAAACGCGGTTCTCACCGGCCAGGCCGATGGCCGCCACCTGGGCGTGGGGCTCCTTCAGTTCCTCCTTGAGCACCAGGGCTGTTTTCTGGGCGCCCATCCCCTGAAGGTGACTGGCGTCTCGAATCTCCACCATGTCGTTGTGGATCCACAGATAGATCAGGCCAGGGGCCTTGCCGCGAAAGATGATCTTGTCATAGCCGGCATATTTGAGCTCGGGACCGAAGAACCCGCCGAACAGCGAGTGGGAGTACAGACCGGTCTGCGGCGAAAAGGTGTCAACAGAGGTCCGATTGGCCCCGGGCACCGGCGTGGCGAGCAGAAGACCGGAACTGAAAATAAGCAGATTGTCGGGGGAGAGGGGATCAACTTCCGGAGGGACCCTGTCCCAGAGTATCTTTGCTGCAGTCCCCTGGCCTCCGAGATGCCGCTCGGTTAATTTCGGGTCCGTCATGACCTTCTCGACCATCCCCCGGGAGAGGTCGACTTCCAGGTTATATCCTGTCTCCGCGTATCTCATTTTTACCCCTTCAGGTATCGTTCAGCTCAATGCCGTCCCTAAAAATTTTCAGGCAGCTACCGGGCAGGTTCGGAGCTGTCTGAAAATTCGGCCGCGGTGCCGATTCAGGCTCTCTGTCCGGCTGTCGTCGACTTGTTTACCGTAGGTCTTAGCCCAGGTTGCCCCGGGACATGCCTCTACCTGACATTCGACGGCACAAAATTTTTATCGCGCAATTTGTATCGCTGGAGTTTGCCTGTTGCTGTTTTCGGCAACTTGGTCACATACTCAATCCAGCGCGGATATTTGTACGGTGCTATTTTTGCCTTCACAAAAGCCTGGATCTCCCGGGTCAGCCCCTCAGATCCCTCGACGCCGGCAGCGAGAACCACATACGCCTTGGGCTTTTCCAGACCCTCCTTGTCCCTTGCTCCAACCACACAGCATTCAAAAACCTGCGGGTGCTGCAGGACCGCACTCTCGACTTCGACAGGCGAAACCCAAATACCGCCTGCCTTGATCATGTCGTCACCACGTCCCGAAAACCAATAATTGCCCTTTTCGTCACGGTACGCCTTATCACCGGTCCTTACCCACTCTCCTAAAAAGGTCCTTCTGGTCATGTCACATTTATTCCAGTAGCCTGCGGCAAAACTGTCCCCCCTGACCATCAGGTTGCCTAACTGCCCATCTTCCAATTCCAGGCCCTTCTCATCAACGAGCTTCACCTCAAACCCGTCTATCGGCCGACCGATGGAGCCCGGAGTAATGTCTTTCTGGCGATTGGAAATGAAGATATGGAAACATTCCGTGCTGCCGAGCCCATCCACAATTTCATGGCCAAAGGTTTCAGTCCAGGCCTTGATAATGGATTCAGGCAGCGCTTCCCCGGCAGAGGTCGCGAACCTGACAGAACTGAAATCATAGTCTTTGCCCAGGTTCGGCAGGTGCAAAATACCGTGGAAGGATGTGGGGACACCGCAAAAAATCGTTGGGCGATATTTGGTGATTGTCCCGGCAACCACATCCGGGGTGGGTCTCTCGGCCAGAAGGACAGTGGAAGCCCCCACGCTGAACGGGATGTAAATCTGATTTCCCTGCCCGTATCCGAAAAAGAGCTTTGCCACAGAAAGGACCCGGTCCGTCTTGGTCGCCTGCCAGATCCCTTTCGCTATTCGCAAAGAATGGCGCTCTATATTGTGATGCATCTGGATGACACCCTTGGGGGCCCCGGTCGTCCCCGAGCTATACTGCCATACGGCCGAGTCATCGGGGGAAACAGCAGTAGCCGCAAGCTCGGTATCAGCACTGCGGACGAACTCGGAATACGCGGTCTCCCCGTCCACCTGACCGATCACAACCACCGTTTTAAGATGGCGAAGTTCTTTTCGGGCCTCCGAAAAAATTGGGAACAGGGCCTCGTGCACAACTGCTATTCGGGCTCTGCAGTCATTGAGGATGTAGGAGATATCTTTCGGAGGGAGCATGATGTTCGCGACAACAGGCACCGCACCAATCTTCATCGACCCCAACAGCGCATAGACGAGTTCGGGGATGTCAGTCGATAACAGAAACACCCTGTCTTCGATTCCCAGACCTTGCTTGAGGAGTGCGTTGCCGAGGCGATTTACCTCCCTTTGAACCTCTGCATAGCTGATAGACTTGTCACCAGAGTGGAGGGCAGGGCGTTTTGCCCCGCCCTCTTCGATATTCCTATCCAGCAAAAACCAAGCCGCATTGTTATGAGCGGATTCTTGATGCATGTCATACCTCCTCCCCCTTTTTTACGGGTACGGACGCACAATCGTTGAGCAGGATGGCTCCCGATGTGTGCTGTTTTAGAGAACAGTTGAAAGTTCAATGAGGCCGCCAACTGGGACAAGTCCGGTGGCCCACAGGCTCCTTCCGTTATCGCAGTCAAAAAACATACAGCAAAAATGAAAGAACAGAATTCAGACAGAACTGCACTGAAAGACTGTTTCCCGAACTGCCTCCACCGCCGCCGTTCCGACCATTTTTGGAGGTACGTGCTGATAAATTCGTTATGCCCTTGATGAAAACGCAAAGGCTCACACATAATGAATATCGATTTAGTGCAAGATGCACGCCAACCAGAAACATATATCTATAATACTGTAATAACATAAATATTTAAAATAATTGACGTCGTATGACAAAGAGGAAACGTAGGGAAATATCTACATTAATTTTGACAAAAGAGGGTCGTTCATCGGGTAACTCACATTATTAACGCAGTATTTTCTGTATGTAGGGAAATATGAACAATGTAGGGTTGTTCCTACGAAGGAATATTCCGTATCTGCAGTCAAGACACCATCACCGATACTCATCATTATAAGTAGAGATCCCTCCTCATCCGTCGCCATTCCGCTTCCGGAAGAAGGAGAGGTAAATGTCGAAATAAATCAATGGAGTACAGAGATAATGAGGCTGCATCTCACAGGTCCCCTGCCTTGATATTTCTCACAAGGAATTAGACTGGCGGCCAGACCCTCTTAGGAAGTTAGGAAAAATCTGCCCCTCTTGAAAAAAAGGCCAGGAATAATTTTGCACAAATAGATTGACACTACTGAAAAAACATGAATATGTTCCCTTTGTCGGTCGAAAAGGCAATTACCGGGAGATTGGATCCTACACCTTGTATCTACAGGGATGCAGATGAATCCATTCTTTATTCCCTGACAGATCAGTTAATTCAATTTGTCAGATTCTGGGACCACATGGAAGCTGAGCATGCACTCTTCTGCAATGGAGAAATCTCTGTGAACCGCAACGCCAGCCATTCAGCAAACGGTATATATGAAAGTCACGTCAAAACGGCGGCATTGCCTTGCCGAAGTGACGAGCTTTCATGATGCGTTGTGGCTGGCCAATCCGGGGTAGCCATGCTGGTGAGAAACACCTGCTCTTTTTGAGCTGAAATGGCCACAAAAGAGGATTTCGGCCAACCGGGAACTCCACTTTATTATTCAAAAATTAACAGCAAAATCAGGATACGATACGATGAGTTTTCTGGATCAATGCAGTAAAGAGAATATTCACAATCGCACGATCGATATATCGACATATGCCTGGGACACCGAACACGTTCTGATGGTCGGCGAGCTGAAAGAACAGCGATATGTAGGCTTTATCAACCACCTAGGTGAGGGGGTGAATCCAGGCATCTACCACAATATGAAAATCGAGCTGCTGATTGACACCAGGACCATGACGATCAAAGATGTGGCCGTATCTTTGCCCCGAATCCCGCGTGATGATTGTTCGGCGACGGCTGCCAGCCTCGATCAGATAAAAGGAATGACTATTACCCGCGGTTTTTCAGCGACAATCAAAAAGCTGATTGGAGGAATTAACGGCTGCGTTCATTTGAATACCTTGCTGCTGGCGATGGGACCGGCGGCCGTTCAAGGCTCCTGGATATACAATTCCTGGCAGCAAAAGGAGGCTGAACGATTCGACCCGGAAACAGGCGGTCACCTCGTGGATTCCTGTTGGACTTGGCGAGAAAATGGTCCCCTGGCTGCGGCCATGGGCCACAAGGTCAGCACACAGCCTGATCGGGAAGAAGAGTCCCCAGCCGAAGATAACTCCCTGATATCTTCAGAGAGGTCATTGTGATTAAAAATCCAATTTGGTTTGACGATTCTCCTTTTGAATATGCCTCCAGCCGATGGAAAAATTGCGTCATAGATCATCTGGGCATAGAAATGCTTGAGGCTGGTGCCGATTTCCTCAAAGCCCGGATGCCGGTTGATCAGAGAACGCGCCAGCCGGCAGGGATCCTGCACGGCGGGGCATCGGTTGTTCTTGCCGAGACCTTAGCCTCCTGTGCCGCCGCTTTTACCTTGGACCGCAGCAGGCAACACTGCGTTGGTCTGTCCATTAATGCCAACCATGTCAGGTCGGTAAAAGACGGATATGTCGAGGGAATCGCCTCAGCCTTGCATATTGGCCGCACCACCCAGATCTGGCAGGTCATGATCAGAGATCAGCGAGATAGGCTCGTTTGTGTTTCAAGGGTTACCATGGCGGTTTTGGATAATTCCGCCACTCCTCACAACACAGAGAAGTATCCACGATAAACGAGCATTATCGAAGACATTTCCGTCCCTGGTTCGACTGCCCGGGGACTTCTTTAACGGCAGGGACATACCAACGGGGACAGATTTATTTTAACGCAGAGCAGGCAATTGAGTGCCATCTTTTGGGGAGCTTTCAGATAAATTCTGACGGACAAGATACCATGATTACCAAATATAAGAGCGACATGGACGATAAAAACAAAGATGCCCACATATCGAAATTGCTTAGTCTCGGTGAAGAATACGTCTACGCTCTTATCGACAACCCCTATGAATGCCCGATAGTGATCGGCAAGGATGGCATCATCATCTTTATAAGTCGTTACAGTGACACACTCCTCGGAATTAATGCCGAAGCCGCGATCGGCAAACATGTTACCGAGGTTGTCAATGGAACGCACCTGCATGAAATACTCAAGGACGGTAAGGCGAGGATTGGGGACACTCTGTATATCGCCGGCCGCCAACAGCTTATCTCCCGGATTCCGCTTAAAGATTTTGATGGAAACCTGATCGGCGCCGTCGGAAAAGGAATGCTGAACGAGGTGACGAGATTATGGGATATGCAACGAAAAGTCGAACTCCTTGATGGACAGCTGCAATACTTCCAAAATCAGATAAGCCAGCTCAAAGGAGGAAATACTATCATCGGCGAATCTGCTTCGATTCAGGAGGTCAAGCGAAGATCCCTGCTTGCTGCCAAAACGACTTCGACAATTCTGATTACAGGCGAATCAGGGACAGGAAAGGAGGTTATTGCCTATAATATCCATCAGGCAAGCCAAAGAGTCAATAAACCTTTTATTAAAGTAAACTGCGCTTCAATTCCTCCAGATCTTTTCGAAAGTGAGCTCTTCGGCTATGAACACGGTGCATTCACAGGAGCAAGGGCGAAGGGAAAACCCGGAAAATTTGAAATGGCTCATGGCGGCACCATTCTGCTCGACGAAATCGGGGAACTCCCCCTACCCCTGCAGGCCAAGCTGCTGAGGGTCCTGCAGGAGCGAACGGTGGATCGACTTGGAGGGACAAAGACCATACCGGTAGACTTTCGGCTCATCGCGGCGACAAACCGCGATCTCAGTGAACTTATCAAAGAGGATAAATTCAGGATAGACCTTTACTTCCGAATCAATGTTTTTAATATCAAGGCACCAAGCCTGAGGCAGATGACGGAGGACATTCCTCTCATTGCAAATTATCTGCTGTCGCAGCTCAAGTCAGAAATTTCCTGGGGTCCTTCAGGGATATCTGAAGAGGCTTTGGAACTGATGAAAAACTATTCCTGGCCCGGCAATGTCAGGGAACTGAGAAATGTTATGGAAAAGGCCTCCATCATTGCCAGGGGAAATATGATTCAGCCGGATGATCTTCCCGAGCAGATTCGCCTGAATAATGATCAGGCTCAGGAAAAGATCGGTTCTTCGCTGAAAGGCAATCTTAAACATATCCTGGAAGAGACGGAAAAACAGGTAATAGAGGATGTCCTGAGATCTGTTCAGGGCAATAAAACCAGGGCGGCTGAAATCCTGGGGATTCATCGGACATCATTGTACGATAAACTCAATCGGGCAAATCCTGCCGCGATGAAGAGCAAGGGGATTTGATTGCGTGCAACGATACGCTCAACCCCTTATTTCCTTCATCAGCGTGTCCAATAATGGAGAGAACTCATGGCGATCAGGGATTACAATTTTGAGACAGGTGTCTACCGCCCCCCCAGCGAGGGAGGGAGCAATTCTCTTCTTGTCCGGTTTACGCGCAACTGCCCCTGGAACGCTTGCACCTTCTGCGCGATGTATAAAACGGAAAAGTTCCAGCTGCGGCCGCTTGAGGAGATCAAATCAGATATTAATGCCATGGCTGCTTTGGCTCATGACCTGAAAGCAGAATCCATCCGTCTGGGCACAGACGGTCAGGTCATGCTGGAGGCCGTTCGTGCCCTGCTTCACCGTTGCCCCGGCCTTGACTGCCACCAGGGAGCTGACATGCTGATCCAATGGCTGCTTTCCGGTGGAAAAACCGCCTTTATTCAAGACGGCAATTCCTTAATCATGCCCCCCCGTGATCTGATTGACGCCCTGAGCCATCTAAAAGCCACCTTCCCCTCCATTAACAGGATCACCACGTACGCCCGGGCAAGAACGCTTGCCCAAAGGTCCCCCGAGGATCTCAAAGCCATCAGAGCTGCAGGGCTGGACAGGGTCCATCTGGGCCTGGAGACCGGGGATGACGACTTGCTCAAACTGATCAAAAAAGGAGTGGATGCCCGGGGGCATATAACCGGCGGCCAAAAGGCCATGGCAGCAGGATTCCAGGTTTCAGAATACTGGATGCCGGGCCTGGGCGGCAAAGACATGTCCGAACAGCATGCCCTCAACACGGCCCGGGTTCTCAATGAGATCAATCCCCACTATATCCGTTCCCGACCCTTCAGACCTTTTCCCGGCACTCCGATGTATGATCAGGTTCGGACAGGGAAATTGACGCTGCTCGCCCCGAAAGAACAGCTTCTGGAACTCAAACTGATAATATCGGCACTGGAGGTCACCTCAAAGGTTTGTTTTGACCATGCCGGGAACTTTTGGCGGACCTCCAACGGTGATTTAGTCTTTCGCCACGCATACGAAGGCTATCAATTCCCAGGCGACAAGGACCTGGTATTGGAACGGATCAGCCGGGGCCTGACCTTTGGCCGGAAGCCCAGAGGATTTGCCCTCTGAAATGAGGATGCAGCGGTCAGCATACCAAAACAACCCTCAGGCATTCATCGGGAAAGCAGCAATCTGCATATCTCTTAATATTCTATATATTACATAATAATTACGATAAGTAGTGCTGTTGTACCGACTGCGATAGACTTTTTTCGTAGGAATAATCCTACAACGTTGGTTTTTCCCTACAGAAAGAAAATACCACGTCAATAATGTAAGTTACCGATAAACACCCCTCTTCCCCCCCTGCCAATGTAGATATTTTCCTACATTTTTCCTTTGCCGCATGGCCCTTTTATAATTAAATTACTCATGTAGTTACATATAGATATACACATAAATCCAGATGGTATCCATATTGCACTGGGTTTGTATACGATTAATTTGAGAATCTTCGTATTCATTAAGGGCATAACAAATGAATGCTGCTCAGGAAAAAATAATGACCCTAGAGGAGGCAATTTCGTCCTATATCTCCGACGGTTGTCATCTATCGATCGGCGGGTTTACTGTAAATCGGAATCCTATGGCCGCTATTTATGAGATTATGCGGCAGAGGAAAAAAAACCTTCACTGTTATGCCCATTCAAACGGCACAGCAGTTGATGAGCTCATTGGCGGTGGTTGTGTTGCGAGGCTTGAAATCGCCTTTGGTGGAAAGGGGAAGGCCGCCCCGGCATGCGTCCGTTTTAAATTCGCAATGCAGAGGGGGGAAATTCTGTTCGAAGATTATACTAATTATCAAATGTCGCTTCGATTCCATGCCGGTGCTATGGGTGTCCCGTTTATCAGCACATTATCGGGGCTGAATACGGATATGCTGGAAAAATGGGGATTTTCCAAAGAAATGCGGGTGGAAGACCCGAAACTACCGGATAAGAAAGTTGAAGTCATAGACAATCCGTTTGGAGATTGGGCTGGAGCGGCAAAGGTCGTGCTGGTTCCCGCTATTAATCCGGACGTTGCCGTCATCCATGTCCAGAAAGCGGATAAATACGGAACGTGTAGAATCGAAGGTCTGAACTTCGCCGATATTGATCAGGTGAAGGCATCGAAAAACGTCATCGTGACCTGTGAAGAAATTGTCGACACCGCTGAATTGAGGAAGCACCCCGAATATAATCAAATCCCGTTTATCCATGTAAGCGCTGTTGTTCATGTCCCGCACGGCGCATATCCCTCCGCATGCTGCAATTATTACGATTACGACCCTATATACCTGAAACAGCAGAGCACCTTCGCAAAAGACAACAAGCTCTACAAAGAATACCTGGAAACGTTTGTTTATGGAGTGAAAGACCATAAAGGTCTTTTGAATCTCGTGGGGAAAGAGCAGCTGAAGATAATCGCCGCCAGTAAAAGGACTGGGCCTGCTCCCGCTCCGGACAGACGATAATTTTCAGCCGCGATCGTGTGGCATGATGAATTATAGTTTTAAAAAATGGCAACGATTATGGCTGCAAAACACATTAACGCTCCAGACGGATGAAAGCTCATCACTTCGGTAAGGCCAGGCAGCGCTGCATCCGGGAGGTTTTCCAAAGCCCAAGGCTGGGCCAGGTTCACAACAGATTCTGAATAATTCTCCCCGGCAAGAAAGGAGCCCAGCTTCTCAGGACCTGTCATATACCCATATAACAAGGAGATAAAAATGCAATTCAAGTTAACTGACGAACAAAAGATGATGCAGGATATGGCCAGGGATTTCGCCCAGAAGGAAATTCTTCCCACTCTCAAAGAAGATGAAAGAGACCACAGGTTTCGGCCCGAATTGGTAAAAAAGATGGGCGCTCTCGGTTTCTTTGGCTGTGCAATTCCGGAAGAGTACGGTGGGAATGGATGCGGTTTTTTCGAGTCGGTTCTCCTGGCTGAACAGTTGGCAATGGTAAGCGGTTCCTGGCGGGTGCCGCTGAACATGCAGAATATAGGCCCCTCGGTAACTGTGAACAAGTTCGGCACCAGGGAACAAAAAGAGCGCTTCATCCCAGCCTGGGTCAAAGGTGAAGCGTTTGGTTTTTTTGCCATTACTGAGCCGAACTCCGGTTCCGACGTGGCCAGCATGGGAACGACGGCCACCGATCGCGGTGATCATTGGGAGTTAAACGGGCAAAAAATGTGGATCTCCAACGCCCATGTAGGTGATTGGGGTTTGGTCTATGCCTGCACGGACAGGAGCAAGAAATATAAGGGGTTAACCTGCTTTATCGTCAATTTGAAGAATAATGAGGGCATTGTCACCGCTCCGATCGAGACCAAGCTCGGGCTGCACTGCTCCCCGACCGGTGAAATTGCGTTTACCCGGGCAAAAATTCCAAAGGATTCGGTGCTGGGCGAGGTCGGTCAGGGCTTCCAGATTTGTATGTGGCAGCTCAATAATACCAGAATCAGCTGTGCCGCAGGAGCTCTCGGTATTGGCGGCGGTGCCTTGGAGGCGGCCATCGGTTATGCCAACGAACGGACCCAGTTCGGTAAAAAAATTGGTTCTTATCAGATGATCCAGGCCCAGATCGCCGATATGGTTGCCGAACATGAGGCTGCCAGGTTGCTCGTCTATCAAGCTGCCTGGTTAAAGGATCAGGGCTTGCCCAACCAGTTTCAGACCTCGATAGCCAAATTATTTGCCTCCGAGGCCGCCGTTCACGCAGCCAGCGATACGATGAAAATTTTCGGCAGCTACGGCTTTTCGACGGAGTTCCCGGCCGAACGTTTTCTGCGCGACGCCCAGTCTCTGCGAGTTGTTGAAGGGACCAGCAATATACAGAAAACCATCATCTCCGGCATAGCCCTCGGAGACGTTCAAAACCGGTAATCAACCCTGGTTTGCACGATCGAAGGCCTGAGATAGAGCGTTATTGATCCGGCGGCTTAACCGCAACGGCACAAACGAATTATATGCATAATATCGATTTATTACAGCATACACTGACCCTAATGTATTAAGATATTCTGACACCGGATCTACAAATTCCAAGGAAGAAAGGAGACCCTCATGTCACGCAAACAAACACCATTACGGCCATACTTTGAAAAAATGGCTGACATTGGTGCCGCCCTCAGTGATGCTGATATCCAAGGTTCACTGGAAAATGTTGAACTGATCAGGGAGCAGGAACGGATTATTGCGCAAGAGGTGGAACGCGTTGAAAACGCAGGCATCCCGGCCAAGAAAATCCATGACCGCGGAGGAATGACCATTTATGACCGCCTGGACTATCTGGTTGACGCAGGCACCTGGTCCCCTCTCCATACCCTCTACAACCCGCGCAACAACGAAGAGGGATGCACTGGCGTTGTCAACGGAATCGGAAAAATATCCGATAGGTGGGCGGTGATCATCGGCTTTGACAACAAGGTCATGGCCGGTGCCTGGATATCCGGTCAGTCCGAGAATATTCTTATGGTCACGGACATGGCCAGGCGGCTCAATATCCCCCTGGTCTGGCTGACGAACTGCAGCGGCGTCAAGCTGATGGAACAGGAGACCGTCTATGCCGGCAGGCGTTCGAGCGGTACGCCGTTTTTTCGTCATGCCGACCTCAATCACCTGGGCGTCCCGATTCTCAATGCAATCTATGGAACGAATCCGGCCGGCGGCGGCTATCAGGGAATCAGCCCGACAATATTGCTGGCCCATGAAGATGCCAATATTGCTGTTGGCGGGGCCGGCATCGTCGGCGGCATGAATCCAAAAGGACATTTTGATGCGGAAGCGGCAAAGTCATTGATCGAGGCGACGAAAAACTTCAAAAGCAAAAGTCCGGGCCGAGTCGAAACCCATTTTGACAAGACTGCATTCTTCCGGGAGGTCCACGAATCCGAACGGGGAGTGTTGGATGGCATCAAGGATTACATGCGGATGATACCGGCCTACAATCCTGGCATGTTCCGGGTCGCGGCACCAGCAGCACCAAGGTTTCCCGTCGAGGATTTGAACAGGATCCTGCCGATCAATCAGAAGCGTCTCTATGATGCCAGACAGATTCTGGCCCGTCTGACCGACGACAGCGAGTTCATGGAATATCGATCCGACTATGGTCCTGAGGTTTTTACCGGACTCGGGAAGATCGACGGTTTCCCGGTTGCCTTCATTGGCAACAACCAGGGATTTATCCCCGACTATCCCCAATACGCGGGTGAGTCGAATTTTGCCGTCGGCGGCAAACATTACCGTGAGGGGCTGATTAAGCAGGCCGAATTTGTCACCCTTTGCGGGCGGGACAATCTTCCCATCATCTGGCTCCAGGACACAACGGGGATTGATGTCGGTGATCCGGCCGAAGAAGCGGAGCTGCTCGCTCTCGGCCAGTCGCTGATCTATTCCATCGAGCAGACCGAACTCTCCATGATGTGCATTGTCCTGCGCAAAGGCTCTGCCGCCGCCCACTATATCATGTGCGGCCCCCAGGCCAACAACAACAATGTCTTCACCCTTGGTACGCCATTGACTGAAATCTACGTCATGCACGGCGAGACCGCCGCCGCCGCCTCCTATGCCCGACGCCTGGTGAAAGAGGAATCTGCCGGCAACGATCTGAAGCCGATATTGGACAAGATGAACCAGATGATCAAAGATTATCAGGATAAGTCGCGCCCGGCATTCTGCGCCATGAACGGATTGGTCGATGAAATTGTGTTCCTGCCCGATCTGCGCAAGTATATCCAGGCCTTTGTCGGGGCGAACTACCAGAATCCGAGATCAATCACCCCGGTCCATCAAATGATTCTTCCCCGAATTATCAAGGGATGAATTGGGAAATACGGGCAATACGTAATCCTTTTTTGATGAGCCGGCTTCGTTTCTAAACCAGGATGGCCGGGCCGCAGGTCCGGGCAGGCTTTTTATACCTATATATGAACAATTCAATGATCTTCGGAGGAGGAAATGACGGAAAAGCCCATTCAACATCACTATGCTGATGAGTACGCCCACTGTTATGGATGCGGAAGACTCAATGATCATGGTCTGCAGATCAAGAGTTATGTGGATGGCGATGAGACCGTCTGTCATTTCACCCCGGGTCATAAGTATTCAGGCGGATTTCCGGGCTTTCTTTATGGCGGCATGATTGCCTCGCTGATGGACTGCCATGGGGCAGCGACGGCCTGGGCGGCCATGGCCGGCATGGAACCGCTGCCGCTGAGCCGGTTTGTGACCGCATCGTTGAAGATTGATTATCGTGCTCCGACCCCGATAAACATAGAAATCGAGATTCGAGGAAAAGTCAGCCAGATCAAGGGCCTAAAAGTCGTCGTGGACCTGACGCTCTCAGCCGGCGGCAAGCTGTATGCCGAAGGATCTGCAGTGATGGTACAGATCCCTATCGACAAAAAGGGGCGTGAAGATGGAGACAAGCCCTGAACGATACGGGAACGAAGGGCATGACTGGACCCGACGGGGTGACTACAACGAAACATGAAAGCTCATCGCTTCGGCAAGGCAGGGGCCGCTGCTTCCGGCGGGGGGCTTTCACATAAACAGGAGAGCAACAATGAACATACTGGTCAGTATCAAACAGGTTCCTGACATGGAATCAAAGTTTAAAGTAAATAAAGAGGGCACCTGGTATGACGGCGCCGACTTGGCCTGGCGGATGAACGAATACGATGAATATGCGGTCGAGCAGGCAGTGCAGCTGAAGGAAAAGACCGGTGCCGACCTGACGGTGATCTGTATCGGTCCCGAGCGGGTCAAGGAAGCGATGAAGAAGGCGCTGGCCATGGGCTGCGATCGGGGTGTCCACGTGGTCGATGAGGCATCGTTTGAAAAGGACCCTTATTCCATCGCCGCCATCATCGCTGAGTTTGCCCGGCCCAAAAGCTTCGATCTGATCTTTACCGGAATGCAGTCGCAAGACCGGGGCAGTGCCCAGGTCGGGACTCTTGCGGCTGAGATGCTGGGGCTGCCCTGTATCACCACTATCGTTGACTTTGCCTTCGAAAAGGGGACAGTCACTGTAAAAAGGGAGCTGGAAGGAGGTGTGAAGGCCAGGGTTACAGCCCCCACCCCAGCACTGGTCACCTGCCAGCTGGGTCTCAACACCCCGCGTTATCCGACCCTGCCGAACATCATGAAGGCAAAGAAGAAAGAGCTGCTTTCTCTTCCGGTTGCCGATCTCCTGAATATCTCGGTTCAACAGGAGACAACAAGGCTGTATTTTCCTGAGAAGAAGGGTGGCGGTCTCGTTCTGGAGGGAGATCTGGGCGACCTGGCCGATAAATTAATCAGAATTCTGAAAGAGAAAACCACCGTTCTGGCCTAGGGGGGCATGCTATGAAGACACTGCTGGTTGCGGAATACAGAGAGGGAAGACTGCAGAATAACGTGAACGATCTGATGGCCTTCGCCAATAAGGCAGGCGCCGACAGCACCATGTTTCTGGTCGGCAGTAAGACTGATCTGCCTCAGTTTCAAGGAAAACTTTACCTGGCTGACACGGAAAAATGCGGCGAATATAATCCGGAGGTGCACAAAGAGCTGCTGCTGGACGTGGTTGCCAAGGTCAAACCGGATATGGTGATTTTCAGCCATTCGTCCTACGGCTGGGATTTGGCCCCGCGGGTTGCCTTTGCCTTAAAGGCTACCCAGATCTCCGAGGTGGTTGATTTCGTCGATGGTGTGCCCATCGTACCGGTTTGCAACTCAAAATTACGAAGGAAGGTGACCCCGAAGACGGACATCACAGTTCTCACCCTGCAGGCCGGGGCCTTCAGCCTGACAGATCAAACCCCGGTCACTCCGATCGTTGAAATGATCAGCACTCCTGCAACCGGTACGATCCGGTTCGGCGGCTACGAGCAGGCTGAAAAAGGTGGGATTGATTTGACCAAGGCACAGGTGATTGTGAGCGCCGGCCGCGGCATCGGCAAGCCCGAGAATATCGGGATGATCGCCAAGCTCGCCCAGGCCCTGAAGGGCGAATATGGGGCCAGCCGCCCGGTGGTCGACTCCGAGTGGGCCGAGCACAACCGTCAGGTCGGGACCACAGGCCAGACGGTGTCGCCAAAGCTGTATATGGCCTGCGGTATATCCGGTGCAATTCAGCACTTGGCCGGGATGAAGAAATCCGAGTTTGTGGTCGCGATCAATACCGACAAAGATGCCCCCATCGGCGAGATGGCCGATGTCCTCGTCGTCGTTGACCTCAAACAGTTCATTCCCCTCCTTACTGAAAGAATCCTGGCCCTGTAAAAACAAAATTCAGCACAGCGAAGGAGGAAAGCGAATCATAAATAAGGTTTTGATATATTAATAAAAATCCATATTATTGGATTACGCAGGACAACAAAAAAACCCGCAATCCTTTTAGGAATGCGGGTTTTTGTACTATATCCCTGGCGCAGGAATCGAACAACTATAGATTAATTTGTTTAAATTCAATTCAATTTGACAATGCGAGTTTGAAGTATTACTTTGTGGCAAAATGCATCTTTTCGATGCTGAACACTACAAACTTAACTCAATATATTGAGGCATCCATGGGAACCCGATCTTTAAGAATCGACGAAAATTTGGTGATCCAGGCCCAACGACAAGCTAAGGTTCAACACAGGTCTCTTAATGCTCAGGTAGAATATTGGGCGACACTGGGTAAGGCCATTGCTTCAAAGATCAGCGCAGCTGACGCCTTTGCAGTAGCCCAGGGCCTCAAGGAAATCCGTTTGGAGCCTGCCAGAAATATTTCCATTGATCCCGAAACTGTGAGGAACGAACTTGAGAAGGACAGAGCAAAAGGTTTTTCCGGGAAACCGGTCACATCTGCCCCTTTCTATTTTGAGGCAAGTGCCAGTCACCCCGGTTTCCTGGACAAGGTGGATACTGTAACCGGAGAAAGGCAGACAGGGAGATTTCAAAACGGTATTTTTGAGGCAATTTGATGTCCGTAGAAAAACAACTCTGGGTGCTGGCTGGTGGGAATGGCGCGGGTAAATCCACGTTTTATTATCAGTACCTGTCAAAATATGGTATCAAGTTTGTCAACGCCGATTTGATCGCCAAGACAATGGATACGGATCACCCGGAAAGGTTGAGTTACGAGGCTGCGACTCTGGCCACAGAAATGAGAGAAAACATGATCGCCCAGGGAGAATCCTTTTGTTTCGAAACCGTCTTTTCCCATGAATCAAAAATTGATTTTATCGCAGTTGCTAAAGCTCACGGGTATACCGTCATACTGGTCTATATCCATCTGAATGACCCAAGCCTGAACGAGGCCAGGGTATATCAGCGCACGCTGGAAGGCGGCCATAATGTGCCCGCTGAAAAAATCCGTTCGCGTATTCCGAGGACCGTGAAAAACATTAAGACGGCACTGCCTCTTGTGGATGAAGCTTGGCTTCTTGACAACTCTTCGGGACAAAACAGATTCCAACAGATTGCCATTATTAAAAGCGGCTATTGTGAGAAAAAGGTGAATCCGTTACCTGCCTGGGTAAAGGATCTACTTCCTTGAAATCATGAAAAAGGGGGATTTATTTCCCAGGTTCTATTAACTCCCTGATCAATCACAGCAATCTCTGAACTCTTCATGGATTAATGAGATGTCTATTGGCAGGCATCTGCTAAGAAACAAATTCGAAACCTGAGCTTCCTGAGTTGCTCAGAATACATGAACAAAAATATGCCTGCCCGGTTACTGCTCTAACGCCTGATGCAAAATCTTGCCCACGTCCCGCCAGCCGAGCAGCCGCGCCGCCCTCCGTTGCTGCGATGTCTCGCCCCCATAGACCACCACATTATCCAGGTGCAGGGACAGGCCGGCTGTCTGCATTCTCCCGGCAATCTGTTCAAATCCCCTGAAAAAATCAGGAGCCGCCGTGGCCGCGGATTTGATCTCAACGGCATGCAGACAATCACCACGGTGTACCAGCACATCCATTTCCAACCCGCGGCTTTCGCGATAATGGTGCAGAATCGGCTGCTCGCCCTGATGGGCCAGTGCATTATACAGCTCCGACACCACCCAGCTTTCGAAAATAGCCCCTCGGAGAGGATGCAACCGGAGTTGTCCAGGCTCTCTGATCTGCAGAAGAGAGCAGACCAGCCCGGTATCCAGGAAATGGAGCTTGGGTGCCTTCACTATCTGCTTGCGGATGTTGACATGCCAGGCAGGTATCCGGTGAATGATATAACCGGACTCGAGAATTGATAACCAGGATTTTGCGGTATTATGGGAGACCCCGGCCCCCCCCAGGGACGAAAGATTGATCTCCTGCGCAGTGCGCCCGGCGCAGAGCTTGAGAAAGCTGGAAAAGGTCAGCAAGTCCCCGATGTTCAAGACCTGACGGACATCACGCTGCACATAGGTGGCGATATAGTCGGCCAGCCACTTGTGGGCAGGAATGTTCTGGCCATAGATCCTCGGGTAAGCGCCTTGCCGGAGGAGGGTGAAAAGATCATCCGGGACCTCGGGGAAGCCCTGCAGCTCATCAAAATCAGGGGGCAACAGGGTCGGCAGGCCGCAGCGTCCGGCAAGTGACTGGGAAATGATCTGCGATATACCGAAATGCTGCGAGCCGGTGAGAATACAACGGCCAGGCTCTCTCTGCTCATCGACCTCGGCTGCAGATAGCTTACCAGTCCAGGTGCCTGCTGGAACTCGTCGAGGACTGCACCCTGTCGGTATTCCGCCAGAAATCCCCGGGGATCGTTCTGGGCAAACTCACGGAAATCCAGGGATTCCAGCGATACATAAGGCTTCACCGGAAAGGCGGCTCGACACAGCATGGTCTTTCCTGCCTGCCTGGGGCCGGTCACTGCCACAACGGGATAATTTGTAGCGAGCTGCAACAGCCTGTCGGCGAGTTTTCTGGTAATCATGGAATCAACAACAATGGATTGCGCATAGATTGTCAATCATAGTTACAATCCATGTAATCAATGCGGCCTTTAATACACTTACATTCCCTTTACTACCTGTTTTGTGTATATTTCCATCCAGTTCCCCGGCTGAATTTTCACCTCGGATAGGTCAAAATCGGGTGAATTCCGTGGAGTATACATCTCATTGGAATGACCAAAATCCTGAAATCTAACAACCAAAAGAAAAGGGGTCAAGATTTTCATCTTAACCC
>JARLHL010000020.1 GCA_031292275.1 Desulfocapsaceae bacterium | reverse complement strand
TTCGATGGTGTTGAACAGCACCCCGGTGCTGCCGTTCCAGGGCGTGGTGTTGTTCAGGGTCACGGTGGTGTTCTGGTTGTTGACATTCAGCGTGCCGATATTGGCCGTTAAGGCCCCGTTGTTTTGGGTGAGGATGACCGTGGGGGCAGCCAGGGACTCGGCGATCAGTGTGGCGGCTCCACCAGCACCGCCGGCACCGCCATAGACACCGCCATAACCGTTCAAACCTTGGCTCCCGCTCTGGACCAGCACGGTGCCGGAAGCGATCAGATTGCCGGCGGTAAGGCTGGCCAGACCGCCGGCGCCGCCGCCGCCGCCGACGGCATTGCCCTTCGATCCCCCGGACCCGCCATCGCCGCCATTGCCGGCAATGACCGAGACATTGCCGACGGAGACATCGCCCACGGTCTGGACAGCGGCCAGACCGGCTGCGCCGCCGCCGCCACCGCCGCCACTGAACATGGCGCTGGCCGGACTTCCTGCACCGCCCGCCCCGCCACCCGCACCGCTCCCGGCAGCACCGGCACCACCGGGACCGCCGGAGAGCGAACCGCCCAAACCGCCGGCTCCGCCGCCGCCGGCTCCGCCCTGACCGGCATTCTCACCGCCCTCGGCCCCGGGACCGCTGGTGCCGCCGCCGCCGCCTGCCCGACCGCCCCAATCACCCGGATACAGAGGACCGGAGCCACCGCCGCTATAGCCATTATGGGCGGCATCCGCACCGGCACCGCCGGCGCCGCCATGATCGCCATAATCACCAATGAAGCCGTTCGCGCTGGCGCCACCGCCGCCCCCGCCGCCCTGGCTGTATACAGTAAGGTCCTGGGCAGAGACAGGCGCTGCCGCGGCCAACAGGGAGGCCAGCAGAACAGGGAGTGCCGATCTCCTGAAGGACGGCTGATTTTGCTTTGCAGTTGTGTTTGTGAAGATGGATGCAGTCATTGAGGTCTCCTCATAGTTTTCGTTGTCACAAACAGACGGTCTGATACTGATCAAAAAACTCAACAAACAACCTGTAATTATTCAATATTCACCAAGGTCTTGGATAGCAGGGAGGTTTCCCGCTCTGTTCCGACTGGCGATAATGCGGAGGGCCTGTTTCAAAAAAAATTACGAATGTGTCCACGTCCTGCGATCAAAAAGCTGGGAAAAATGCCGCAAAGAGCTAGCGGCAGCCATGTGGACAGAAGGGGGAGGTATTGCGAAGCCTTCTCCAATGCTTCCGGATCAACCGATTTTCGTGAACCGGGAAAAGAAGAAAGACCTTTGGCGCAAACTATTGGTGCAGACCTATCAGATATCCCCCCGGATTCAGGCAAGCTCGACAATACTTTATTAATCGGTTTGTTTGATTCGATATATTATGTATAGCTATGAAAATCAAGCTTAAAATCTGCAGGATGCGAGGAACTAAGAGGCGGTTTTATTTGTGAAAGTCTAAAGGAAAACCATTTCAGATGAAGGAAGGGGAATAGCCGCCCCCCGCTGTGAATACAATTCATAGCCAGGCATAACAATCATGTGGTGCATGTTGGATTTTCGAGGAACTGGAGGCACAATGCGCGTCATACGGCAGGAAGAAGGCAGCAAAGCCTATAAAACCTGCCGGTGCTTGTGCGAAGCAGAGGAGAAAATTCAGAGGAAAAAATCATTGATTGGATCAATAGCCAAAAGCAGACGCGGCACTCTGCATGCTGCTTCAGCCTGATCCGTCCGACAAACAAATCAAGCTATTTAAGGCTTAGGATTTTTACGGTTGGCCTTGGTAAATCTTTTAAGCTCAGCCTTGGTTTCATTGCTTAGTAAATCTTTTTTTACGTCTTGCAGCGCACCTTCCAGGGCGCATAAACGGTTGAATCATGCCGAGGGATCAAAAGCTTTTATACGTTTCCAGGCTTCTTTACTGCCTATTTGCGCAAATTCTTCTTTATTCGTAATGCCTATCTGGTTGAGTTGCGCTTCCAGTTTTTTGCCAATATTCGGGAGTTTTGTCAGATCACTCATTTTTTTTGCCTCCATAAAGATATGGCAGGCCGCAAAATTATGCGGCCTGCCATATCGTATACATATACCTTGATTTGCTCCGTTATAATTGTTTCTTCAGGGTATCGCTTACAGCCTTGTCAAAGCTGTCTTTCGATTTGGGATCACTTTTAGCCTTTTTTGCTTTTTCTTCGGCAATATATTTATCCCGTTCTTCCACTTTCCGTGCTAGTTTATCTGCCAGTTCTTTACGTTCTTTTATATTGCCGTCAATGTATTTTGTTCGTTCGGCCTGATCCATTTTTTGCATATTGGCAGGCAGCTCGGCTTCTTTTACGGCTTCGAGTTTAACCTTGCCTGCTTCTACGTCCTGCGCCAAATCACCGCGGCCCGTGATTACGGCTTTACCCTTGGCACTTTTGCTCACATATTTTGACATTTCCGCCGCGCTGGCAGCCGGGGCATCCTTATACATGTCCCCCTTGCCACGTACCGTTTTCTGCACCTCTGCAGAACCGTAAGGCACTACTGTTTTAGTCAGTTCTTTCTGAAGAATGATAATGTCGCTATCGTACGGAGTCTCTATAATCACAACCTTACCGCCGCTTTGCGGTATTTCCATATAATCGCCCTTACCCAGTCTGGCAATTTCCTTCCAAACCCTGGAAGTTTCCAGGCTGTCTCCAGCCAGCACGGTATTGACAATAATATTTTTCTGGGCGGCTTCTTTAATTACCTCCGGGTATTTGCGATCATGTTCGTAGTCCATATGCGGCGGGGCATCGCCTACTAAAAAGATAATTTTACTCAGCTTGGTTGAGTATTGAGCTGTCCATGGCTGTTTTGTTACAGCCACATCGAGGGCCTCGTTTACAGATTCCGGTATATCGCCGCCGCCCGCGGCCTGAAAGGTAAGAAGCTTGGCGTAAATATCCTGAATATCGGTGGTAAGCGGGTAGTTAAGAGTAACATATTTATCGCCGATATCGCGGTATCCCACAAGCCCCATGTACACTTCAGCCTCAGGATTCTGGTCGATAATGCTATTGGCGATGGACCATATTTTCTTCTTGGCCCCATCAATCAGGGAAGCCATGGAACCAGTGGTATCAAGAACAAATACCACCTCAATGCGGTGCTTGAGCTCGTTCTCCGGCTGATTGCCGGCAGCCAGGCCGCTAAACGGCAGACAAAGCAGAGCTAATATGACGAATATTTTAAGTTTAAACATATATACCCCCTTGGTATTTATGGTAGAAGTTGTCAATGAAAGCCAGATCGGCCTAACATAGATTATCAACATCAGCCTGTCAAGATATTTCAAATGAGATCCCGGTGACTCTCCAGAGACAACCTTCCTGTCGACAAAAATGACAAGCAGGGAAAATTCTGTTACAGTATCCGGAGTTCGCTCTTCGAGCCGTATCCGGAGACTTTCCAGCCAACCGCAAGCCCTATTCGTAGAAAATATGCCCCGTCAACGAAACATCATCGATGGAATGCAGAAACCTGCCAATGTCCCTCTGGCCGAAAAGGTCAGGCCACAGGTCATTGCCGACATCATCGGGCAGCAATCACTCCTCCGGGAAGGCGCCCTTCTGAGGAATATGATCGACAGCGACGACTACAGTTCCTTTATCCTCTGGGGACCGCCGGGCACCGGGAAGACCACCATCGCCCGGCTGATCGAACGCAATACCCGCCATGGCTTCAGTTCGTTCAGCGCCGTGCTCTCCAAGATCCAGGAAGTGAAGGAGCTGATGGAGCGGGCCAGCTACCTGCTGCGGGCCGAGGGACGAAAAACCATCGTTTTTGTCGATGAAATCCATCGATTCAACAAGGCGCAGCAGGATGCCTTTCTGCCCTATGTCGAGTCGGGGGCCATCGTCCTGTTCGGGGCGACCACCGAAAACCCGTCGTTTGAGGTTATTTCGGCCCTGCTCTCCCGCTGCCACGTCTTCGTGCTGAACCCTCTCAAGGATGAAGAGATCCTGGAAATCCTGCAGAGAGCCCTGGCAAGCCTGCCGCAGACCTATAATTTTGATGCGGATGCCCTGCAGGCCCTGGCTGCGCGCAGCGGCGGAGATGCCAGAAGGGGCCTCAACTTTCTGGAGATGGTCTGCCGCTCGGCAGGCTCACAGGAGACCATCGGCGTCGAATTCGTCCTGCAGGCCATTGCGCAGCAGTCGATGTTTTATGACAAAAACGGCGAAGAGCACTACAACCTGATCTCGGCTTTGCACAAGTCCCTGCGCGGCAGCGATCCGCAGGCGGCCCTCTACTGGCTGGCCAGGATGCTCGAAGCGGGAGAGGATCCGATGTATCTGGTCCGCAGACTGGCCCGATTCGCCAGTGAAGATGTGGGACTCGCCGACCCCAACGCCCTGGTTCAGGCCATGGCCGTCAAGGAGGCCGTGCATTTTCTGGGGATGCCCGAGGCCAACAATGCCCTGGCCCAGCTCACCGTCTACCTGGCCACGGCGCCGAAGAGCAACGCCCTCTATACGGCCTATAACGACGCCAAGAACGATGCGCTCAAGACCAGCCATCATAAGGTGCCGCTCCATATCCGCAACGCCCCGACCGGGCTGATGAAGGATCTGGGGTACGGCAAGGACTACCGGTATTCCCACGACTATCAAGACAGTTACAGCTACCAGAATTATTTCCCGGAGAGAATGGGAGAGCGGACCTACTACACCCCCTCCCCCTTCGGCTTTGAAAAGGAGATCAAAAAACGGCTGGACTGGTGGCTGGGTCTAAAGCAGAGGCAGCAAAAGGCAGGGAGCGAGGAGACATAGCCAGCAGCGGGATCAGCCTCACAATAATTTTTTAAGTCAGCGGCGACATCCGTCTTCTTTATCACCAGCCGGTTTTCTGATAATGGACAGGCAGAAGGCCACGGCAGGATTATAGCAGGCCATAAAGACCCTGGCAAACCCGTAGCTCAAAACTATGGTGACGGCGCTTATCACCATGAATTCCAGGGCCCAGGGCCGGGCCTCATTGGAGAAAAATTTCATCACCAGTCCGCCCTTGATTGTGCTGTGGACCAGGTAGATCACCAGAGAGTAGCGTCCGAGATCCACCATGATCTGCAGCCATCTCTGTCCCTTGATCAGATTATAGGCGGACATTGCAAAGATAAAGGCGGCAAAGGGGTAGGCATAGGTCAGAAGGAATTCTCCCGCGGACAGCATCAGTCCGGCAGCGCCGACAACAAACACCAGCAGAGAGAACAAAGAGTTTCTGAACCGCAAGCCGGAGATGTCATGCAGCGACAAAAAGATACCAAAGCAGAAGTAGCTGAAGTCTTTTCCTAAAAACACAAGATAATACGGATTTGAGTCCCAGTAGGGCTGCTCGATATAATGGTTGCCCACAAAGGAGAGGAATGAAAACAACGCGACCATGCAAAAGATAAAGGTGCTGTCAAATCGCTCCCGGTATTTGATCAGCAGGGGGAAGAGCATGTAGAACTGCAGGAGGATCGGGATGAAATAATAGTTGAAGTTTGTCCGGCCAAGCAGGGCGTCGCGGAGGACGGCCTGCAGGCTCATCTCCCCGCCGTTCAGCATCCTTGTCCCGACGACAAAGATGAGATAGATCAGCACTACCCTGAAAAAGAGGTTGCGGTAATAACTCCTGAGATCCACGCTGCCCTTGCATCTGACCGCGAGCAGGAAACCGGAGGAGATGAAGAAAAAAGGGACTGCAAAATCCAGACTTCTATAAATATAGGTGGAGTAGGGGCTCAGATAGGCGGTGTGAATAAAGACAACCCCTACGATGCAGATCCCTTTCAGGGCATCGAAGACATCAATTCTTTCTGTGACCGTCCCCGCTCTGCGATCCAGCTTCCTGGTCTGCCGATGGATGAAGAAAAGGCAGATCAGGGAAATGACGATATTGAGTCCTTCGATGCGTAAAACTGACATAGCGATGCGGCGGTTCTCATTTTCCGGGGCCTTGACCCCTGCGGAGTCGAAAGGCGGTTATTCAGAATCGGGGAGATACCAGAAAAAGAGGCTTCCGTCAATCTTTCTTGATCGTCAGGGCCACGCCCTCAAGCTGGAGCAGCCTGGCTTTGGTCTTCACCCCGCCCGGGGCCGAAAAACCGACCATCCCGCCATTGGCTGCCAGGACCCGGTGGCAGGGGATGATCAGCGGAATGGGGTTTTTGGCCAGGGCCTGTCCTACCGCCCGAGCCGCGCCGGGATGATCAATGAGGCGGGCAAGCTCACCATAGGACAGGGTGGTACCGGGCCGAATTTCCCGGCAGGCCGCAAGCACTTTCAAACTGAAGGGACCAAGGCCCTGCAGATCAAGGGGGACGGCGCTGAAATCCTGGAGCCGTCCCTGCAGATGCATGCGGATCTTTTCCAAGACTGCAGCAATATTTTCGGGGCAGGTTTCGGACCTGCGTCCCCTGGCGGCCAAGCTCTCTTCGGTCTGCTCCGCGGTCGCGCAGGGGAGTTGCAGGTAAACAACTGCGGGCCGTCCGGTTTCCGCATCGGACCATGCCAGTCCGCAGGGCCCCAAGGCTGTCTCGAAGATACGATAGAGGATTTGTTTCATTAAAGGCTCCTTTATGCAGGACATTGGGCCATCAGCATACAGCCGCAATCAGGATATCCCATCCGCACCCGATTCGGCCATATATTTTATAAGCTTTCGATGGCCCGCCGGAAATCCGTAGGAGGAGAGATCCTGAGCCGTCACCCAGCGGAAGTCCTGGGCCGCTTGCAGTTCCGGTACCCTCAACTCTTCGTCCAGCCTGCAGTACAACCCATGAAGGATCACCTTGTACTGCATATAATGATGAATCACGGTGGCGATTCTGCCGGTGACCCTGACCGCAAATCCGGTCTCCTCCCGATACTCCCGGACCACGGTCTGTTCGGGCGTCTCGCCCGCCTCCATTCTGCCGCCGGGGAACTCCCAGAGCGAGCCCCAGACATCATCGGCCATCCGCTGCTGGATGAAAATCAGGCCGTCGTATTCCAGGACTCCGGTGGCCATCGTGATGAGGATGGTCTTCCCGGCGGCTGCCACCACCGGTCGTTCTGCAACAGTACCCGCCGCCAGCGCGGCGCAATGACCCGCCAGCGGACAGTTGGCACAGTCAGGTTTTTTAGGTATGCAGACCAGACCGCCCAGATCCATCAAGGCCTGGTTGAATATCCGGGCCTCTCCCGCCGGCAGCAGTTCAGTTGCCAGTTGCTGGATCCGCTTCTTCGCCTCCCTGTTCCTGAGCGGCGTCTCCATATTGTAGAGCCGGGCGAAGATCCGCTCCACATTGGCATCGACAACAGCCACATCCTGATTGAAGGCGATGCTGGCAATCGCCGCAGCGGTATACCGGCCTATCCCCGGCAAGCTCAGCAGGATATCGTAGCTGGCGGGGACCTCTCCCCGGTGGAGCTCGACCATGACCTTGGCCGCCTTATGCAGGTTTCTGGCCCTGGCGTAGTAGCCCAGTCCCTCCCAGTATTTAAGAATCTCCTGCTCTCCGGCCGCCGCCACCGCGCCGACATCGGGAAAGCGCGTAAGCCAGCGCTTGAAATACCACACGCCCCTCTCCATCTGGGTCTGCTGGAGCATAATCTCTGATATCCAGACATGATAGGGGATATAGTCTTTTCGCCAGGGAAGATCGCGCCCCAGCTGCCTGAACCACTGCCCCAGGGCAGATTGCACAGCCGCCAAATCCATATTTTCCGCCATCGCTCGCACAAGGGACCGCTCCCGGCAGACCGAAGACGCTGCCCGGCTCAGTCCTCGGACTTCATTTACAACCGCTGAAATTTCTGCTATAAGTCAGCATTCATTTACAGCAGGTCCTTCTCTTTTATTTCATGTTGATCCCCGCTCCTGCCGGGAAGAGACATGGCCTCACCAACCCACACGAAGACGCCTATTATGACACAAAAAATACAAATGACCACCCCTTTGGTGGAAATTGACGGCGACGAAATGACCCGGGTCCTCTGGCCCATCGTCAAGGAAAAGCTGATCCTGCCGTTCGTCGATCTGAAATGCGAATACTACGACCTGGGGATCATGGAGCGTGACCGTACCGACGATCAGGTCACCGTGGATGCCGCCAATGCCATCAAGAAACACGGCGTCGGCGTCAAGAACGCGACCATCACCCCCAATGCCGACCGGGTCAAGGAATACGGCCTGAAGAAACAGTGGAAGTCGCCCAACGGCAC
Organism: Desulfocapsaceae bacterium; assembly: GCA_031292275.1. Classification (GTDB taxonomy): domain Bacteria; phylum Desulfobacterota; class Desulfobulbia; order Desulfobulbales; family Desulfocapsaceae; genus CAIUQR01. The sequence goes on along the minus strand of JARLHL010000020.1, from coordinate 9,254 downwards.
CATCCGCGCCGCCCTGGACGGCACCGTCTTCAGAAAGCCGATCATGGTCAGGAATATCAGGCCCGCGGTGCGCAGCTGGGTTAAGCCCATCGTCGTCGGCCGCCATGCCTACGGCGATGTCTATAAAAATGCGGAGATCTACAGCGAGGCTGGCGGCAAGCTGGAGATCGTCGCCACCGACAAAAACGGCACAGTCCTGCGAAAGACCATCATCGAGGTCGATGAACCGGCCATCCTCCAGGGCGTGCACAACACCGTCGGATCCATCAGGAGCTTTGCCCGGGCCTGTTTCGAATACTCCCTGGACCAGAAGATCGACTGCTGGTTCGCCACCAAGGACACCATCTCCAAGATCTACGACCAGCGGTTCAAGAACGTCTTTGAGGAGGTCTTCGCCCAGGAGTATTCGGCAAAATTTGCAGCAGCCGGGATCAGTTTTTTCTATACCCTGATCGACGATGTGGTCGCCCGGATGATGAAGTCCGAAGGCGGACTGCTCTGGGCCTGCAAGAATTACGACGGCGATGTGATGAGCGACATGGTGGCCTCCGCCTTCGGTTCCCTGGCCATGATGTCCTCGGTGCTGGTCTCGCCCAACGGCTATTTCGAGTATGAGGCCGCCCACGGCACCGTCCAGCGGCATTACTACAAACACCTGAAGGGCGAGAAGACCTCCACCAACTCGGTGGCCCTGATCTACGCCTGGAGCGGAGCGCTGCGCAAACGCGGCGAACTCGACGGCATTTTGGAGCTGATCGCCTTTGCCGATACCCTGGAGGAGACCATCATCGAGTGCATCGAAAGCGGCTATATGACGGGAGACCTGGCCCTTATCTGCGACCCGCCTGCGGTGAAGGTTTTGAATTCAACGGACTTTCTGGATGAGCTGGGCAGGCGCCTGGCCCAGAAGCTCAACAGGCACTGATGCCCCTTTCCGCCCCGGTTCTTTTAAGAGGCCGGGGCGAGGCTGCCATGGCTCCGGCCAAAGGAGAGATCCGGGTCAGGAGCTGATCAGGCTATCTATACTGGCCGCCCGGTCCTGCAGACCGAGGCCGGCAAGGTTCGTCCGAAGGGAAAGCAGGACCTGCCGGATCACCTCCGTCTTCGGCTTCGGCGACAGCAGCTGGACTTCAAGGGTCTTCACATCGATCACCGTCTCCTCCCACTGGCTGAAGGATGCCTTGCTGAGGGCAGCCGCGGTCCTGATCTCCCCGATCACCCTCTCCACCGCCGACCGCCCCTGATCGCTGAGGACCGGCCCGCTGCCCAGCTGCAAAGCCTGGCCTGCGGGAAGCGTGGTGGAACCGGTCAAGCCCTGGACCATCTCGATCCCCTGGGCTGTGATGCTGATCCCGCCGGAGAGGCTCCGAAGTTCCACCAGGCCCTGGATGATGAGATCTTCAGCTATGATGCCGGCCTCGGCTTTATCAAGCCCCAGAGCCGCGCCCATATCGGTCATGGATACCTGGACGCCGGCATCCGCCCCGGTCGCAGCACACAGCTCTTCCAGATACCGCATTTCCTGCCTGCCAGCTTTATCCATCGCCTGCCCTCCCCTCTCATCTTACCGCTTAAAAAAGCAGCTCGGGGAATCCGGGCCGCCCCGGATACCCTGGAGCCGTCGCCAGCCCCCCTTAGTCTCCGGGCCCGATCACATTTTGCGATACAGCTCCAGGACCCGCTCCCGGGTCATGATCTTCTGCCAGTCCTTGCCCAGACAGTTTTCCCAGAGCGGCACCAGCCCCAGAGCGACGGTGGTCATCTTTTCCATGGCCGCCGCGTCCAGATCCCTGGTTAGGTTTCTGGGCAGGGAGATGCCGTGCTTCTGCATCATCTGCCGGAACTCCCTGACGCCATCGGGATAAATATCTTCAAGGTAATCGAAGGTGATGCAGCAGCCGATGCCATGGTGGGTACCCAAGACGAAGGACAGGCCGTAAGAGAGGGCATGGCAGGCACCGACCTGGGAATAGGCAATGGACATACCGCCGAAATAGGAGGCCATCATCAGCTTGTCATCCCTGTCTGGGTGGTCCCCGAGAAAGACCTGCCGACAGAGGTCGATGGATTTTTCCCCGTAGGCCTTGCTGAATTCATTGAGATAGGTCCCCTGCAGGGATTCGACATCGTGAATGTAGCAGTCCATACCGGTATAAAACCACTGATCCCTGGGCGCATCGGCGATGAGCTCGGGGTCGAGCACCATCTGGTTAAAGAGGGTAAAGTCGGAGTTGATACCGAGTTTCTTTTCCGGGCCGGTGAGCACCGTGGTCCGGGAGACCTCGGCCCCGGTCCCGGACAGGGTGGGGATGCCCACGTGATAGACGGCAGGGATCTTGATCAGATCCCAGCCCTGATAATCGGCCGCAGAGCCGGGATTGGTGAGCAGCAGGGAGACCGCCTTGGCGATATCCATGGTAGCGCCGCCGCCGATACCGATGATGCCGTCGGGCAGGACGGGTGCATAAGCCCGGATCCGAGCCACCAGCTGATCAATGTATTTGGTCTTAGGTTCATCATCCACGTTCACATGGAGAAGGAAGTCCTTGCCCCGAAGCGGGATCCGCCCTTCAAGCGTCTTGCCCTTGAAGACATCGTCCAGGACAAAAACCATATACGAGTCATTGCCGGACCGTTTCGGCTGCAGGATATCATCAAGCTGATTGAACGAGCCACGGCCAAAGATAATATTCGGTACAATACTGAAATTTCTATACATATTTATTTTTCCTAATTGGATGTTGAAGAATTGTTCCACGCAGATCCGGTCAGGAGCCGGATGCGGTTTACTTACCTGTTTTCAGCTAAAAGCTCAAGGACGATTTCTGTAAGATAGGCATGGCTGGCAGCGAGTCAATAGCAATCATTATCCGCGGTTTTCCTGAAGCTTTGCCTGTCCAAGCTTCCTGCAGAGAAGGCTGCCGACCATCGCGATGCATTCCGCATCCAGAAAGACCTCGGTCCGAGCGAGAAAAAGGATACTGCTTGAGGCCTGAAATTCCGCGTCCGCATCGTTGAAGAGCAGGATGAGGGGGATCATCGGCAGGGCGTCAAACTGCATGGCCAGGTCATAGGACACCTGCAGATCCGGGCCATACCCGCCCAAAGATGCACAGGCCTGCTTCAGCGCCTTTATCCTGCCGGAAAATTTTCCAGCAATGGCCCCTTCCACATCATGGGCAAAAAAATTATGCAGGGGCCGTGAATCGCGAAAATCCTTAAACGAGACCCAGTTCCCTCCTGCCTGCGCAGGCGTCTGAAGGCTGAGCAGCAGACGCTTGCTCAGGATGACGCAGACGTCGTAGCTCGGGCGTCTGCCGTCGGTATCGGTTATGCCTGCGGCAGAGACCTCGAAACTCTGGCCAAAAAGAGGGATGCGCAGGCCTCCGTCAATCCGAACGGCCCCGATCCTCTCTGCCACCGAGGCAAGGGGAAGATTTCGAATCTGGGAGATATAGTGCTGGTATGTCCGCTCAAAAACGGTATTTTCTTCCTGCATGGCCACCTCCTTTTTTGTTATTGGAAAATTGCAGGCTGTCAATAATGCTGCATCATGCCCGACAACCAACCGCCTGAATATCCGGGAATCGAAAGGGACCGGGCCTTATGCCTGATCCAGGAGCGCCGAGACCCTCCCGTGCAGGGAGATGACCGCCGTGTCCACCTTCAGGATCCGCTCCCCCATGGTGAAGGCCGAAAAGCCCAGTCCGAGAAACCGCTGCACCTCGTAGTCCACCCAGCCCCCTTCCGGCCCCACGGCGAGGAGGATCCGGCCGGGTTTTCCGATCAGGACCTCTTTTAAGGTCCGGTCTCCTGCGGGATGGGCCACCAGACAATGGCTGTAGTCCTGCATCAGGGCGGGCAGGACATCCTCGATAAAAGGTTTGAAGCGGGAATAGGTTCGGACCTCCGGCAGACGGGTATCAACGGCCTGCTCAAGACCGTGCAGGAGATGGGGCGTATAGGATGCCTCTTGCAGAAGACCTGCCTCCCAAAAGCTCTTCTCCACCCTGTTGGCGTTGATAAGGGTTATCGATCCGAACCCCAGGGCCGCCGCCTGACTCAATATCCGTTTGAGCATAATGGGCCGGGGAAGGGCAAGGAGCAGGTCGATCGGAGGCACAGACGCCGCCAGGCCGTCAAGTTCAACGGCAAGCTCGACGCTGTACGGGCTGCCGCAGCTCAGGCTGCAGACCCGTCCCGTCCCCCTCAAGCCGTTGACCACTCCGATCCGGACGAAGTCCCCGATCGCGCTTCTCAGCACGGTGACGATATGTCCTGCCCGATGATCCGTCAGAATCACCCTGCCCTCGTTCAACTCTTCTTTTCTGACGAGAATAATATTCATACCTTCTCTCATAATAGTCCAGATCAAGGCTCACAGCGGTGGAAGACGTCAACCTCATTTTATCTGATCCGGATATGTTCGCAGCTCCCCACCTTACCGCCTTTTCAGGCCCTTCACAATACTTTGCCGATATGGCCGCCTGCGGTATCCAGGTCCTTTCAAACGCAGGTCGTAAAATCGGGACAATAATGGCCTTATCACCGTCCCGCCGGACAGCATCCTTCTTCCGATATACCGGGCACGATGCAGCCCGGCCGGTCACAACCAGGCATGAAAATCACAAGCAGGGCAAGGCCGCCGCTCGGAGGAAGCCGTGATATAAATTTACTGCTTTTTTGAATCAATTGTGTTTGAATAAATACCGTCACGTTTTTGTCAATGTCTGAACCTTCCGTGTGTTCATCAACCCCACAGCCAAGGAGATTTCAATGAAAGCAACCATTACCAAAGAGTGTATGGGTGACAGGAATTGCAACAAGCTCTGTGCCGAGGTGTTCGAGTATGACGAGGACCAGCTTCTTTCCATTGTAAAATATGACGTGATCCCCAAGCATCTGGAGGCGATTGTCCAGAGGGCCGCCGACGAGTGCGGCGCCAATGCGATACGTATTGAAGAATAGGGGGAGGTTTCATGGTCGCTTTTCGGGAAAGCCGGACCGCCAGAAATCTGCTTACCTCCTTTGCCGCCGAGGCCCAGGCCCGAAGCCGGTATAATTTTTTCGCCGATCAGGCCAGAGATGAAGGTTTCATCCAGATAGGACGGATATTTGATGAAACAGCAGCTCAGGAACACGCGCATGCCCTGCGGTTCTTTAAATTTTTCAATGGCGGCGAGTTCGAGATCCAGTGGAGTTTCCCGGCCGGGGTAATCAAAGACACCCACGCCAACCTGATTGCCTCGGCGGAGCTGGAGTTCTTCGTCCACGACAGTATGTATAAGGGATTCGCGGTGACTGCCCGCCAGGAGGACTTTACCCGGGCGGCGGATACCTTCGACGCCATCAATATTGCTGAAAAACACCACGAACTGCTCTTCCGGGAGCTTGCCGACAATATCGCCGCGGACAGGACCTTTGTCCGTGCCGACGAGCAAGTCTGGCGCTGTCTCAACTGCGGCTACCTGCATAAGGGTACAGCCGCCCCGGATATGTGCCCGGCCTGCATCAAACCCCGGGGACATTTTGAGCTCCTGGGAAAAAACTGGTAGGAGATGAGCCGGAAAGGCCTCTTTCATAACAACGATTATACGAGTCACGTCCTGCCTGTGTCGGGACAGCCAGGCCGCCTCGACACAGGCATCGTAATTCAACGAGGTCCCGAACAATGTAGCCTGTTTCCATTTTTTATTGCAAACTTCACTGCAATGATTACACTTCTTCCAATAGGTCCTCTTGCAGCAGTGACGTGAACCTGCGAGCTGTATTCAATGCAGATGAACACCTCTAAGGCGGCCTAGAAGAATATCCGGGTTCTATCTTTATCACCCCCGCTGAAAACACCCTATCCAAGGAGTAGCATTATGTACGGAAATTCAGACCAGATGACATTAAGCCGTGCCAGACAGGAGGCCTCCACAGTCTTCCTGGCCAAGGTATTCAACTGGATGGCCATGGGACTCGGCATAACCGGCATTGTCGCCTATTTGACCGCAGAATCCGGCTTGGCCATGTCCATAGTAGCCAGCCCTCTTTTTCTGATTCTGGTCCTTGCCGAGCTGGGCATGGTCTTTTTTCTTTCCGCGAGGATCGACAAGATCCAGGCCGGCACCGCATCCGGATTGTTTATCGGCTATTCGATCTTAAACGGCATCACCCTCTCGGTCATCTTTCTCGCCTATACCCGATCATCCATCGCCGCGACATTCTTCATCACCGCCGGGATGTTCGGGGCCATGGCAGTGTACGGGCTGGTAACAAAGCGTGATCTCTCAGGATTCGGGTCATTCCTTTTCATGGGACTGATCGGCATCCTGATTGCCTCCGTGGTGAATATCTTTCTCCACAGCTCCAGCCTCTACTGGGCAATAACCTATATCGGCGTCTTCATCTTCACAGGACTTGCCGCCTACGATGTGCAGAAGATCAAAAACATCGGCGAACAGGGGATTATGGCCGAAGGAGAGGCGTCTATCAGGAAAGGATCCATCATGGGCGCCCTCACCCTCTACCTGGACTTTATCAACCTGTTCCTGATGCTGTTGAGAATTTTTGGCGGAAGAAGAGATTGAGTTGCCTTGAGGCCGCTGCGCCTGTATTGTAAAAGCATGTCCATTCACCGGGACATGCTTTTTTTTTGCCTTTTAATGGCATGATAATCAGAGGCTTGAAATGCATACCTCCTTTGCAGGGAAAAAAATCGTCCTTGGGGTCACCGGCAGCATTGCCGCCTTCAAGGTGGCAGGCTGGGTGAGCGCGCTGGCCAAGGATGAGGCCCGGGTCAGGGTCATCATGACCCAGGCAGCCACACGCTTTGTAACCCCGCTGACCTTTGCCGCCCTCTCCGGAGAAAAGGTCGTCTCGGACATGTTTGCCGACGACGAAGGACCCGAGATTTCTCATATAGAGCTGGGGAAGGATGCCGATATCATCCTGATCGCCCCCGCCACGGCCCATACCATCGCCAGAATGGCCCACGGCCTGGCCGACGATCTTCTCAGCGCCACGGTCCTGGCCGCCAGGGCCAGGATTATCGTCTGTCCGGCAATGAACGGCCAGATGTATGCCCATCCGGCCACCCAGGCCAATACTGCCCGCCTCCGGGAGTTGAACTATCAGGTAATTGAGCCTGCCTGCGGCATGATGGCCTGCAAGGATGAAGGCCAGGGCCGCCTGCCGGAATGGGAACAGGTTCGGGAGATCCTGCTGCGGCATCTGTCCGCGGGCGACCTGCAGGGTCAGAGGATTTTGATCACCGCCGGCCCCACCAGGGAGCCTCTGGATCCGGCACGATTCATCAGCAACCGTTCCTCGGGAAAGATGGGTTATGCCATGGCCAGGGCCGCCTACAGAAGAGGCGCCGAAGTGACCCTTATCAGCGGCCCTACGGCTCTTCCCTGCCCCGAGGGAGTCCGGCGGGTCAGCATCCAGACCGCGGAAGAGATGAGGACAGCGGTACTGGCACATTTTTCCGAGGCGACCATCGTGCTGAAATCGGCAGCAGTCGCCGATTTCAGGCCCGAGACCAGATACGCCGACAAGGTGAAAAAAGATCAGGCGGAGCTGTCCCTGGGACTCATTGCCAATCCTGATATCCTGCAGGAACTCGGCAGGAAAAAAACCGGACAGCTGCTGGTTGGTTTTGCCGCCGAAAGCGGTCACCTTCTGCAGGAAGGCAAAAAAAAGCTGCAGAAAAAAAACCTGGACCTTATCGCAGTCAACAATATCAATCAGGAAAACACCGGTTTTGAAGTCGATACCAACCAGATAACCCTCATAGACCGCCAGAATGTCATTGAGTTGCCCCTTGCCAGCAAGGAACGGACCGCAGATCTCATCCTGGATCATGTCATCACCCTCCTGTAAAGAGCGTTGCAAATCAGGCTCTTCCCTCCCCTAATGCAAAAAAATATTTGACTATCCCGAACATTTAATTTAAGCCATATCGCGATAACAATTTAACAGAGCAACAACGCAACCCAACCTCTCCGATCCGGAAGAGCAAGAGCAGGCGGAAAATGCCTGCAGTCAGGTTATCCTGCCTATCAAGTCCGAATACCGATAACAGAACAGGAATAGCTCTGATACCATGCCCCCACAGTACGCCGTACTTTCCCTAAAGATGATGTATCTCCTGATGCTTTTATTATCCGTTTCCCTGGCCGGCCAGGCTCAGGCTGAAGCCATGACCGCCAATGATTTTGCAGCCGGGTATTATCTGGAGGTGCAAAAACCGGGTGCCGTCTATACCCTGGAACTCCCGGATGAGGTATACAAAACAGTGAAACGGGCGGATCTTGGCGATGTCCTGGTCTTCAACGCCTCCGGAGAAACGGTGCCCCACAGTTTCAGGAACGCAAGCCCCCATGAAACGCAGCTTCGAGAACTTGGGGACATTCCGTTTTTCCCTCTGTATCAGGCAGGCGGCAGGGAGAACCGGACAGACAGGGTTATTCTGACACCCAACGGATCCATAGTCAGAGTTGAACCGGACCCACCACCGGGCGGGGCTGAACGGAAGATCACCGGCTATCTGCTTGATCTCAGCGGGCTCAGGCAGGAGGCCAGACGGCTCGATTTTTCCTGGCGGAAGGACAGTCTTTCCTCGGTCTATACGGTACATCTTGAACAGAGCAATGATCTTGTCCACTGGAGTCCGCTGCTCTCCGAGCAGACCCTCTACGAAGGACAGCAGGTACAGCGCAGGACGATCCAGTTGCCCTGCGCCCCGCAAAACTATATCAGGCTCTTGTGGCAGCAGGACGTCGACCCCATTATGCTGACTGCGATCACCGGCTACGCCCAGGTCGTGCAGACCCAGAAGGAACACCAGTGGATCTCGCTCTCGAAGGGGACAATGCAGAACAATGAGGGAGAGCTGACCGTCGATTTCAGCACCGGTTCCCATTTTCCCATAGACAGTGTCCAGGTGCTCTTCCCCGAGCCGAACAGCATCGCAGGCATTGCCGTCCAATCCCGTCGTGAGATGAAGGATGCGCTCTGGACGACGCGCTGCGAGCAGGTCTTTTATACATTGAATATTGATCAAACGACTCTGCAGAATGACCCATGCACCTTCCCCCCCTCCGCCGATCCCCACTGGCGACTGGTGATAAAACAGGATGGAAGCGGCCTGCGGGCAGGGCATTGTGTGCCGAGCCTTAAACTCGGATGGGTCGCCGGCGAACTTCTCTTCATAGGCAGAGGAAACCCGCCTTTCCTGCTGGCCTTCGGCAGCGGTAAACTCGAAG
>JARLHL010000019.1 GCA_031292275.1 Desulfocapsaceae bacterium | reverse complement strand
TATGCTGAGCGGGTTTGCGGGAGGAACAGGACGGACAGCCTGAAGGACCGGGCTGTCCGTCTCTACTATGCGGTTCGGGATGAGATTCGTTATGACCCCTATGATCTGCGGTATTCCCCCGATGCCCTGAGGGCGAGCACGATCATTAAAAAAGGGTCCGGCTATTGTGTCGCCAAGGCTGTGACCCTGGCAGCCCTGGGGCGACAGCAGGGGATACCCAGCCGGCTGGGGTTCTCGGACGTCCGGAACCATCTGTCGACGCCCAGGCTGCGCCAGCTGATGGGGACCGATCTCTTTATCTATCACGGATATACTGAATTTTTTCTGGACGGAAGATGGGTGAAGGCCACCCCTGCCTTCAATCTCTCACTGTGTCAGCGCTTCCAGGTGAAGCCCCTGGAATTTACCGGAGAGGAGGACTCGATTTTTCATGAATATAACGCGGAGGGGAGGATGCATATGCAATATGTTCACGACCACGGCAGCTTTGCCGACCTTCCCTTCGAACAGATCTTTGCCGCCTACCACAAACAATATCCCCTTCTGTTCCAGGAGCCTTTCGGCCTTCTGCGGCCAGATTTCTATGAGGAGGCGGGAAAAAGGGACGGGTAAGCGTGAGATTGTCCGGGACTCTCATTGTCCCTTTTCCGTTATCCCTCATAGGTGGCCTTCTCCCCGCTGCCGTTTTGGTGTTTCAGCCTCGCTCAGGGACACTTCCGCTTCTGTGCGGGTGGCAGATCTACCTCCTCCAAGAGGGCGGCTGCAGATCTGATGACGGATAAAATGATCCTGAATTAGAGTGAGATATAAATGATGTCCTTCTTGACGGCATAGGCGGGCTAAAAAATAAATGCCGAAGAGGAGGTAAGAGGTGGCAATTTTGCCACCTCTTACCTCCTCTTTTGGTCTCAACTCCTCCGAATTGTGCCCATCTCTTCCGATTTACCCTGATCGTGTTTGCTTAAGAGAGTGAATATGCGTGATAATCTGTATTCATTCGTCGTCTGGCATGTTTCTGGCATTTAACCGTAGAGATCCTTTTGGAGGAATGCCGGCTTCGCCGGGGCAGCTCTTGATATTCCCAACCGTCAAGAGCTGCATAAATCACTGACAGAGGAAGGTATCATGGCCAAGGCGAGAGTACTCGTTGTGGATGATGAACACAACCTCAGTACATTGTTGGTACGAAAACTGACCGATCTATCCTATGAGGTCCTGGAGGCCAATTCGGGATCGGAAGCCCTTGATGTCTTGCGGCGCCAGGAAATTGATCTGCTGCTTACCGATTATAAGATGCCCGGCATGGATGGGGTCGAGCTGATTACCGAGGCGATAGCGCTTTTTCCCCTGCTGCAGTGTCTCATCATTAGCGGATACGCCGACATAAAAACCACCATTGCGGCCATGGGTGCAGGGGCTATCAACTATCTGCAAAAACCCGTTGATTATACTGAACTGAATATCATTCTTGAAAAGGGCCTTGAACGGCAGAAAATGCTCAGAGATCTGGAGAAAAAACAGATGCAGCTCAATGAATATCACCGGAATCTCGAAGAACTGGTGAAGGAGCGGACCTTAGCCTTGACTCTTGCCAATGAGGCGTTCGCTGCGGAGATTGAAGAGCGGAAGCGCCTGGAGGAATCACTGCTGAGGGCAAAGATAAGCGCTGAAAAAGCCAACCGGGCAAAGAGCGAATTTTTGGCCAACATGAGCCATGAGATACGTACACCTATGACCAGCGCCATAGGACTTCTCAATCTTGTCCTTGAGACCGACCTGCTTCCCAAACAGAAGGCGTATTTGGAAATGGCAAGGATATCAGCGGTTATTATGCATAATCTGTTGAATGATATCCTGGATTTTTCCAAAATTGAGGCCGGAAAATTGAGCCTTGAGTCCATTTCTTTCGACCCGAGGGCAGTCATTGATTCGGTCATCGAGATCCAGCATCTGCATGCAGAGGAAAAGGCCATCCGCCTTTCCTCGCTTATTGCCGACGATGTCCCCCGGATTGTCATCGGCGATCCGAACCGGCTGCGGCAGATTATTTTGAACCTGGTCTCCAATGCCATAAAATTCACCAAGTACGGTGAAGTTGCGATTGAGTGCAGCTGTGCCTGTGAGTATACCCCTGCGAAGGTTCCTGACAAGCGGGGTATTTCCCTGCATTTTTCAGTACGGGACAGCGGGATTGGCATTGCGGAAGAGAAGTTGAATCTCATATTTGAAGCATTTACCCAGGCCGATGGTACGATTACCCGCAGGTATGGCGGGGTGGGACTTGGCCTGAACATATGCAGCAAGCTCGTTGCCGTGATGGGAGGCCGCATCTGGGTTGACAGCCGGCTGGGACGGGGCAGTACCTTTCATTTCACCTCTACTTTTGCCGTAGAGCCGCCATGGGGAAAAAGGCGGAGCAAAGCAGGCGAATACGCCGATTCCAAGACCTCTCCATCACGTCAGGGCCAGGCCCTGTCGATCCTGGTGGTCGAGGATGATGAGATGAACCAATGGCTGGTGCATGAGATACTGCATAATGCAGGGCATATGGTGGCTAATGCAGCGGATGGGACGACGGCCCTGCAGGAGATTGAAAACCATACTTTCGACCTGGTATTTCTAGACCTGAAGCTCCCCATGATCAGTGGTATTGAAGTCGCCCGGCAGATCAGGGTGAAGGAAATGGGGGGGGCTCCGAGTGAGAGGAGACATCTGCCTCTTATTGCCATGACGGGATTTGCCACCACCGAGGCAGAATTGGGATGTCTTGAGGCGGGAATGGATGACTTTTTGGCAAAACCATTTTCAGTAAATCAACTTCTGGAAATGACGAGAAAGCATGCAGGAACCGGATGGGTTAAACGGTCGGGGACCAGGGAGGCGCATGAGCTGGCCATGCAAAATATAGCCACCCTGGACTCTCAGATATTTGATGAAGAGGAGGCCGTGAAAAGGGCGGGAAACCCGGAGACGATGAAGCGGGCGATACGGATTTTTCTGCAGAAGGTCCGGCATGGTGTCAAAATGCTGCAGCGATGTGCCGTGTCCGGTGAGGGTTCCATCCCATTGGAGCAGGAAGTACAGAATTTGAAGGAAATGGCTATGCAGATAGGAGCGATAAGGCTGGCCGACGAACTTTTTGGACTCCTTCTGAATTTTCGGAATAATAGGGCGATTTCTTGTGATCATGCGGAAAGACTGGGGGGCGAATTGGTTCTTTTTCAAAACGACCCGCGGGTGGCGGCAATCGTCGATGGCAGCAATTAATGCATTGGGAGAGTCGGAAAGCGTTGCCGGAAGAGTGGAAACCGCCTTGCGTTGGAGGGATCGCCTGTAGAGTGCCGGAGCGTGAAAAATGCTGTCACTGCCCTCTGGCAGGGCAGAAAAAATCGGAGGATGGATATGCCAAAACGCGAATTCAGGATGTTGGTTGTTGAAGATGATTTTATGGTCAGACAAGTTATCCGCGATATCCTGGAGCCTTATGGGACTGTCGATATTGCCGTAAACGGTGAAGAGGCAATTCAGGCCTTTCGGGTTGCCTGGCGCCGGCAGCAGCCATACGACCTCATCTGCATGGATATTATGATGCCGGTCATGGATGGTAATGCGGCTCTGATCGCCATCCGGGAAATGGAGAGGCGCCTGGGTATCATCAGCCCGGAAGAGGTGAAGGTGATCATGATTACGGCCCTGGATGATGTCAGAACAGTGGTGAAGGCCTATTCCAAGGGAGGGGCTACTTCTTATATCGTCAAGCCCATTGAAAAGGAACGGCTGGTCAACGAATTGCACAGTATCGGATTGATTCCGGCCTAGCTGCGGGGATAAGCCCCGTATCCTGCCGTGCTCCGGCTGCCTGCCTCTTCCCTCGGGGCGGAAATCGATTGACAAGGAAATACCCTCTCCTTACCCTGTTAAGCAAAGAAGTGTGTTGCAGAGAAGATCATCAACAGGGAGGAGAACTGTCATGCGAAGAGTAAAACAATATTGTTCCGTCGTTATACTGGCGGCATCCCTGATACTCGGTGCAACCGCCGTCAGTGCTCACGAGAGAGCGAATACAGCATGCACAATGACATTTGCGATGAAAGGGTGGTCGGCCCTGTATCAGACTGCTTCAGGCCATGGGAGCATACGCTGCACCAATGGCCAGTCTTCTCGGGTGAGACTCAATATGAGGGGGGGAGGGCTCACGGCAGGACAATATAAGGTGCGCGGCAAAGGCGACTTCACCGGGGTCCAGAATATTTCCGACATCTACGGGGCCTATGTCGCCACCGATGCCCATGCCGGCGTCGTAAAATCCGGGAATGCGCAGGTCATGACCAAAGGGACCGTATCGCTTGCTATTGCATCGAAAGGTGAAGGCATTGACATTGGTGTGGGGATTAGCCGTTTTGTAATCCAGCCGGCGGGGGCCAAAAAAAAATAGGAATCCTGCATACTGCAGACCCTGCCGTTCGCGGTCTGTTTTTGCTTCATTGTTCCTTGGCGTAAGGCCTGCCATACGGGCGGAAAGCCTTGCCCTGTATGATCCTGAAAAGTTTTGACAAGGCTGTTTGAATCATTACCCTTATTCGAGAGAAGGGCGGGAATGGCCGGGATGCCGTGGAGTCCTGCATACCTCCATGCAAGCTCCGGTACATATCGGATTTAAACTCATATGCGGAGGAATAGCTCATGGCAATTATCACAATTTCAAGAGGATCCTTTAGTAAAGGGAAAGAGGTCGCAGAGAGGGTCGCCGCACATCTGGATTATCGCAGCGTCTCCCGTGAAGTGATTCTCGAGGCATCCGAGGATTTTCACATTCCCCTGAACAGATTGGATCATGCGATTCATGACGCGCCTTCCATCCTGCAGCGGTTCACCTATGAAAAACAAAAATATATCGCCTACGTCGCTTCAGAAATACTAACCCGTTTTGAAAGAGACAATGTGGTTTACCACGGTCTTGCGGGTCACTTTTTCGCCCGTAACCTCCCTCATCTCCTGAAGGTGCGGATAATCGCCGACATGGAAGACCGCATCGTCGCCCTGATGGAGAAGGATGGCTTGGAACGGGATCAGGCGGCGGCCTTCCTGGAAAAAGATGACCGGGACCGGAAGGCCTGGAGTTATCAGCTCTACGGCGTTGATACCACCGACTGCAAACTGTACGACCTGGTGATCCATATCGGTAAACTGACCATCGACGATGCGGTGGGCCTGATCTGTACAGCGGCGGTGAGACCGCAATTCAGGGCCACAGCCGAGTCACAGCAGATGATCGAAAATCTGGCCCTGGCAGCCAGGACCAGAGCGGCGCTCATTGAGGAATATCCGACCTGTGAGGTGACCAGCGATGCCGGTACCGTCGCCATTACCGTGCGGGCCTCCCAGCACACCGATACCGGACTTGCAGCTTCGATTGAGGAAAAGGCCTTGAAGATTCCGGGGGTATCCGCCGCCGTCGTCAGGTTGCGGCCGGCCGGATTTTTCAGTTGAACATCCCCTGATACAAGATTGTCAGGGGGGGGAGAAGGTCAGGACTTATTCATAAACTTAAAAAGATTCCAGATGATGCCGCTGATTCCCTCATACATCAGCGCCAGTTCGGCCTTCTGGATGGCCAGCAGTTCGCCGGTGGCCTTGTCGCGGCTGAAGAAGGAGACGTTGCCTGCCTGAGAGGCGACGATCGCGATGGAATTGGGATGGTCATAGGCAAACTGGGCCGCAGAAAAATGCCGGGTTCCTCCCAGTTCGGCAAAGATGCCGTCCCTTCCGCAATCACCCTCGGCCGGCCTGATGATACGGACCGGCCTTGAACCGGTGGACGTGTCTGCAGCGGACTTGATAGTGGCCCCGAAGCAGTGCACCTTGCGATCATAGGTCATCACCAGGGCACCGTCAATGGCGGTAAGGCGTCCAATGCGGCTGCACTGGTCGAATATCTGCGTGCGTATTTTGAGTATTTCCTCTTCCGGGACGGTAGTTTCTCCTTGAAAGAGCAGAAACAGATCTTGGGCAGTGTGCAGGGCCGGAGGGGGCTGAGAGGTGAATTCTGGCTCAAGGAAGCTGGATCCTCCTGTGTAGGTTATTGGATGCACAATGGTATTTTTCCACTCCTCGCCTGCCGGCACGACAAGAAGAGTGCCTCCGCGTTCGTGGGCCCGCATGGCCTGGGCGATGTAGAGCAGGGTGTAGAACCGGTGAAACTTGAAGCGATCGTTGATGACATCGGTGCCGGATGAGAATATCTTGGGCGTGATCGCTTCGAAGAACCTGGTCGGATCCACAAATACACCCTGGTTGTTGATCAAAGCGGCGATATTTCGGCCGTAGCAGATGATCAGGATGTTTCCCGGGCCGAGCACCTGGATCCAGAGGTCGGTTGTCAGATGGTTGGCGGACCGCATCCTCAGCCCCCATATGTTCAGCTTCCCGTCCGGGTCCGTGTGGATGCAGATGTCGGAGTACGAACTTTCCAATGCGGATCCCAGTTTAACCAGGGTTTCCGAATGCAATGGGATTGCGGTATCGAAGCAGAAGGTGTTCGATGCATGTTCCCGTTCTTTGAACACCAGGGATAATCTGATCTGGCGGCCTTCTTCCATGGCCTGGCTGGCCCAGTAGGCGGCGTCGATAATCTGGGTAAACTGCTGGTCGGAGATCAGACAGGTATTGATAAAGAGATTTGTGAATGCGGAATTTTGGGTATATTGCGCTCTGATTTCTCCTATTCTTGCACATATGCTGGCAAGAAAGTCCTGATTGATTTGAAAAGCCGAGTGGAACATGCGGTCACCTGTCGAGGGTCGGGTGCGGGCGTGATTGCCGTGTTTATAGTTCGTACTCCGGCGCCGGGGGCCGCCGCCCCAGGGAGGAGCCGGCAGGAAAAGGAGGTTTGCAGAGCCTCCGGCCTTCCTCGGACTCCCCGGTGTCGGATCAATCCATGCTGGTGCCGGGAATACCGGTTGCTGCGGTAGTCTTTGGATCACTTTTCCCGGTTGCAGCCTTCTGTTGCTCGTTGCCGGCATCAACCGGGGCCAAGGCAGAAGAAGAATCCCATCCTCCTCCAAGGGCCTTGATGAGGAGGCCGTGCGCCACCATGAGCCTTCCGTTAATGGCTAAGGCTGCGATCTGACTGTTGAGGGCCAGGGTTTGAGTTGTCACCACATCAAGAGAGCTGGCGGTTCCCGCTTTATAGTGGTTGAGCGTGATAGCTGCGGCCTGGCGGGCGGCTTGTACCGTTTGGTCCTGGACCTTGGCCTCCTGGCTGAGAATCCTGAGGGCGGCCAGATTGTCCTCGACCTCCTGAAAGCCGGTCAGGACCGTCTGTCGGTAGGCGGCGACGCTGGCATCGAAAGCGGCAATGGCCTGATCGGTTTGAGCCCCGCGCAGGCCGCCGTTGAAGAGCGTCTCGGAGGCGGTGGAGCCGATGGACCAATAACGGCTTGGCCAGACCAGCCAGTTGGAGAACTGGCTGGAGTCGAAACCGCCTGTCCCGTTCAGGCTTATGGACGGATAGTAGGCTGCCTTGGCCACGCCGACCTGGGCGTTGGCGGCAGCCATGTTCCGTTCGGCTGCGGCGATGTCCGGCCGGCGTTCGAGCAGATCCGACGGCAGACCGATCGGGATCGCAGGAGGATTGAGAACAAGCGGGGCAACGGGCAGCGAGAAGGACGAGGCCGGTTTACCAATGAGCACGGCTATGGCATGCTCCAGCTGTGATCGCTGAACCGTCGTATCCAGGGCCTGGGCCATGGTATTGCTGAGCTGTGTCTGGGCGTTCAGGACATCGGTCTGGGATGCGACGCCTGCTTTATATCTGTTTTTGGTAATGTCCAGAAATTTCTGATATTCAGCCGCAGTCAGATCCAGAAGCTGTTTTTGCCCGTCAAGTGTCCGCAATTGAAAATAATCCTGCATGAGTGAGGACTGCATGCTCAGTCGCATGGCGCCCAGGTCTGCAGCGCTGGCCTGGGCACTGGCTTCACTTGCTTCTACAGCCCGACGGGTTTTGCCCCATATATCAATCTCCCAGGAGACGCTGCCGGTCAGGAGGTAGTTGGTGGTCGTTTGCCTCGTTGTGCTGCCGTTACTCGTGCTCAGCGTGTCGGTGCGGGACGGGGTCGCGGCGGTCCCGACTACAGGAAAGAATGCGGCCCGCGTCCCCTGGACCAGGGCCTTAGCCTGACGGAACTGTGCCTCGGCCACGGCCAGATTCTGATTGGAGATGGTCACCTGCTCCTGCAGCGCATTCAATTCAGGATTGTTGTATATTTCCCACCATGCCCCTTTGATCAGGGTATCTGCGGGGGCGGCCACCTTCCAGCCGGCTGTCTCCTTATAGGCCACCGGAGACGTGGTGGCTGGTCTGACATAATCCGGGCCGACAGCACAGCCGTTGAGGAGGCTCAGCAGTGCGCAGAGGAGAACGGGCAGCTTTATATTGTTCATATTTTTCGGCAGGAGGTGCAATCTTCGTTGTCGTCTGCCCTTAAAGCTTCTCGATTTGGTGCCTTCAATTTCCATAGGGCCTGATCCCGGAGCGTGTAGTTTTAAAAAGTATTGCATAAAATGGAAAGATTCTCCACCGCTATTATGCCGACTGCAGCCGTTCTCTTCTGGCGTTCCTTTTGTCGGCTATCCATATCCTGAACCGGTCCATATACAGATAGACCACCGGCGTTGTGAAGAGGGTCAGCATCTGGCTGAAAATCAGTCCTCCGACGATTGAGATGCCCAGCGGCCGGCGAAGCTCGCCGCCGTCGCCGATGCCGATGGCCATCGGCAGGGCTCCCAAAAGAGCGGCCATGGTGGTCATCATGATCGGACGAAACCGCAGCATGCAGGCCTGAAAGATGGCCTCCTCAGGCCGGCAGCCCTCTCTGCGTTCCGCCTCAATGGCGAAATCTACCATCATGATGCCGTTTTTCTTCACTATGCCGATGAGCAGGATCATGCCGATGAGGGCAATGATGCTGAGCTCCGTCCGGCTGACCATCAATGCCACCAGCGCCCCCACGCCCGCCGACGGCAGAGTGGAGATGATGGTCACCGGATGGATGTAGCTCTCATACAGCATGCCCAGTACGATATAGACCGAAACGAATGCGGCCAGTATCAGAAGCGGCTGATTTGCCAGCGATGCCTGATAGACCTGGGCTGTGCCCTGAAAGGTCCCGCGAATGGAGGCGGGGAGCATCATTTTCCTGGTGGCGTCCTCAATGGAGTGGACGGCATCTCCGAGGGCTGCCCCCGGCAGAAGGTTGAAGGAGATCGTCACCGCCGGAAACTGGCCCTGGTGGGCAATGGCCAGGGGGGTCGGCGCTGGTTCATAATGGGAAAAGGCGCTCAGGGGTACCAGCGAGCCCGAAGACGATTTGACAAAGATATCCTTCAGGGCATCGGGGCGCTGCCAGTATTGGGGAGCCACCTCCATCACCACATGGTACTGGTTGAGCAGGGTGTACATCACAGACACCTGGCTTTGCCCGAAGGCGCCGTAGAGGGTGTCGTCGATATTCTGGGTCGAGATGCCCAGGCGGGAGGCAGTGGTGCGGTCTATGACCATCAAAGACTGGCTGCCCTTATCCTGCTGATCGCTGTTGACGTCGGCTATGCCCGGCAGACTGCGCAGGGTCTGTTCCACCCGCGGCGCCCAGGTCAGGAGCTCGTTCAGGTTATCACCCTGCAGGGTGTACTGATACTGGGCGCTGCTCATCCGGCCTCCTGCCCTTAGATCCTGTATGGATTGCAGGAAGGTGGGGGCTCCGGCGACACTGGCCAGTTTCTTGCGGAGCCTGCCGATGACCTGATCGGCCGTCAGCTTGCGTTCCGATTTGGGCTTGAGAGCCACGAACATCCTGGCCGTATTGCGGGTGGAGCCGCCGCCGGTAAAGGCGGCCACGGTGTCAACGGCGGGATCGGCCTGGACGATATCGACAATGGCTCTGAGCTTCTGGCTCATGGCCTGAAAGGATATGTCCTGCGATGCCTGTATGGCCCCCATCAGGCGCCCGGTATCCTGCTGGGGAAAGAGACCGGTGGGAATCAGTTTGAACAGCAGGATGTTGATCGCCACCGTCGTTATCGTTATTGATATCATCAGCCGCGGATGTCTCAGCGCCCATCGCAGACCGGTCTCATATTTGTCATGCAGCCAGCGAAAAGCCTTCTCACTGTTGGTGTACAGCCTGCCGTGCCCGGTCTTCTCTTCTTTTTTCAGCAGCATGGCGCACATCATGGGCGTGATCGTTAAGGAGACGATCAGCGAAATCATGATGGCCGCCGACAGGGTAATGGCGAATTCTCTGAAAAGTCGGCCGATCATTCCTCCCATAAGGAGAATAGGAATGAAGACAGCCACCAGGGAGATACTGATGGAAAGGACGGTGAAACCGATCTCCTTGGCGCCCAGGAATGCCGCCTTTCGGGTGGTCATACCTTCTTCCATATGCCGGGTTATATTCTCCAGCACCACGATGGCGTCATCGACGACGAAACCGGTGGCGATGGTCAGGGCCATCAGCGACAGGTTGTCCAGGCTGTAGTTGAGAAGGTACATGATGCCGAAGGTGGCGATCAGGGAGACGGGTACGGCTATGGCGGGAATGATGGTCGCCCTGATATTTCTGAGGAAGGCAAAGACCACCAGGATGACCAGGATTGAAGATATAATAAGCGTTATTTCAACATGGTGCAGGGATGCCCTGATGGAGGTCGTGCGGTCATTGACCACGGTGAGCTTGACCGAACCGGGAAGCGATGTCTCAAATTGCGGCAGCAGGTTCATGACCCGGTCCACGGTCTCGATGATATTGGCGCCGGGTTGCCTGAAGATGATCACCATGACCGCCGGCTTACCGTTGACAAGGCCCATATTCCGGAGATCCTCGACCGAATCCTGGACATCGGCCACATCGGCCAGCCGTACAGCCGCCCCTGACCGGTAGGCGACAATCAGGGATTTGTAGTCTGCGGCCTTATATATCTGGTCGTTGGTCTTGATCTCCCAGGAGCGCGTATCATTAGCGATCTGCCCTTTTGGCCGGTTGGCGTTGGTCGCGCCGAGGGCGGTGCTGACATCGTTGAGGCCTATGCCATATTGGTTCAGGGCGGTTGGATTCAGTTCCACCCGAACGGACGGAAGAGAACTGCCGCCGACCAGGACCTGTCCCACCCCGTCCACCTGTGACAGCTTCTGGGCCAGGATCGTCGAAGCCGCGTCGTACATATTCTCTCGTTTGCTGGTATCCGAGGTCAGTCCCAGGATCAGGACCGGGGCATCAGCAGGATTGACCTTGCGGTAGACGGGATTGGCGGGCAGGTTGGCGGGCAGGTTGGACCTGGCGGCGTTGATGGCGGCCTGGACATCCCGCGCCGCCCCGTCGATATTGCGGTTGAGCTCGAACTGCATGGTGATGGCGGTACTGCCCAGCACGCTTGCCGATGTCATCTCGGTAACGCCTGCGATATGGGCGAACTGGCGTTCCAGCGGGGCAGCCACCGAGGTCGCCATGGTCTCGGGGCTTGCCCCCGGCAGAGATGCTGAGACCATGATGGTCGGAAAATCGACCTGGGGCAGCGGCGAAACCGGCAGGGTCCGCAGGGCCATCAGGCCTGCCAGGACCAGACCTATGGCCAACAGGGTGGTTGCCACCGGTCTTTTTATAAAGGGGGCCGAGATATTCATTGTTCATCGGCTGCGGCAGGGGAGGCTGGTTCCTTTCTGCCGAAGCGGGTTGCCAGCCGGTCAAACCAGAGATAGATCACCGGCGTCGTATACAGGGTCAGGATCTGGCTGATGATCAGGCCGCCGATAATCGAGATGCCCAGCGGATGCCGGAGCTCCGCCCCCATCCCTGTGCCGAAGGCCAGCGGTACCGCTGCCAGCAGGGCGGAGAGGGTGGTCATCATGATGGGGCGGAACCGCAGCAGGCAGGCCTGATAGATGGCATCCACCGGGGGCATGCGGTCCTTGCGTTCGGCATCCAGCGCGAAGTCGACCATCATGATCCCGTTTTTCTTGACGATACCGATAAGGAGGATGATGCCGATCAGGGCAATGACGCTGAACTCGGTGCGAAAGAGGATCAGGGCAAGGAGGGCTCCGACGCCGGCTGACGGCAGGGTCGACAGGATGGTGATGGGATGGATGTAGCTCTCATACAGCACTCCCAGAACGATGTAGACCGTGATGAGCGCGGCGATAATGAGAATGGACTCGTTGTCCAGTGAGGACATAAATGCCTGGGCTGTCCCTTGGAAGCTGCCTTGAATGCTCGGGGGCATATTCAGGTCTTCAGACGCCTTTTGTATAACCTTGACCGCATCCCCGAGCGAGGCCCCCGGAGCCAGATTGAAGGAAATGGTATTGGCGGGAAACTGGCCCTGATGGCTGATGATCAGCGGCCCCGTGGTCTCTGTCGCCGTAGTGATGGCCTCTATAGGGACTTGCCGGCCGCCCGAACTGGTGATGAAAAGGTGTTTGATCTTGTCAGGATCCTTCTTGAACTCGGGCTTGACCTCAAGGATGACCCGATACTGGTTCAGCTGGGTGAAGATGGTTGAGACCTGTCTCTGACCATAGGCGTCATAGAGGGTGTTGTCGATGGTCTGCGGGCTGATGCCCAGCCTGGAGGCCGTATCTCGATCAATGTTCAGTGAGAGCTGCAGGCCCTGGTCCTGCTGGTCGCTGCTGACGTCGCGCAGCTCCGGCCTCTGGCGCAGGGCGCTGATAAGTCTGGGGGTCCAGATATTGAGCTCATTGAAATCGGGGTCTTCCAGGCTGTACTGATACTGGGTCTTGGAGACGCGGCTTTCCACGGTCAGATCCTGCACCGGCTGCAGAAAGAGGGAGATCCCCTGGAGTTTGTCGACTTCCGGCTGCAGGCGCCGGATAACTTTGGTTGCACTGATCCCCCGCTCCGACAGGGGTTTCAGGTTGATCTGCACCCTGCCGGTATTGAGGGTGGTGTTGGTGCCGTCCACGCCGATAAAGGTGGACAGGCTCTCCACAGCCGGGTCTTTGAGGATTACCCTGGCCAAGGCCTGCTGCTTTTCGGCCATGGCAGTAAAGGAACTCCATTGCGGCGCCTCGGAGATGCCCAGGATGATGCCTGTGTCCTGAACCGGAAAGAAACCCTTGGGAATCCAAACATAGAGCAGGACGGTAAGGACCAGGGTCCCCACGGCAACGAGGAGGGTCGCATTCTGATGGCGCAGGACCCATCGCAGGGTTCTGCCGTAAAATTCGATGATGGCATCAAAAATCTCTTCCGACCGTTGAAAGAGCCGATTGCGGTTCTCCTCCGGCTGGTATTTCAGCAGCTTGGCGCACATCATGGGGGTGAGCGTGAGCGAGACCACGGCGGAGATGACGATGGTCACCCCCAGCGTGATCGCAAATTCCCGAAAGAGCCTGCCGACCACGTCACCCATGAAGAGAAGAGGGATCAGCACTGCGACCAGAGAGATGGTCAGCGACATGATTGTGAAGGCAATCTGTTCCGACCCCTTCAGGGCCGCGGCAAGAGGCGTCTCCCCCTGCTCAATGTAGCGGGTGATATTCTCGATCATGACGATGGCGTCATCGACTACAAATCCCGTGGCGATGGTCAGGGCCATCAGGGTGAGATTATTCAGGCTGAAGCCCAGAAGATACATGACCCCGAAGGTGCCGACGATGGACAGCGGCACGGCGATGCTGGGAATCGAAGTCGCTGCTGCAGTCCGCAAAAAAAGGAAGA
The DNA here is from genome assembly GCA_031292275.1 of Desulfocapsaceae bacterium. Lineage (GTDB taxonomy): Bacteria > Desulfobacterota > Desulfobulbia > Desulfobulbales > Desulfocapsaceae > CAIUQR01. Next base: position 16,748 of record JARLHL010000019.1, on the reverse strand, counting down.
TAACCAACACTACCAGGACAACCGCCAGTATCAACTCAAACTGGACATCCTCCACCGACGACCTGATGGTCGTAGTCCTGTCGGTCAGGATGGAGACTTTAACGGAGGAGGGCAGCGAGTTCTGGATCTGCGGAAGCAGTTTTTTAATCCTGTCAACGACTTCGATGACATTGGATCCGGGCTGTCTCTGGATATTGACGATGACGGCCGGGGTTTCGTTCATCCAGGCAGCCTGTTTGATGTTCTCCGCATCGTCCACGATATCCGCCACATCTTTGACCCGGACTGCGGAACCGTTGCGATAGGCGATGATAAGCGGTTTGTAGTCCTTGCTGTCCATCAGCTGATCGTTGGCGCCGATAATGGACGACTGGCGGGGGCCGTCAAAGCCGCCTTTCGCCTGGTTCACATTGGCGGCTGCCAGGGCGTTCCGCAGGTCCTCAAGGGTCAGATTGTAGGCGGCAAGCGCTGTCGGATTGGCCTGAATGCGCACGGCAGGCTTCTGGCCGCCGCTGATAGTGACCAGCCCCACGCCGGAGAGCTGCGAGATTTTCTGGGCCAGCCGGGTATCGGCCAGATCCTCCACGGCCGGCAGCGGCATGGTCTGTGAGGTCAGCGCCAAAGTGAGGATCGGGGCATCGGCCGGATTGACCTTGCTGTAGACCGGCGGGTTGGGCAGATCCTTGGGCAGGAAAGTGGTTGCGGCGTTGATGGCAGCCTGCACCTCCTGCTCGGCCACATCAAGACTCAGATCAAGGCTGAATTGGAGGGTGATGATGGAGCTTCCGCCCGAACTGGTCGATGTCATCTGCCGCAGGCCGGGCATCTGCCCGAACTGTTTCTCGAGCGGCGCGGTAATCGAGGAGGAGGAGACGTCGGGACTGGCGCCGGGATAGAAGGTCGAGACCTGAATGGTGGGATAATCCACCTGGGGCAGGGCCGAGACCGGCAGCTGATGATAGGCGACCAGCCCGGCCAGGAAGATGGCGACCATGATAAGGGAGGTCGCAACCGGGCGCAGGATAAAGATGCGGGATGGATTCATTTCTGGGCCTTGGGAACATTCTGCTGATCATCCTGGCCCGGCAGATCCACCATGCTGCCTTCATGCAATTTGTCTGCGCCTTCCACAACCACCTGTTCCCCGGGATGCAGTCCGTCTGCAACGGAGACATCGTCACCCTCAGAGGGTCCCAGTTTGACCTGCCTGACGGTAGCGGTCCTGTCCTGATTGATGACATAGACAAAGGCCCCCTTCTGGCCGCGCTGCAGGGCCGCCTGAGGAATGATGACCACATTCTTTTGGGTATCGATCAGGAGCTTGACGTTGACGAACTGGCTGGGGAAGAGGATGTCGCTGTCATTTTGAAACAGAGCCTTGAGTTTGACAGTCCCCGTGGTCTGATCGATCTGGTTGTCTATGGCCAGAAAACGGCCGCTGGCAAGTTTGTGTATATGGGCGCGGTCATAAGCCTCTACCGGAAGCGGGTTTTTCTCTTTGAGTTTTTTGAGGATGGGAGGAATGCTGTCTTCCGGTATGGAAAAGAGGACGGTGATGGGCTGGACCTGGGTTATGACTGCAAGGCCGCTGGCATCCGTAGCGTGGACAATATTGCCCGGGTCAACCAGCCGCAGACCCACTCGACCTGCTATGGGCGAGGTGATACGGCAATAGGTGATCTGCAGGCGGGCGTTATCCACCGTCCCCGCATCGAGTTTGACGGCGCCTTCGTACTGCCGCACCAGGGCCTCCTGGGTGTCGTACTGCTGCTTGGCTATGGAATCCTGTTCGGTCAGGATCTTGTAACGTTTGAGGTCAATTCTGGCGTTGTCGAGCAGGGCCTGATCCCGGGCAAGCTGGCCTTCCGCCTGTTTCAACAGAGCCTCATAGGGGCGCGAGTCGATCTCCGCCAGGAGATGGCCGCTCTCTACGACCTGGCCTTCCTGAAAATGCACCTTGATCAGCTCACCGTCAACACGGCTTTTGACGGTGACTGTGTTGAGGGGGAGGACCGAGCCGAGACCGTTGATATAGATGTTGAGATCTCCCTGTCTGGCCGTGGCTGTGGCCACCGATGATTTGATCTGTCTGGGCTGATCCGATGCCTTCGGCTTGGCGAAGCTCTGAGAAAAAACAAGCATTGACACGGCAATAACAATACAAAGAGTGAGGGGCCGTTTTGAATATTTCACTCTGCAAGCCAATGCGCCCTCAGGTGCGACGGCCTGCATTTTTCTGTTCCCATCTGCCATTGTCTTTATATCCTTAACGCTCAGAATTTAGCCGACCGGCAATGCGTGCACACAAAAAGGTCCTTTGCCCTGTCCGTCGTATTGGGTGTCGCTATAAGTGGCTGTTATATGAAAAAAATATAATTCAAGCAAAGCAATAATATATCCGAAATGGCAATTGTCAAACCACAATCCGTCCCCTTTGCCTTGATTCCCGGCAGTGACTGAGGATAAGAGCGATTGAGTATAAGAGGATGGAAATTGAACAGTTTTTTTAATTTCTCTGCTGTGAATACGATGGCGGAAAGACTGCAGAGGAGCCGGCTTTGCAAGAGTTGGAGGGTGTTCAGACGCACTGCAGATTGTGGAGATCGCTGGCTGGACCGGGACCGGCCGGCAACAAGGAATTATGAATGCTCGTCACTCCGGCGTGGCAAGGCCGCCCTTCAAACGGGACTTTCATATAAAATTGCCCGTCAGTACCAGTAGTCAGCGATCCATTTTGTTGGTTTGACCGTCTTGTAGATTTTTTTGAACCAGGGCTTGACCGGTTTACCCCAGACCCCGGCAATGGCGTTGGGAGGATTGGGATTGCCGTGGAAGACGACAATCCGGACATTTCTGGGGATTTTGGTCGGGGTAATGAAACTGTTCAGAAAGCCTCCGGGCATGCAGTGCATCTTAAAGCTCTTGCACCAGTCCTCAGGAAAGTAGTCGAAGTTGCCCTTGCCCAACTCCCGCGTAATGTACTTCTGCTCGGTCTCATTATCTTGCACCACGGCATCGTACTGGCTGTTGTATCTTTCCAGCAGGCGGCTATAGGCGCCAACCTCAAAGCAGAAGACAGAGGACTGTCCGATCAGACGGCCCGGCTGCGACCAGTTCTCGATAATTGCCAGTTTGTCGGAAAAGGTGAAGAAACAGTCGATATTGTCGACAATCACCACATCCAGGTCGAGGAACAGCATCTTGCCCTTCAGATCCAGCACCTGCTTGTCGAAAAGGGCGAGTTTTCGCCAGGCTGTGCAGAAGCGGGATTCAGGCCGTTCGAAGGCCGGCAGCGGAGCGATCTCCACTCCTGCTTGGATGCCCTCCGGTCGTTCGGTCATGCAGATAAAACGGAAGGGCAGCGTGATATTCCTCTTGACCATATTATAGAGGATGTTGACGTATTCAGGGCCGTAGAGGGTCCCCCATTTCATGCAGACGACATTGACCGGTTCCATAGGATGACGAGAGGCTGATTGTTAAAAAGATTTTGGGAAGAGCAGGCGGAATCATTGAAGATCGAGCCTAGACGATTTCCCTGAGCTTGTCAATTGTTTCCGAAATCGGGCCGTTTTGCATTCCGGTTTCCCGCCGGATCCGGTCTGCTTTGCAGCTAGGAGAGGAGCAGACGGTTGGCGAAGAGAATGATGGGCATGATCAGGTGCGAGATGGTCTTGGTGTACATCAGAAGGATCAGGATGATAAAACCGTACCGGTCCAGGGCCGCATAGGGTCTGGCCAGGTGTTCAGGCAGTACTCCGGCCAAGATGCGGCTGCCGTCCAGAGGCGGGATGGGGAGAAAATTGAAGATGCAGAGGACCAGATTGATCCAGACGCTGGCGACAAGCATTTCCGCAAGCGGCTTCAGGATTGCCAGGCTGATCTCGGTGGAGGGGACAATCGAGGCTGCGAGGATGACCAGTTTGACAGCCATGGCACTGACCACTGCAATCACAATGTTGGTGGCCGGACCGGCCAGGGCAACCCAGAGCATATCCTTGCGCGGATTGCGGAAGTAGTTGGGGTTGACGGGGACCGGCCTGGCCCAGCCGAAGCTTATGAAAAAAAAGGCAAGGGTGCCGATGGGATCCAGGTGCTTCAGGGGATTCAGCGTCAGTCGCCCCTGCATCTTTGCGGTGGGATCCCCAAAAAAGGAGGCGACACAGCCATGGGCGAATTCATGCATGGTCAGGGCAAAGAGCAGCGGCGGGGCGAGGAGGATCAGCTCGGAGAGGGAGTGACTTGGCATTGAGAAATCCGTTTGTAAATAAAAATCTATAATTGCAATAGGATTATGCGTTCATATCCTGAGAGATTACTGTAAGCACCGGATGAAGGAAAGGCAAGCGATCAGAGGGGGTAGTTCCTCCGGATCAGCGCTTCTTCTTCCGCCTCGCTCTGCACCAGTCCGTCCAGGCGTGCATCCAGCAGGTCGTTGAGCATGGAGGTAAAGGCCGGCCCCGGCCTGTATCCCATGTCTTTGAGTCGCTGGCCGCTCAGCAGGGGGCGGATGCGGCTCAGGCTCGTGACATAGAGGGAAACGGCCATTTTAATATCATTCTTGCGGGCGATGGCCATCAGGTAGAGCAGGCCCTCGTTGTCGAGACTGATGAGAAGCCGGAAAATTTCGCTGTTGCGCATGGCCCGGCGCCGCATCATCAGGCCTGCTATTTTTTCCGCATTTTCCTTCTGGCCCAGCAGGGTGCCCATGGTCTTGTCGGGCAGGTTGAAGCGTTTGCAGAAGGCCAGCAGTTCCGTGCTTGTAGATCGTCCCATGATTGCAAGCAGGTAGACCATCCAGGCCTCGCAACGGTCTTTGAGATAGAGCAGACGGAACCAGGACAGGGCCCGGTAGGCCTGGGTCAGGATATGCATGAAACGCCTGTCGATCTTCAGGTTGGGTTTCAGGTCTGGCCAGAGGAACTGGAAGAGATCGAATTCGGCCAGGCGCTGGATTGCCGGCAGCGGGTTCTCCTCGGAAAGGATGATCTGCAGTTCGGTGAGAAAGCGGGGATCGCTGTCCTTGCCGAAGAGTTGCATCTTCACGGCCGAGCGGATAAGCCGCCTGGTATGCTCGACGATCTGGAAATCCATGCGTTTTTCAAGGCGGATGGCCCGAAAGATGCGGGTCGGATCCTCCACGAAGCTGAGATTGTGCAGGACCTTGATGGCCCGGTGCTTCAGGTCGTTCTGGCAGTTGAAGAAATCGTTCAAGGTCCCGAAACTGGCTGGATTGAGATGAATGGCCATGGCGTTGATGGTGAAGTCGCGGCGGTAGAGATCGAGCTTGATCGATGAGAGCTCCACCGTGGGTAAAGCCGCCGGGTACTCATAGTATTCAAGTCTGGCGGTGGCCACATCGATCTTGAACCCGTCGGGCATTAAAACCATGGCGGTGGCAAATCGCTCGTGGGTCTTCACCCTGCCCTGCAGCACCTCTGCCAGTCTCTTGGCGAAGACGATGCCGTCCCCTTCGATGACCACATCCAGATCCAGGTTGCTCTTCTTCAACAGCAGATCGCGGACGAATCCTCCCACGGCAAAGGCGTTAAACTGCAGGGAATCGGCCACTTCGCCAATGGTCCTCAGCAGGGTGATGATCTTTTTGCTCAGACACTCGACGATGAGGGTGTTGATGTTCCGGGTGCGGGCCAGCGACGGCTGCTCCGACTCGTGGATCATATTTTTCGGCAGGTGGGACGGGTCATTGACCAGCCTGTTGAGCAGGTCGGTGCGGGTGATGACCCCCTTCAACTCCCGCTCGTGGACGATGGGGATCAATCGCTGGCGATGCTCAATGATTACATCCTGGATGTCGGAGAGGGTCGCGTTCAGCGACAGGACCTCGATATCGGAGGTCATGTACTCGCCGACCGGAAGGTGTCCGAGGTTATGGTGGATGGCCTTCTCGATAACCATGCGGGTGATGATGCCGGCCACCAGCGGCACCGTGGCGTCTTTCGTATCGGATGGCAGCGGCAGTACCGGAATCGAGGTAATATTGTAGCGAGTCAGGGTCAGGTTGGCCTGATGGATACTGGTGTCTACGGAGATGGTGATGGCGGGCTGGGACATCATCTCCCTGGCGATGGGCTGCGGGAAAATATGCCGGTGCAGGACCTGGATAAGCTTCTCCTGAGCCTCGATCATGGTCATATTCTGGATCGTCGCCGAGGCCGCCGTGGAATGTCCGCCGCCGCCCAGGTCCCTGGCGATGGTTCCGACATTGACTTCCGGGATGCGGCTGCGGGCAATCAGGTAGATCCGGCCGGCCATGGAGACCAGCGCAAAGAGGGTGTCGAGATTTTCCATATTCATAAACCGCCGGATAATGAGGGAGAAATCGTCGATGTAATCTGGCAGAGTCAGGCTGACCACTATGATGGGGATGCCCTGGATGGTGTAGGTCTGCGCCGTCTTCATCAGGTCATGCAGGAGTTCCACCTGCAGGGTGGTCAACTCATAGGTGATAAACTGAGAGACGATATCGAGCCTTGCCCCTTGTTCCAGGAGCCAGGCCGCAGCTTTCAGGTCGGCGGGGGTCGTGGTCAGATGGGTCAGCGAGCCGGTGTCCTCATAGATACCCAGACAGAAGATGGTGGCTTCATCTGCATTGACGGAGATCTGTCTTTCCTTCAGGATCTGGGTCAGTATGGTGACTGTCGCCCCGACATTGTCCACCACCTGGACATCTCCTTCCATATCTCCGGCAGCGCCGGGGTGGTGGTCGTAGATGTGCAGCGACAGCCCCGGATTCTTCAGGCAGGCGGCAAAGGGACCAATCCGGACCGAAGAGCGGGTGTCGACCACCACCAGCTGATCCACTTTGGCCGGATCGATATTCTTGGTTTTCTGAAAATCGTAGCTGTACAGCAGTGACTGCGAAATGAAGTCGCGCAGTCCCTTTTCCTGGGAACCGGGGAAAGCCAGCACTGCGCCGGGATAGAGCTTTTGGGCGGCGATCATTGAGGCCATGCCGTCAAAGTCGGCATTGAGATGAGTGGTTATGACCAGCATAAGATTAGCACTGTTTGGGTATGCAGTCTGATTTCGGGAAGATGTTCCGACTGTGCAGGAACCTCCGGATGGTCTGTGCCGATCTCTCACTGCTTTTTTGAGGGAGGCGTCAGCCTGTGGTCATTCCGGTCCCCGAACCGCTTTGTTGTAATATCTTTATCTTTTATTGTCTCTACTTGTACTTACCATGCAGGGTCCATCTCTGAATACTAAAATCTACCCCCGTGGATGAAATTTTTTATGGATCTCCTTGAGGCGGTCCTGATCTATCTGGGTGTAGATCTGGGTGGTGGCTATATCGGAATGGCCCAGCATCATCTGCACTGCCCTGAGATCGGCACCATGGACCAGGAGATGGGTGGCAAAGGAATGACGGAGCATGTGCGGCGAAATTTTCTTCTTAATACCGGCGGCGACGGCCATGTCTCCAAGGATCTGCCAGAAGCGCAGACGGGTCATGGCCCTGCCGCGGGAGGTCACAAACATCGAGTTTGATCGTTTTCCTTTCAGGATTAAGGGCCGTCCTCTTTTAAGATAGGCCTCCAGTTCCTCTTTGGCCTGAACGCCGAAGGGCACCAACCGCTCTTTGTCACCTTTTCCAACCACCCGGACGAAGCAGGAAGTCAGATTGCAGCCGGCGATGGGCAGGCCCACAAGTTCCGAGACCCGAAGACCGGTCGAGTAGAGCAGGCAGAGCATTGCGGCATTGCGAAGGGTGAGGGGCGAGGCGAGGGGGGGAGGGGTCAGCAGCTGTGTTACCTCATCCATCGTCAGGGCCTTGGGCAGCGTCCGGCCGCTCCGAGGCAAATCGACGTCGGTGAAGGGGTTGCAGGAGACGTGGCCGGCGGCGGCAAGAAAGGAGAAAAAGGTCTTCAATGCCGAGATCCGTCTGGCATTGGAACGATGCGAGATCTGTTTTTTTCGCGCCTGCTCCAGAAAGGCGTGAATAATCTCACGGTCAATTTCTGTGCAGTCGACTATTTCCCGGGCTTGAAGAAACGAAAGAAAAAAAAGGATATCCGCAGAATAGGCCTGAACAGTGTTTTCAGCCAGACGCCTTTCTGCAATCATAGAGTGCAGAAAGAGTTCGAAAAGAGTGGAAAACCGTTCGGGCAGGGTCGGGGGATCGATGGGATTCAGGATAAGGCTTGGCAGGAAGGATCAAAATGCCCGAATCTTTGGACATTTTGATCCAAAACTGTTCAGACGGCCTTTCGGATGCGATTGAACTTGCGGAGTTTCCTGCGTGCCTCAGCCTGCTTGCGACGTTTTTTCACACTCGGTTTCTCGTAGTATTCACGACGCTTCAGTTCTCTTTTTATTCCGTCTATCTGCAGCTTTTTCTTCAGCTGCCTGATGGCGTATTCAAGGTCCCCCCGAACTTCAACTTCTATCATCTCTGGCTCCGTTTGACGAATTAATCAAGCAAAAATATATTTGAAAAGTATAGATTTTCATGACAATAATCCCCTTTTATATAAAGAAGCTTGGATTCTGTCAATAGAATTTTCAAGGGAGACCTTACTTCGGCATTGGCTGGGGGGGATTTTGCGTATTTTTGATGCTTTTCAAACACGGACGATTCATAATGAGAAAGCCTTGACAGGCAGGTGCTGAAAACAGAGGAAATTCCCGTTCCCCGAAGCGTGAAGGCATTCCCGTCGGGGTGGTGGGCCATACGGCCAAAATATCTGCAGTTGAACAGGAGTGAGGGGTACTGACGTGGACATAAAACGGAAATTACGTGTGGCTTTGCTTGCCGGTGGAAAATCAGGGGAGAGAGAGGTCTCGCTGAACGGGGCAAAAGGGGTTGCTGAGGCGCTGGATTCTGAAAAATTTGAGGTTCGGCAATATGATCCGGCAACGGACCTGGGAGCCTTGGTCGCTGACGCCTCCGGGATCGATTTCGCCTTCATCCTGCTCCATGGTCTGCTGGGCGAGGATGGCACAGTGCAGGGACTTCTGGAACTGCTGGGCATCCCCTATCAGGGCTCGGGGGTTTTAGGCAGCGCCCTGGCCATGGATAAAAACCTGGCCAAGGAGATCTACCGCCTGCATGGTCTGCCTGTGGCAGACTGGGAAATGGTTGATGAGCGCGGAGGATCAATGGCTGCCGAGCTCATCGAACGTCTGGGACTGCCGCTTGTAGTCAAGCCTCTCTGCCAGGGGTCCAGCATCGGTATGACCATAGCGCACACGATTGAGGAACTCGATCGCGGCATCATGGTGGCTCTTGCCCATGATTCCCGGGTCATGGTCGAGCAATTTATTGCCGGTCGCGAGATTACAGCAGGCGTGCTCGGTAATGACGTCCCCGTGGCCCTGCCTTTAATTGAGATCATCCCCGGAGAGGAATATGCCTTCTTCGATTATACTGCCAAATACAAGCCTGGCGCCACCAGGGAGATCTGCCCTGCAGCTTTGGATGAGGGGCTGGCTGCCAGGGCCCAGCAGTATGGCGTCGCAGCCCACAGGGCACTGCAGTTGCGCGGCTATTCCCGCACCGATATGATCTTGACAAAAGAGGGGAAATTCGTCCTATTGGAGACCAATACCATTCCTGGCATGACCGCTACCAGTCTTTTTCCCCAGGCGGCGGCGGCCTATGGTTTTCCTTTTCCTGCCCTGCTGGAGACCTTGATCGAGCTCGGCATGCAGAAAAAATAGGGGAGGTTATTGGGCGATCCCGGCGGTTGCCGTGCGGAAGGCCCTCATCTTTTTTCAGGCACATCAGAACGCGAAGAGCCATGCAAAATACCTGGGGAACACTGTGCAGCGGACCGATAGGGGCGTGTTTTTGATTGAGAGCCCGAATTACTGAATAATACGCTCAGGGTGAGTAAAGACGTTGATTCTTTCAGGCCGGGCGTAGCCGACCAGTGTAGCTCCGGCCCGAGCGGCTATGGCCAGGCCAAGCGAAGACGGAGCGGTCCGGGACATGATGATCGGAATACCGATACGGGCGCATTTCAGGACCATGTCCGAGGTCAGCCTTCCCGTTGTAAAGACGGCTGCCCGGGCGGGAGCGCGGCCCAGCAGGATGCTGCCCATGATCTTGTCCACCGCGTTATGCCGGCCCACGTCTTCAAAGAAGGCCTGAAGCCGGCCGTCGGCCCAGAGGCCGCAACCATGAACACAGTGGGTTTCCTGGTTCAGTGCCGAGGCCTGCAGGACCTGGCGGATGAAATCCTTGATTTCCGAGAAGCGCAGGGTGTAATCTTTAAGCGGCTCAAAGGCCTCAGTCAGCATCTCTTTGGCAATCTTCCCGGTTCCGCCGCAGCCTGAAGTGATGATGACCTCCCTGGGGCCGGTGTTCTCCACGTCGGCGTAGACGGCAATCCGCCCCGCCGGGCAGACAAGCACCTCCTTGACCTCGCCCGGGGATTGGACATATCCCTGTCCAAAGAGAAAACCTGCACCGAATTCCTCCAGTCCGACGGGCAGCACCATGGACGAGCCGATGGGCTCATCGTTGAGGGCGACCGTGTAGGGTGTTTCAACGGCCAGTCTTTCCGGCTGTTGCGTCCAGCCTTCAGGGGTGATGACGGTTGAGGTATAGGTCATTGTCACTGCTTGATCGATTGCTGGTTTCACGGCTTCCTGTCCGGGCTGTAGGGATATCTGTTGGATGCTCGGCGCCCCATGGATATGAGAGTGGTGAAAATGTAGAGGGAAAAGCTCTCCAGGGCAGCAGCCCGCCCTTTCCTGCGTGCTGAGCTTTTATTTTTCACTCTGGCCGGCCAGTTTTGTCCAGCCCTGCGGGTTTGCCGAAATATTCCATGCACAGATCCGTCCGTTGGTGAAATCAGAGCTCCTCGATTTGTCTTCTGAACCGGTTCAGCTGCTGGGTCCGGATTTCACTTAAATTCAGTTTGTAGATATCCGGCGGAAAGAGCAGTTCCGCCACGCCGGAGTCGAAGATACGCTTGACCTCATATTCGTCATGGGCGACGTCGCGCTGGTAGATATAATTCAGGTAGCTCTGGTTGGTATGCAGGATGAATTCGACCCGCATCCCGCCCAGACGGGCAAAAAATTTCAGCATCTGGGTCTTGTCAGAGCTGCCGGAGTTATTGCTTTTATAGGATTTTCCAGTCAGGGTATCGGAAATATCCTCCAGGGTCATGAAGGAGTCGATCTTGAGCGCACTCTGAGTCAGATGCTGCTGAAAGTGCTGGACGTCGCTGATGGTGTTGAGAACGGCCATCAGACCCAGTTCGTCATCCACGGCAACGGCGGGATTTTTCTGGTTTTTTCTGAGAAGTTTCAGCACCTTTGCTGCTGGAGGCTTCTTGCGGATGGTCACATAGATAGGGATCTCCCGCTTGCCTTTGCAAAAACGTCGCCGCTTGATCAGGGTGATTTTCTGACCCTGTTTTGCCGGCAGGGCCTGCATCGCCTTTTCGTCCACTACCCTGACCGAGGTGCAGGCGAAGGATTCCATGTCGTGCTGGCTGATCAGATAGACGATCTCCAGTTCCCCGATCTTCATGCTGGGGCTCCAGACATATTCATTCAAAAAATGCAGAAAGCCATTGAATTTGTTCTCAATATCAGTCTCTCTTTCCCTCTGGTCGATGGAACCGGCCAGGTTCATCAGGGTCAGCTTGCGTTTGGCCTCAAAGCGGGCCTTCTTGTGGTAGCGGTCATCAAAGACGATCAGGAGGAGGTCCACCGGATCGCTGGTCACCTCGATTTCGTTGGTGGTCTCGATATGGGAGGAGTAGGGGGCCAGGATCTTGGAGCTGAGATAGGAGACCACATCGTTGGCCGTATGGGCGTATTCGTGCAACCTCTTCTGGATTTCTCTGGAGTTGCCCTCGATCCCGAACATATTGGCCAGCAGGATGACGGCCCTGTCGTGGCGCTGAACACGCTGCTTGGCGTCCTTGATCAGCAGTTGAATATCGTCATAATCAGAGATATCGAGAAATTCGAAGATTTGGTTTCTGATGGCCCTGTACTTGGTGACATTTATCTGGTCGCCGCAGTATTGCCGGACCCAGTCCCTGGCCTCTTTGGAAAAGGGGCGGGTGAAGGGGACGACGAAGTCGGTTGCGAAGAGATCGTTCTGCTTCATCGAGGTGAAAATCGAGTCTTTGCCTAATATTTCCATACGATTTGGTTTTTGAAAGTATTATGCCTGTGTGGGGGGGCGGCAGCGGCCCCCCCCTGCATCGTGTATTAAAAACGATCTTGAAAATAGGGTTTGAGAACCTCGGGGATCGCGATTGAACCGTCCTCCTGCTGGTAGTTCTCCATCACGGCCAGCAGGGTCCGGCCAACGGCAAGCCCTGAGCCGTTCAGGGTGTGCACAAGCCTGCTCTTCTTCTGTCCCTCGGGGCGATAGCGAATGGAGCCCCGGCGGGCCTGGAAGTCGAGGAAGTTGGAGCAGGATGAGATCTCACGGTAGGCTTGCTGACCCGGCAGCCAGACCTCAATATCGTAGGTCTTGGTCGATGAAAAGCCCAGGTCGCCGGAGCAGAGGGTTACCACCCGGTAGTGGAGATTCAGGAGCTGCAGGACCGATTCGGCATCGGCAAGCAGGGACTCCAGCTCCTGGGTTGAGGTCTCGGGAGTGGTGAACTTCACCAGCTCCACCTTGGTAAACTGGTGCTGACGGATCAGCCCGCGGGTGTCCTTGCCGTAGGAACCGGCCTCGGAACGAAAGCAGGGGGTGAAGGCCGTGAACTTGACAGGCAGATCCTTTTCGGCGATAGTCTCGTCCCGGTAGATGTTGGTCACCGGTACTTCTGCCGTGGGAATCAGATAGAGGTCCCAGTCTTGAATCTTGAAGAGATCCGCCTCGAATTTGGGCAGCTGGCCTGTAGCGGTCATGGAGGCGGTGTTGACCAGAAAGGGAGGCAGTACCTCGGTATAGCCGTTTTTCTGGGTATGCAGATCCAGCATGAAATTGGTCAGAGCCCGGTCAAGCCGGGAGGCAAAACCGGTGAGCAGCGAGAATCTGGCCCCGGAGAGCTTGGCCGCCCGCTCGAAGTCGATGATATTCCGCTGCTCGCCAAGCTCCCAATGCGGTTTCGGAGTAAAGGCAAAAACGGGCTTCTTTCCCCATTGTTTTATCTCGATATTGTCGCTGTCGCTGCGCCCCACCGGGACGGAATCGTCGCAGAGGTTGGGGATGGTCATGACGATATCCTGAAGACGCAGCTGGATGTCGGCAAGTTCTGCATCTAAGTCTTTAATCTTCTGGCTTGTTTCCCGCATTTCCAGGATCAGTGGCTCGGCCTTCTCCTTCTCCGGTCCGCTTTTCATCGCGGCAATGTCCTTGGAAGCGGTATTTCTCTTGTTTTTCAGGGATTCAACCTCGCCCAGCAGGGTCAGCCGTTTCTGGTCAAGCTGGGAGAATTCATCCAGCTTGTCTGCCGGCATTCCCCGTTTTGCGCATTTTTCTTTAACCAGTTCAATGTTTTCCCGTATAAATCGAAGTTCGAGCATGGTGGCGGTATCCGATAGGTGATAGAATTTGTTCTGTAATGAGATTATGATCCTGTTGCGATTGATTCGATTGCGAAAATCGGTTCTTATCATGGCCGGTTAGGGAACGCAACCTCTAACGAATTGCTTTTCGGTGGTGGTTCTGCTATTTTGCCTGGAATCGGCCCATGGAGGTCGGGTGTTACCCTTTTGATCTGATACTGAAGGTATAAGCGAAATTGTCCACCATGCGACCCCATACTTCATTGATAGTTTTTTTAAACGAATTACGCAAGTCTATACGTGCGCTTGGCTTCGGGATTGGTCTTGCTACCCTGGTGGTTTTTCTCCTCTCTCCCCGTCTTCTGCAGCTCGTGCAGGGACATCTTGCCAACAAACTGTATTTTTTTACCATTGCCGGACCTTTCCTGGCCCATGTGAAGCTGTCCTTCTTCGCTGCACTCTATGTGCTGATGCCGTGGATTACCACGGTCCTCTGGCGGGCCATGGCCAAACCCTTCGGGGTGAAAGGCCTGCCGCTTGCCTTTTTCGTTTTTTTTACCTGTCTGCTCTTTTACGCCGGAACGCTGTTTTGTTATCTCATCACATTGCCGATGGGCATAAAGTTTCTCCTGGGCTATGGTTCCGAGCAGTTGAAACCGGTAATTTCGGTGACCAGATTTGTCAATTTCATCTCCATGTTTATCTTAGGTTTCGGCCTGATCTTCGAGTTGCCCATCTTTATGGTATTCATGGCAAAGGTCGGGATCTGTACACGGAAGTTCTATGAAAAAAACAGGCGCTATGCAGTCCTTGCGATCTCGATTGTGGCGGCGATCCTGACTCCCACTCCCGATGTCGTCAATATGGGATTGATGGGTGTGCCGCTGTATATGCTTTATGAATCCGGGATCATTATACTTTTCCTTATGCGGATTCGATAGTTTCTTGGGGCCTGCCAGTATCAGGGGAGCAGGTGCTGTCCGTGAAAGAGAGACCTAAATTCCGTCCGCAGGCCTTTCGGGAGCCTCTGTGGGTTGATGATTTGGTGTGGGTTGAAAAATCAGGCGTAATAATGCTTGCTTACAGTCTAGACCTCAGGTAGGCTTCTTTTAAGATGCAGGGGATTTTGCAGGGCTTGGCAGCAGTCTTTGGTCGGCAACGGCGGATATGCAGACGGGCTTAGAATTCCCTGAGCCGGAATCCGTGTTGTCTGAGAAGGCTGGCTGTGACGCCGTTGCAGCCGCAGGACGGGCTGTTGGCCTTCAGGATTACCGAATCAACCGGCTGGCTGCAGGCGACGGAAAGGACCTGTGACGCCCCTTTGATAAAGGACTCGCTGACGTCCAGGCCGCTTTTGGTTATCACCCTGGCCCTGCCGGCAAGAACATCTTCACCGCTGCCGCCGATAATGTCCGCTGCTTCTCTGGGGGTTGGCAGACCGCCAAGCTGTTCCGGGCAGACGGGAATCCAGGTCGCATACCGGAGTATTTCAAGGCAGGTGGCGTTTGGCTTGATTTTACCGTCATAACGTGTGCAGAGGCCCACAAGACAGGCGCTGACGAGGTAGAGAGGCGGAGGAGTATTTTGCATATTTATGACTGAATAGTTGAGGAATGGTGAAAATAGATGCTTCCCGCAGGTAAGAAAAAAATGTTTTCGCAGGGGGACTCTATCAGAAAATTCTCCCGAATCAGATTGCCGTCAGGCCCCATGAAAAATGTGGTCGTTGTAGGCGCCTGTCTGATTGCCGGTGCACTGCTGTGGGTCATCTTTGCGCCTCGGATGGGCATTTATTCCCTCTTGCATCAACGTTCCACCTTGGCCCATCTCCAGGTGGAATACGTTGAGATTCAAGAAAAAAACGCCTTCCTCCAGAAGGAGATAGAGCGAATACAGAACGATCCCGATTACTTTGAAAAAGTAGCCAGGGATCAATATGGCCTCCTGAAGGAAAATGAGATGGTGTTTGAGTTTCCCCCGAGCAAGAAAGAGAAGAAGGATAAAAAAGAATGACATGCTCCTGAATCCAGGAGGAAGCGTGAGGGCCGCACGGGCCTTCCTTTATCAGCTGGCTCAGGAGAATCCCGATTTTGCACGGCAGGCCTGCGGCACCGCATTTGGAAGGGCTGCCGCCTTTTTTATGCTGTTAACGGTTGATGGCAGCCTGATGATATCCGTGCTGCCGCAGTGAATACATTGTATCTCTTCTGTTGTGGAGGCCGAGGTGACGATGGTTTCAAATACCTTGGCGCAGGAGTTGCATTTATATTCGTATATGGGCATTGTCTTATCCTGTGGAAAATGAGGTTGGAGACAGCCAGCCGCAGGTCGCCTCCTGATGAATAGGTTGAGCATCCCTTCTCGAACAAACCATACTACCGATCGGGGGAAAAGTAAATCTTGCCTCAGAGGATTACGGCGGAGCGGGGAGGAGCACCTTTATTCCAGCAGGTCTTTAAGAATCTGGCACGATCGGCATTTTTGCATCTTCTCTTCAATGGAGTAGCCCTGCGTGCAGTCACAGCAGGTGCCGCAGAGGAACCAGCAGAGATGCCCGCACTGGAACTCCCAGGCCGGACATTGCTGCTTCATCCCGCAGCCTTTTTTCTCCCAGCAGGGGATGGTACTCTTGTGCTTGCCGCGATGGTTGCAGAGCAGGAAAAAAACCTGACGCTCGATATGAGCCGGGATTGCCCTCCATCCCTGTTCATAGCTGTGGACAGTCTTGAGCGCGACCCCAAGGAGTTCCGCCATCTCCTTCTGGGTTTTGCCTAACTTTTTCCTGAACCGTGCGAATTCCTCTGTATCCACCTGGAGCCTCCTGGTCCATATGAGCAATTGTTATAAACCAATATACTACAGGTGACCGATTGTGGCAAGGCGCCGGCCAGGTTAAAGTCATCTGAACCAGCATGGCACAACCTCCCTTGCCGGCTACAACGAAACATGAAAGCATATCATTTCTTGATCGGGAGACGGATTCATGCCGTGCCGTGGGCGAGAATGGGACTGAATGTATTTCCACACCCTGTCTGCGGAAGGATTATTCTGTCTCCGGTTGAGCTGCTCTATAATGCGGTATCTCTCTTTGAAGGTATTCACTTCCCCCGATAGCCGTGGACCAGGCGGATGTAGCAGTGATCGATGGTGGCGTTGTTTTTTCGGATATCCAGGGTTTGTATGGGGTCCATGCTCCGGACATGGTTTTGCATGATCGGCCCTTCGATGACATCCCTGGAGGTTGCGACCAGCAGGAGATCCCTGCCTTGGAGCATGGCGGGCTCAAACCAGTA
>JARLHL010000114.1 GCA_031292275.1 Desulfocapsaceae bacterium | reverse complement strand
TTTTCCGTGGCATCCAGGGCATTGATGAAGAGGTTGATAATCACCTGCTTCAGCTGGGACTCATCGCCCATGATCCGGGGAAGATTCGCCTGCAGCTCCGTTTTTATCGAGATATTGGCCTGATCCTTGAAATGATGCTTGAGGATGAAGAGGGTATCGGCGACGCATTTGTTTATATCGACGGGGCAGAGGCTGGATGCCACCGGACGGCTGAAAGTCAACAGGGTCTGGACAATATCGCGGCAGCGGAGACACTCCTTGATGATCGTTTCGGTATATTCGGTAAAGTCATCGACAAGGTCCTTGTCCACCTTGTCCCGGATCCGGTCTATCCTGCGGTGCAGCCCCTCGGCGAAGCCGCGGATGGCGGCCAGCGGATTGTTGATTTCGTGGGCCACTCCGGCGGCAAGCGCCCCGACGGTGGCCATCTTCTCCGCCTGATAGAACTGGGCCTGATATTCCTTCTCCAGGGTGACATCCCGTTTGAACAGCAGGACATTGCGTTCGCGTGAGGGTTCCGATTTGAGCGGGGAGGCGATTATCTCAAAATGCTTGAATTTGCCGTTGACTTTGTAGATGCGGATATCCTTGACGATCTCATCGCGGTCGAGGGCGCGCCGGACAGGACAGGATTCGCAGCTCCTGGTCTGGTCGTGAAAGACCTGATAGCATTTGAGACCGATGGGGTCGACACCGGGAAACCACTCGGTAAACACATGATTTGCCTGCTGGATGGTCATATCCTCCGATATGACCAGCATCAGGTCGGTGATGCCGTCCAGCACGGCCTGGATCTCCCTGCGCTTTTTCTCAAGCTCTCTGTTGGAGTTCTTCAGCTGTTCAACCTTCTGTTGCAGATCCTGATAAAAGCCGAGCTTGCAGTGTTCGATGCCGATCAGGTCCTGCAGGGTTGTTGAGGTCTTCATCACCAGACCTCCTTGCAGATTTTCAGCAGCTCCTGCCATGAGGCCGGGCGGGGATTGGTCAGATTGCAGGCATCATTGAGGGCATTTTTACAGATGGTCTTCAACAGACTTTTATCCTTGTCCTGGAGTTCCTGGCGGAATTTGCGCGAGACATTCAGGGAGTCGAAAAAATCTTCCAGCTTTTCAATGCCTGCCAGCGCGGTCTCGCGGGGAGAGCCCATGGTCGTGTTGAGGATGACCCGGCCGATATCGGCCATTCTGTCCTCGGCATAGTCGAGATTGAACCGCATGACCGCCGTGAGCAGTATGGGGTGGATGACCCCGTGCCGCATGTCGAAATGACCGCCGAGCGAATGGGCCAGGGCGTGCTCGACCCCCAGGCTGGCGTTGCTGAAGGCCATTGAGGCCGCAACCGAGGCGATACTCAGTTGCTCCAGAGAGTCCAGCGACCGGGTCTCAACGGCCCGGGGGAGGTTTCTGATAATCAGGTCGATGGCCTTGAGCGACTGCATCTTGGTGAATTCCGAGGCGATGGTCGAGGTGTAGGCCTCGATGGCGTGGGCCAGGGCATCGATGGCCGACTGGGTGATCAGGGTCTCGGTCTTGGTCCGGAGGATCAGGGGGTCGACAATGGAGATATTGGGGACCAAGGTGCGGGTGATGATCGACATCTTCAGGGCCCGTTCCACATCGGTAATGATGCAGAACTGCGAAATATCCGAGCCGCTGCCGGCTGTGGTGGTGATCAGCACCATGGGCGGCAGCGGGCGGTTGACCCGGTTGGCGCCCTCGTAATCCCTGATCCGGCCGCCGTTGCTGGCAATGATGGCGATTCCCTTGGCCGTGTCCATGGAGCTGCCGCCGCCGATGGCGATAATCACGTCGGTGCCGTTTTTTAAATAGAGCTCGGCCCCCTGTTCCACCTGGAAATCGCGGGGATTGGAGGTGACGCCGGGGTAGTAGACCCACTCTATGCCCTCTTTTTCCAGGATGTCCATCAGCCTCTGCACCCATCCGGCCTGCTCGATTCCCGCATCGCTGACCAGAAACACCTTTTTTGCCCCGAGCCTTAAGGCGCACTGGCCCGCATAGTTGAGACTTCCGCGGCCGAAAATAATCTCGGGGATGGCGAATTTGGTGATATCCATATGAGCTTCTCCTCAAGTGTCTCCGGTGAACCGGCAATTTGGCTGGGCCATCCGCAAGCTGCAGCACAGATTCGGATGGACGCCTGAAATTCGCGGATTGTCAGAGAGCAGACAGTGACCTCCACTCTAGCACCTGTACGCATTTTTTTCATGCTTATCTGGGCACAGGACCACTGTCGGGCCTGCCTCTGTCCGGCTCTGAGCATAAAAGATAAGCACGAGTCCCCCCGGTTGCAGGTCATTGGTCTTCAACCTTCCACGGCACCGAAATGTGATGGAATCAATCCGGAGCCGGAACGGGGCAGCCCAGGCGCCGCCCGCGCCCCTGCGGAAGGCATCTGCCCGAAGCAGCAGCACAAAAAATCATTCCTTGCCGAAATTGCAGACCGGATACCGGCAGTCTTTGCATTTCCGGCAAAGCCCTCCATGCCCCATGGCGGCGAGTTCCTTCCTGCCGATCGATTCACCGGCAAGAATCCGCGGCAGCAGGAGATCGAAGACGGTGGTCTGATGAAACATGCCGCAGGCGGGCAGGCCGACCACCGGCACCTGGCCGATGCGGCCGACCAGAAACATGGCCCCCGGCAGAACCGGTGTCCCGTAGACGACATCTTCCGCCCCGGCCTCGTTAATCCCCTGGCGGGTGACGTCGTCCGGATCGACCGACAGCCCCCCGGAGGTGATTACCAGCTCGGCCCCGGCGGTCAGGCATCTCTGTATCTCCTCCGCAATCAGGCGAGGATCGTCTGGGGCGAAGTGTACACAGTCGACCCTTGAGCCCAGAGCGGTCAGCTTATCGCGCAGGACCTGCTCGAAGCCATCCTTGATCCGGCCGTAAAAGACCTCGTTGCCGGTAATAACCAGGCCCGCGCTGACCTTGCGCAGCGGCAATACCTGGATGATACCCTCCCTGGCGATCGCCACGGCCTGGTCGATCACCTGCCGCTCAGTCACCAGGGGAATCAGCTTGGAGGCGGCGATGTCTTCACCCTGGCTGACCGGGGTATTGGTCTGCAGGGTGGCGCACATGACCTCACCCAGCATATTGAACCGCAGCAGGGCCTCCCTGTTGATCTTCAGCAGGCCGTCCCTCGCCGCCCGGATGGTCACCTTGCCTTCGACGATCTCCGGCGAATACTCGGTCCCGGGCCCGGCAAGGGCCTCGGCCATCAGCAGGGCCGCTTCGTTTTCGTGGATGTCGTTCTCTCCCAACTGCAGCACATAGATATGTTCCTTGCCCAGCCTGCGGAGGTGGGCCACGTCTTCCCGGCGGATGATATGCCCTTTCCTGAATGCCCTTCCCTTGAATGAATCCTTGGTGATCTCGGTAATGTCGTGGGGGAGCACCATCCCCACAGCCTCATCCACCGGAACGCTTGTCTTCGATGATACGCTTGTCATTTCGTTTATTCGCATGGTTTTAATTGTAGTGCGTGCACCAGCGGCAGGCCGCGGAGGTTTACCGCCTCCACAGTCCATCGCTCGGGGCTGCACCTGAGAATTGTGACCCCGCAATAGTCTTGGGGAATTTCCATTACCTGCTGCAGAGGCCGGTCTTGCAGGCGACAGAGAAGGACCCGGTTGACACCGGCGTGGGCGATGATGAGCAGAGGCCCCGGGTCGGTTCCCGCCAGACGGATCAGGGCCGGATAGCAGCGATCGGCAAGATCGCGGAAGCTCTCGCCCTTATGGGGGCGGAAATGCTCCATATCCCGGCCTCGCTGTTCATAGGCCCCCGGAAAGCGGCTTTCGACCTCGGCAACGCTCAAGCCCTCCCAGTCGCCCAGGTTGATCTCGTTGAATTCTTCGATCAGCAGGAGGGATTCCGGCTGTCGGCCGCTGACCAGGGCGGCGGTCTGCACGGCCCGCTGCAGGGAGGAGGTGCAGACCCGGCTGAAGGGGATATGGCGCAGCTGCCCGTGCAGGGCTTGGGCCTGGAGGATGCCGTTTCGATTCAGGGGGAGGTCGGTCCGGCCAAGAAAGCGGCGGGGCGAGGCCTTGTCAACCTCGGCGTGGCGGATGAGATAGATCAAAGACTGCATGGCATCAGGGGAGCAAGAATTGTGTCCAGCCCTTGCCCCGCCGCGTCCTCAACGGCAGCCTTGATCAGCAGGGCCTGATCATACCGTTTGCGGATGGCCTGCACCGCATCCGGCATGTCCTTATAGAGCGCCAGTTTCTCCTGAAACCGCTCGTCGATACCGATCATGCGGTTGCCGCGGGCCAGCTTGTCGGCGAAGGAGACCAGCTCTTTTTCGGTCAGCGCGTCTCCCTTTTGCCATGACAGGTCCCGGTGGGCGGCAACGATCTCCGCCGCCCGGCCGAAGCCGAGCTCGCGAAGCCATCGTCCTCCCTGCCGCTCATGATCGGCAGCGCCTTTGGCTATGTCGTGCAGCCAGCCGCCGACCCGGCAGAGTTCCGCATCGAGCCCGCCGCAGCCATGCCCCGGGAGGGCCATGCAGAGGGCAACCGCAATCTCCGCCACCAGACGGCCGTGGGCCAGCCCTTTTTCCGGCATCGGGTGGAGATGGCGAAGGATCACCGTACATTCGTCCATGGTGGGAAAGTCGCGGCGGGAAAAACGATCGCGTCCCTTTCTGTAATCCTCCGGGCTGTCCAGGTCGCAATGGATGTTGGCGTCGGCGACCGTCACCTCGGCAACCTGCCCGGGCTGCCCCTCTTCAAGCCTTGCCAGCAGGGTCCGCAGACCTCCCTTCGGATGTGCAGGCCCGAGAATCGCCGGAATCAGCCCTCTTCCGATGAGAGGGGGGTGGCCGCGCCTGCCGGCAAAGACCGGATAGGTGATTGCGGCCGGCGCATCGGCAAAGGATCGGGCCAGCAGCCTGATCGAACCCGGCCGCACCAGGGGGATGTCGACGGGCAGCAGGAAAAAGGCCGAGATCCCATCGTCAAGATGCCTCACCCCGGTCCGGATCGAGCTGTACATCCCGGCGGCAAAGTCCGGGTTACGGGCGATCGAAGCTCCCGCCCGTTGGGCTATCGCTTCAATTTCTCCGGCCCGATGGCCGGTGACCACAACCGGATTGTCGATGCCGCATTCCCTGAACAGGCCGACGCACTGTTCAAGAACTGTGCCCTGCCCCAAAGGGAGTGCGGCTTTCAGCTCGCCCATGCGTGAAGAGAGCCCGGCGGCCAGGATGATGGCGTTCAGACGAGGTGCCATGCCTTCCTGCCGGTTGCCCGCTGGTAGATGAGTTCGCCTACGATGCTCACCGCGATTTCCTCGGGGGTGTCGGCTTCAATGGCCATGCCTATGGGGCAGCGCACCTGCTCGAATTGCGCGACCTTGACGCCTTTATCCATGAGCTTTGCATAGATGGCGTTCCGTTTTTTGCGGCTTCCGATCATGCCGATATAACCGGCTTGAGTCTGCAGCGCCTGCTCAAGCACCTCCAGATCGTGCATGTGTCCACGGGTGACGATAACCAGGTAGCAGTCCTCATTGATGTCAAGGTCCTTGAAACAGCCGGCGAAAGACGGCAGGACCCTGATCTCGTCGGCCTGCGGGAAACGTTTGCGGTTGGCAAATTCGCTCCGGTCATCCATGACCGTGATGCCAAAGCCGACGCGGGCGGCAACCTCGGCGGTGCAGGCGGCCACATGGCCGGCCCCGACCAGAATGAGCGTCCCGCCGACCGCAAACGAGGAGATCAGATAGGCGCGGCCGTCGTGTTCGATGAGCCGGGCGGCTGAGGAGGATATCTCCTGGATCGCTCCGAGCAGCCCTTCGGAGACCCCGGGCCGGTCGGTCCTGCCCTTATGATCGATCACGAATCGCGGGCCGTCGCTGCCGGTATCGACCGGGCAGACCAGCATGGCCCTGCGGCCGAAGGCCATGGCCTCCCGGATGGTCTGAAAAACAGCCCGATTGCCTGCGTCGGCCCGGAGAAATTCGAGGAAGAGTTCTAATCTGCCGCCGCATATCATATCGGAGAGGGCGGCATCCCCGTTGGAGAGATCGAAGATGCGCCGCAGGGAACGGCTGCCGGCAAAGCAGTTCCGGGCCTCCTGAATGGCCTGGGCCTCGACCAGACCGCCGCCGATGGTCCCGGCTATGCGGCCATCGCGATGGATAATCATTTTCGCCCCTGCAAGGCGGGGTGTCGAGCCGGACTGGCTGGAGATGGTCACCAGAACAAGGTCTTCGCCCTCGTTCAAAGCGGTGCAGATATGTTGGATGAGCTTTTTCATGGTCGATTTTTCTCTCGCCTCTCTTCGAGAATACGTTTGTATTGATGGATTTGCGCCGTGGTATCGATGGTAAAAACAATCTCCAGTTCCAGCTCCGTCTGCAGTTTTACCATCGCCCCGGCGGCCTGGCTGCGCACTGCGCTCTCCTGTCCCGGGAGGGAAACGAGGGAGATCAGGAGCCTGTCGCGCCGCCCCTCGGCAGTCAGGGCGGCCCGAAAATCAAGCAGGCCGGGGACGGCAAAAAGGATTTCATCCAGGCTGTGCAGGGCCAGCTGCCTGCCGTTCTGCAGGTTTCGGCGCTGGCTGATCCGGCCCAGCACCCTGTCGAGCCGCCGGATATGGCTGCCGCAGGGACAGGGGCCTTGAAGCAGCCGGCCGCAATCGCCGGTACGATACCGGATCAGCGGCATGCCTGTGCGGAGCAGGGTGGTAAAGACGATTTCTCCCCACTCGCCGTCGGCCACGGGTACGGCGGTCTGCGGGTCAATAATTTCAAACAGCAGGTCAGCCTCCCGCAGGTGGGCGCCGCAGTGGGCCGAGCAGTCTACCCCGCCGCCCAGGCCCGTCTCCACCGTGCCGTAATGGGTAAAGACTTCGCAGGCCAGCAGGCCGGTGAGCTGGGTGCGCAGACTCTCCGGGATGTAATCCGAGCAGAGGAGCACGGAGCGGATGGAGCCCAGGGGGATGGACCGGAAGGCTGCGGTGCGGGCAATGGCCAGGACCTGGACCGGAAAGCCTACCAGGACATCGGGCCGGAGTGCGCTCAGCCTTCGCGCTGCTTTTTCGGGGTCGTCGACAAGACCTATGATGCTGCTGGCCACCGCCCGTCGCCGCAGGGCCTCGGCCAGAAGATGGCCGGTGCAATCGGGGGTGCTGCCCGGCAGCAGGATCGCCACCGTCTGGCCGGGGGCGGCCAGGGGCTTCATCCCCTGGCAGAAAAAATCCATGGTCCGCTCCAGATCCTCCTGGGTGAAAAAGAGCCGTTTCGGCGAGCCGGTGGTCCCGGAACTGTGGATGGTGATGATCCGCGCCACCGCATCCTGGCTGACGCAGAGCATCGCCGTGCTGTGATTGCGCAGCTCCTCTTCGTTGGTCAGGGGCAAGGCTGTCAGATCGTCAAGGCCGGTGATCGCCTGAATGCCTGCCGCCGTCAGCTTTTGCCGGTAAAACGGAGAGTGCCTGCGGCAGTATTCCACCAGCCGGCAGAGCCTCTCCCCCTGAAAGCGCTGCAGATCCTGTTGCCGGAGGGGCGAGGCGGTTATGCCGATGGTCCGGCCGATGAGGCTTTCCAGAGGGGTCATGGCTGTCCGACTCCGCGATAAAGCGGCGTCCCCTGGCTCGAGGTCAGGTTGTAGGCGCAGAAAGGGATCAGGCGGCCATCCGGGGAAACCACGTGGATGCAGCAGCCCTGCAGGCGCTCCAGATCCAGGTTCCACACGTCCTGAAAGGCCATGGCCGAAAGGGAGAAGGTGTGGGTGCGGGCCCTGGCCAGGAAACGGTCCAGGTCATCCCCGGCGGCGGCGCTCGTATCGCCTGTACAGCCGCAGGGCGTGGCGGCCATGGGCAGGGACCACTGGCGGGCGGTGAAGGCCACGCTTTTTTCCCGTCCCTGCAGGGCCGAGGGGGTGGCAGCATCGGGCTCGCCGGTGGAGCAGCAGGACTGCCGGCCTCCCAGCGGCACGAGTCTGCCGTCTTCCTGGACCAGGAAGTTGCCGTGAAAGGAGCAGAGGGCGTGTTCGCAGGCGGGAGGGGCAAAGTGTGCGGCGGTGATGGCGCCGCCGCTCTGCTCCTCGATCAGGTTCAGAACTTCCGGCAGGCTCAGCCGGTCCTCGTCCGCCGGGGCCTTGGGGAAACGGCCGAAGTAGCTGACCGGCTGAAAATGGACGCCGCGCACCGTCGGGGCAAGCCGGCTTGCATAATCAATGATCGCGCCGACCTCATGGGTGTTGATGCCCGGCACCAGGGTCGGCACCAGGACCACCGCCAGCCCCGCCGCCTGGCAGTGCCGCAGGGCCTGCTCCTTGACGGCCATAAGGTCACGGCCCCGCAGGGCCAGATGCGTGGCGCTGCTGAGACCGTCGAACTGGAGAAAGACCGAGGCCAGCCCGGCTCGCTGCAGGGCGGCGGCATACTGCGGGTCTGCGGCCAGTTGCAGACCGTTGGTGTTGAGCTGGAGAAAGGAAAATCCTTTGCTGCGGCCCAGGGCGATGATCTCCGCAAGATCCTCCCGCACCGTCGGTTCACCGCCGGACAGCTGGATATTGCAGGGGCCGGAGGCCGCGAGGATGCGGTCGTAGAATACGGCTATCTGCGCAAGCGAGGGATCGTCCTTCTGGTCGGCTGCCGGTCCCGCATCGGCGAAACAGACGGGGCAGCGGAGGTTGCAGCGGCGGGTGACCTCGATTAAGGCCGTACAGGTATGCTGGCCGTGGGCAGGGCAGAGGCCGCAGTCAAAGGGGCAGCCGTGTTCGGTGCCGGTGAAGGCCCGATGGGGCGATGCCGGCCTTTTCGGGCGCAGCCAGGACGAAAACTGCGCCGGACCGCGCCAGATCAGGGTCCGGAAACTGCCGTGCTCCGGACATTGTTTGACCAGGTAGACCCGGTCTTCCTGCCCTTCGCGGATGGCTGGGATGCGGCGCAGGCAGCAGGGACAGAGGCTGGAGGTTGAAGACAGCAATTCCACGGGACGGTCAGCGGCCACCGGTCTGCTCCTTCGGTATGCTCGGGTCGATGGCGTTTTCCGCCAGGATTCCCAGGATGGCTTCCCGGGCCCGGAGCATGATATTGCCGCAGACCGCGGGCTTTTTCCCGCCCTGAACGGCTATAATATCGTCGCAGCGGATGCCGCCCCAGTTCGCGGCATTGTCCCTGAACCAGTCCGTGAACTGGCTGAGCAGCAGAGGATAGCAGTCCAGGGCCTGCTCCTCGGCGCTGCCTTTGGCGGCGTACAGGGCCATGACGCAGACCCCGCCGGAAGCTACACCGCAGAGCTCGCCGCTTCCGGCTCCATCGCATAAGCCGGCCATGGCCCGGACCAGAGGGATGTTTTCCTCACCCATGTCCTCCAGGGCAAGGCTGATCATGATTTGACTGCAGCAGAGCCCCTGGGCTGCCAGCTGCATGATGCGGAGCTGCGTTTCATCCATGGTCTTCCTCTTTTTGAGTGATGAGTGCATAGTAGCCAAGCGGCGTGGTTGCAAGGGCGCAGCAGGTGCGGCGGGCCGCCTCCGCTCCCATGAACAGCTGCCAGAATTTTTCCAGACTGCCGAAGGTGAAGATGATCTGCCCCGCCAACTGCCTCAGGGCATCACTGCGGTCTTCGAAGAAGACCGGCGAAAAACCGGCTCGTCCCAGTCCTCCGGCGATGACGTCCAGGGGACGGGCGTGGCTGATGCAGCTCTGCAGCCCCTGCAGGTCTGATTTCCCGCCAGGCTTCTTGCGGTAGATGTCGGTCAGGATGAGGATGCCGCCCGGCCGGAGCACCCGGTGCATCTCCTCCAGGCTGGCGGCGATATCGCCGGTCAGGGAAAGAACGCATTCGCAGATGACCGCATCGAAACTTTGTCCCTCGCAGGGAATGGCTGTGGCTTCTGCACGGAGTAAGGCCGCAGTCGGGGCATTGCGGGCGGCCTTGTCCAGCATGGCGGGGGACGGATCGATGCCGGTGGCCTTCAGGCTGAAGACCGAGGCCATCAGGGCCAGGCTATGACCGGGACCGCACCCGACATCGAGTACGGCGGATCCGGGCGCAAGCGCGCATCGCTGCAGGAGTCGGCCGGTCAGGGCGATGCCGCCGGGGCGCAGCGGGCCGCCGGTGGTCCGGGCGAGCTCCTCCTGCTGGTAGAGGGGCATCATCGGCTGAGGAATGCTGGCAGGACGTGCATCCATGTCACTTGTCTTCCAGGAGTTGTTCGACTTCCAGCATCCTGCCCGCAGCCAGGCTTTCCGGAACCAGGAGCATGCCGCATCGGGGGCAGGCCATCAGCTCGACATTGAACACCGAATTCAAATAGGTGAGGCTGACTGTGGTCGGTGTCAGCGGCAGCCGGCAGCCGGCGCACTGCCAGGGCGTGGCCTCTATAAAGGAATAGCCGCTCATTGGCCGACCTCCGGCAACAGCATGCGGTGGCTGTAGGCATTGTGGATCACATAGCCCCGGGACGTGGGTTCAAACTCCACCCAGTAGGTCACCCGCACCGGCTTAAAGCCTGCCAGTTGATGGCCGTTTCCGGGGTTGACCAGGTATCTGCCGGTCTGGTTGGCCTGATGAATCACCTTCTGCACGTCCTCTTCGAGGATATGACGGCTGTTGAGCAGGTCCAGGACCTCGCGGCTGATGAGAAGCGTGATCTGCCTGTGTTCCGGCTGCAAAACGGCTGCCTCCGGCCAAAGGCTGTTGAGCAGATCCTGCTTCAGCCGGGCCCGGTTCTCATGGCGCCTGGAAAATCCGGGATTGCTGCGGGCCAGAGGATTCTGACCGTCGGCAACGGGAAAAATATAGTCGAGGAGATGGGCGACCCTGTGGCCGGAGGCGGCAAGATTGTCGCGGCACATGGCGCAGTAGGCCAGCCCCGCATGTTCGCTCCGCCCTGCTTTCATTCCGGCGGCCTTCCCTCCCAACTGCGGGTTGGCAAACTGCATCAGGCCGCCATAGCCGCAGCAGTCGGCCAGGGGACCGTTGCAATCGTGTTCGACGATATGCATACCCAGTTTCCCGCAGATGCTGCGGACGCTTAGGCGCAGAGTCTCCTGATGACGGGCCGTGCAGGGATCATGCAGGGTGAGCGTCTCGCCTGGTGCCTGGGTTTTGCCTGTCGGCAATTCCAGGGAGTCGAGCATCTCCCACAACGAGACAATCTCCGCTTCGCTGCAAAATTCGTCGAAGATCGACAGGCAGCTGGAGCAGGCGGTGATCAGTGTCGGATTTCCCAGCCGTGCGATATCCGCTTTAAATCGGTCCATCGTCTCGGCGAACAAGGGCTCCTGACCGGCCCAGCGGGCCGGAATGCCGCAGCAGCCGAGCATCAGGCCGACCCCGCCCTGTAACCGGCCGGCCAGGAACCGGTAGGTCCGGACCACAGTCTCCGGAGAGGAACCGGCCAGCTGGCAGCCGGGATAGAAGAGGAAACGGCTGGCCGAGGTGCCGGGCTGGTGGCGTGCCAGCGTGCAGGATTCACTGAGACTGAAATGCATATCCTCCAGGGCGAAATCATGGGCCGAAGGCGGCATGTGACCGTTGCGGACCATATCCTGCCGAGTGGTGCGGCAGAGTTCGGGCACCGGGATGTCGTGGGGGCAGATCACCGTGCATTGGCCGCAGAGGCTGCAGGAATTAATCATCCTGTTGGCATTCCTGGTACCCTGGACAATGGCCTGATTGTTGTAGATCTTGCGGACCAGGGTTTTCGGATACTCTTTATACTCCTGCAGATAGACGCATTGCTTCACGCATTCCAGGCATTCGCAGCGGATGCAGCGACCCGCCTCCTGCTGCGCCTCGGCGGTTGTATAACCGAGGGCAGGATCGGCGGGGATCAGCACGGCTGAAGACGCCATGCCGGTGATCACCGTATGCATCCGGGTGGTGCAGACGCCTTCTTTATCACGCTGGGCGGTGAGCGAGACCTTCTGCAGATAGCGTTCTATGGTCAGGGCGGCCCGGCGCCCATCCTCCACCTGTTTGATAACGGAAAAGGAAGATGAGTCTTCCCCGAGGCCGCCGCCGGCAAAGCCGCCCTCGGCGGGCAGGGCAAGAGTAAGGGGATCGGGTTGAGCGGCGGCCTGGGGGACGAGTTGCGGCCCGATCTCATCACGATCGAAATAGACGGCGTCGTGTGTGGCAATCAAATCTGCAATGCGCTCCACGGTAAGGTCTGCGGCGAGCATCAGGGTGACGCCGTAGCCCTCAAGGAGGGCGGCGGCCTGGGGAAAGGCCTCCCTGGGCAACATGGTTTCCGGGAGTGAGCGCAGGCTCCCGCCAAGACCTTCGGCTGCGGTGACGAGGGTGACCTTCCGTCCCTTTCGACCGAGGTCAAGGGCTGCGGTCATGCCGCTTAAGCCGCCGCCCACGACAGCAACCGTACCTCCCTTGGCCGGCAGCTTGGGAAGTTTGAGGACAGGAGCCGTCATACCGACGCAGGCGCGTTCCAGCATGGAGATGGCCAGTGGATCGCCTATCTCGCCCCGTTTGCAGAAGGGACGGCAGGGCTCGTCGCACAGGCGGCCGACAATTTCAGGAAAAGGCATGGTCCGGTCAAGCACCTTCCGGGCCTCCCGCAGGTTCCCTTCAGCAAGGCCGGCCATGAAGGCGCGGACATCGACGTGGATGGGACAGGCTGCCGTGCAGAACGGGAGTTCTTCCTGTATACAGCGGTTCTCAAACGCTCTGAGTTGCAGTTGATCCATCATCTGAAACCGGGTTAATGAAGACTCCAGCAAACAAACGCAGCATGGAAAGGAGTCGGAAACCGCAGGAGCTGTGCGGACACGGCCCCTGCGGGTATTCGGTACAGCGATACGCCACGGGCTTTACTTCAAAGCAGCCAGGACCTTTTCCGGCAGGGCCGGAAGGTTGTGAATCCGGGCGCCGCAGGCATTGTAGATGCCATTGATGACCGCCGCATGCGGGCTGGTCAAGGGCATCTCGCCGACGCCGGAGGCCCCGAAAGGTCCGTCCGGCCGCGCCGATTCGATATAGATGATCTCCATATTGTCCGGAATCTGCTTGATATAGGGGAAACCGGCGCCGGCGAGGGTGGAGTGTTTTTTGATGTCCTCGAAGTCCTCGGTGAGCGCCAGGCCGATACCCTGTGCCATGCCGCCGTAGATCTGGCCGTCGACAACCAACTTGTTGACAACCTTGCCGACATCGGCGACACAGGTCATGGCCTCCACCGTGGTCTTGCCGGTGGCCATTTCGACTGCGACCTCGGCCATGAACAGGCCGTACATATAACAGCAGAAGGGGCTGCCCTGGCCGTTTTCATCGCAGTTGTTGGCCGGGGCACTCCATTTGCCATGGACCTTGGTCGGGATCTTCTCGGCAACCATCGCCTCATGGGTCCGGAATGAACCGTCTGTTTTTCTCATCGCCTTGATCAGTTCTTCGCAGCCGATGCGGATGGCCTGGCCGACAACCACCTGGCTGCGGCTGCCGCCTGCAGGGCCGGAGTTGGGGCATTTCCCGGTGTCGTTCATCACCAACCTGATCCGATCGGCCCGAATCCCCAGGGGACGCAGGGCTTCGTGGGCGGTGGCCAGCGTTCCCATATCCGCACCCTGGCCATGATCCTCCCAGGTATTGAAGATGGTGACTGTTCCATCGGCATTGAGTTCGACATCGACCTCTGCGGTATCAGGGCCGTCCAGACCCGAACCGTACACGCCGATGGAGACGCCCACTCCACGTTTGATCGCAGCGGTGGAGCTGGCTGCCGCCTTCTTTTTTGCGGCGGCGTACTTCGGACGGAGGGTGTCGATCATCTCGGGCAGCGAATAGACCTCGGGTGCCTGGCCGGTGGGGGTGGTTGCGCCGTTACGGTAACAGTTCTTATAGCGCAGCTCCAGCGGATCCATGCCCAGTTTCTCGGCAAGCTCATCCATCAGGACTTCAGACGGAAATTCGCTCTCAGGGGCGCCGTAACCGCGGAAGGCTGACCCCCAGGCGTGGTTGGTGCAGACGGTGCGGCCTTCACCCCGGATATTCTTGATATCGTAGCCGGCGCCGATGAACTGGGCGCCACGGAGGGTCAGGAGGTCGCCGAACTCGGAATAGGGTCCATGATCCACCGACCAGTCCGACTCCATGCCCATGAGCTGACCATCCTTGCCGGCCGCATAGCGTACGGTGGTGAAGAACGGCGAACGCTTGCCGGTATAGGTCTGCTGCTGGAAATAATCATAGCAGAGGAACACCGGACGCCCGGTGGCGATGGCCGCAGCCCCCACCAGGGCCTCCATGGTCGGGCTGAACTTGTAGCCGAAGGTGCCGCCGGTATTGTTCTGGACAATGACAAGGTTTTCCGGTTCCACGCCCAGGCCCGGGGCAATCATGTAGAGATGGAGATGGATGCCGATGGATTTCGAGTGGATAACCAGTTTGCCGTCATCATCGAAATAGGCGTAACCGACATCGGGCTCGATGGGCAGATGCGGTTGACGGCCGACATAATAATTGCCTTCGACGACGACATGGGCCTTGTCGAAGATCGGTTTGGTCTCTTCGCCCTTGGCGATCTTCTGAATATAGTAAACGTTGGGTGTCCCGGGATGGATCTCCAGGGCATCCTCCTCCATGGCCGCAGGCGCGTTCATATAGGCAGGCAGTTCTTCAAGCTCGACTTTGACCTTTTCAGCCGCCGCCCTGGCGTTCTTCTCGGTATCGGCGCAGACGATGGCCAGGGCGTCACCGAACTGGAACACTTTGGAGTCGCAGAGGATCGGGCGATCCCAGCCGTCGCCTTTGTTGGACGGGAAGGTGATGAGGCCGGTGATGCGGTTCCTGCCTTTGATATCCTTGGCGGTTACAACCTTGACAACCCCGGGCATCTTCTCGGCCTCGCTGGTGTCGATGGAAAGGATATTGGCATGGGATACCTCCGCCTGCACTAGGGCCAGCTGCAGGGTATTGTCGGGCAGAGACAGGCCGCTGTCCGCGCCGAAATTCCAGGTGCCGGTGACCTTGGCCGCAGCGCTGGGGCGCGGCATGGTGGTGCCGAACACACGGCCGTCCTTGGGGAGCTTAAAGGCCAGATCCTGCATGGAGATATCTCCCCTCAGGACCTTGACCGCATCCTGCACCGAATCGACCAGCTGTTTGTAGCCGGTGCAGCGGCAGGCGTTGCGGTATTTTTGAAACCAGTCTCGGATATCTTCGCGGGACGGGTCGGGATTGCTGTCGATTAGGGCCTTGGCCGAGACGATGAAGCCGGGGGTGCAGAATCCGCACTGGGCACCTCCATGCACCATCCAGGCCATCTGCAGGGCATGGAGATCATTCGGGGTGCCGATGCCTTCAATGGTGGTGATTGCCGCACCTTCCGGCACCCTGTCCATTTTGGTGACGCAGGAGCGGATGAGCTTGCCGTCCATAATGACATTGCAGGCGCCGCATTGACCCTTGCCGCAACCCACCTTGGTGCCGGTGAGGTGCATGGTTTTCCGGATTACGCCGGAC
The DNA here is from genome assembly GCA_031292275.1 of Desulfocapsaceae bacterium. Lineage (GTDB taxonomy): Bacteria > Desulfobacterota > Desulfobulbia > Desulfobulbales > Desulfocapsaceae > CAIUQR01. Next base: position 67,412 of record JARLHL010000114.1, on the reverse strand, counting down.
AGCAGATCGGACGATTCCGTGATCACAGTCCTCTCAATACCATTAACGTACAGTTTCTTTCTCTGCATTGTTGTCTCCAGAAGAATGAATAGTAATGAAGCCTACGGGTTAATGTGATTTTTTTTAAAAAATCGGCATGGCCGGATCATACTGGCCGGCCACAACGAGACATAAAGGCGTATCCTTGGCCGGGCGACAGCTTTATTTTTTTGCAGAGTGCGCAAATAAAATAAGGCTGTCGCCTCTGCTGCATGGCAAGGCTCAGCCTTCAAAGATCTTTCCTGTAAATTTTGCCCGCTGAGTACGTCCATGTCTTCCCCCGGGAAAAGGTTGCCCTGGCAGGCAAACAGCTTTCAAAATTTTAAAATTATAGGAAAAAGGGTGAATGGTACATCTGAGCATTTCTTTACAGCGAGAGGTACGGAGTGCGAACTCCTTTGCAGGCCCACGGAGGAGTCTGTTGATATACAGAGGTGAGCTGCAGGATAAAATGAAGGAGTTAGTTGTATATTTTCCATGAGTTCCGATTTCTGTCAATTGAAAATTTATCTATTACGTATCAACTATTCTGATATCCTTGCAATCTTTACGCTCAAGCCGTCAGGACTGCAATGTCTCTGTATGCCGTATACCGGCCCGGACTGAGAGCGAAAGCATCAGGGCAGCTTTCTTCAGTTTCATGATCGCTTTTCGAGTGCATGGCGGGCACGGAAAAGCACACTTTTTTTCTGGATGCAGAGGCTATTACGGATCCTGTCCTGCATTCCGTTTGCAGAAAACGGTCAGCCAGCCTGATTCCGCCACGCTGGTTCGGCTGGCCGCCGGGAGAGGGACTGCATGCCCGCCAACATGTCTCTGCACGAATCCGAAAGAGCCGTAATGAAAGCGGGACAGGGAGTTACCCCAGCCCCGCAATGTCTTACAGAGCAGCGGTATAGATGGCCTTGACGTCAACATCCTTAGGACAGCGCGGGTTGGTAAGGCCGCAGGCGTCCTTCTGGGCATTGGCGGTCATGATGTCGATATCCTCAGCCTTGACAGTCTTGCCATAGCGTTTGCCCAGTTCGATCAGCCCTGCCGGGATACCGATATCGGCGGACAGCTTTTTGATCGCTGTCAGCGCCAGTTCGGCGGCATCGCGGGGGGCCAGACCGGCGGTGTTTTCACCCATCAGCTCGGCAATCTTGATGAAACGGTCCATCTTGGCAATCAGGTTGAACTTCTCGACGTGGGGCAGGAGAATGGCGTTGCATTCTCCGTGGGGCAGATCGTAAAAACCACCCAGCTGATGGGCCATCGCATGGACATGGCCGAGGCTGGCATTATTGAAGGCCATGCCGGCGAGATACTGAGCAAAGCACATGCCTTCGCGGGCAATGATGTCGCTGCCGTTGGCCACGGCCGGACGCAGGTGTCTGGCAATCAGCTCAATGGCTTTTTCGGCGGCTGAGTCGGTCATCGGGGTGGCTATGGTGGAGACATAGGCCTCAACCGCATGGGTGAGGGCATCCATGCCGGTGGCAGCCGTCAGGCCCGGAGGCATTCCCATCATCAACAGCGGATCATCAAGGGCGATGCCCGGAGTGACGCGCCAGTCAACTATGGCCATCTTGACCTTGCGGCTGGTGTCGGTGATGATACAGAAACGGGTCATCTCGGAGGCGGTGCCGGCGGTGGTGTTGACCGCCACATAGGGCGGCATGGGCTTGGAGGATTTGTCAACGCCCTCGAAATCATGAATCTTGCCGCCATTGGCGACCACCAGGCCAACGCCTTTGCCGCAGTCATGGGAGCTGCCGCCTCCCAGGGTTATGAGGCTGTCGCATTTGTTTTTCTTGTACACCTCGACACCGTCATGAACGTTTTTATCGGTGGGGTTGGGGATTGTTTCGTCGTAAACAACATACTTCATCTTGGCGGCATCAAGGAGATCCGTGATCTGCTTGGTGATGCCCGCGCCGGTAATGCCCTTGTCAGTGACGATCAACGGTTTGGATCCGCCGAGATCCTTGATCTTGGCCGGAATTTGCTTGGCAGCGCCGATACCGATAAGGGTTACACTGGGAATGAAATAACCGTATACTTCTTCTCGAATTGCCATAATGAAACCATCCTTTTTGAATTTTTGAGGTCCTGGAGTTGTTTCTTCTTTCTGTCGGATCCACGTATGCGCAGTTTCGTTAAAGCAAACGATGTGCCATTCGAGATGGAGATGAATTCTTTTTCGGCCGGCAGAATCAGACAGGTGCCAAACCTTTTTCAAACAAAAAATAATAAGTGTGAAAACGACGCGTAAGCGATAACAGCCCTCGGGTTTTGTGAAAATGAAAAAGAGGCCTCCGGGCAGAGATGGCCAGGGGGGAAAAAGAAAGATGAGGCAAAATGTCTTATATCCGCATTCAACGGAGAGCAAAGTTGAAGGAGAGAGGCTCAATTGAGGGATGCATCGCAAAATAGCACATTTATATCAGCCTCTTCTGATCTGTGGGTCATATTGACACGGGATGTGGCGCGAATGGGTCAAAATGTCTCAGGATCGTGCGGGAGGTGCTGACTGAAAGTTGGAATTGAAGAGCGGTCTGAAGAAATTCGATGTTCCGGTCGGATTTTCGCAGGGATGGGCGGAATTGACGCCAAAAATTGTATATCGAAAAAATATTCTCAGCGCAAAAGCATTTGTTCTGAGAATAATTATTATAGAGACAGGATGGGGCGATTTCCCGGAGGAAAACAAGGGGGTTTCGCTTCTCTCTCTGTGACTGTTTAGAGGAAAGTCTCGTCAGAGCGGCGGCCGTGCCGTGCCGGAGTGATGAGCTTTCATGATGTGTCGTGGCCGGCCAATCTGGTACAGCCATGCTGGTCAGTCAGACTTTCTCATTGTAGATGGCGTTCTTATCGGGACTCTCATAGGGGAGTACCTGATTTGAATACCCTCTATATCAATAAGGTGAATATCATGGAACTTAAAGATTATTGCAGGAATGTCGATTCGGAGCTCAGCCAATGGCAGGGAAAATTCAACTGTGCCATCAGTAAATTTGAACATATGTCTACCGGTAGCAAACAGCGGGTGTTTGAGGATGTCAACGGCCTGCATATCATCCTGACCGAACTGGATGACAGGCTTGAAAAACTCAGGACCGAATGCCCGATCTCCTGGCGACCGGAGAGGGATGACGTGCCTCTGCATATTCCTGAATTCCGCTATAATTTCAGCGATACCGCCAATGTCTTTTTTGACTATGATTTTGGCGGCTAACTCTCTACGGGCAGTCTTGCAGGCTCATAATCCACATAAGAGGTGACGGGATGAAACGGCAAAATGAGATGGTTGAGTCCTTCCTTACGGGCCATCGGAATTTCATCATGAACTTGAATCAATCCTGTAGTGTGATTGAAAAGGATATAGAAGAAGCGGCTGAGATGGAGACCCTGTGTACAGACGAATGGTGTCTTGCTGTTGAACATTGTCTCGACGAGGTTGCCAGGGACGTATATTCCCTCAGCGAGCCGCGCTGGACATCGAAGAAGGATTCAAAGACACTGCGAAAAATGAGACAGCGGGTGCACGATCTCTACGCAAAATATAAAGGCGTTGCTCACGCCTGATTGTATGCCGATGCGGCGGATGCCCGCTCACCATGCGAGCCGGTGTGCGGGCATACCGGCGTAAGAGTGCTGATTGCAGCTGACAGACTTGTTTCCGGAAGCCTGCGTAATCTCTCTTCTATTCTCCGGTGTGCCGAGATCGTCAACGACATGAACAGGTCGGGAATGATGCTTCAGCGCCAGGAGCCGTCTTCGCTCTTCCCGGTTGCGTTGTCAATACCGGCTGTGGAATAACGCGATGGGGCGACATCGGAAAGCGGCCCGAATGCGGGAGCTGCTGTTCTCTCTGAATATACCTATATTTTTCATAGGCGAATCTGATTCACTTTGTCGAGCTTCAATGGTATGATATTGGACGTGCTTCTGTTGCTATCGATAGAAATGCCCTACCATTGGAGAGACAATGATCAAAAATATTACAAACCTCCTCGAACAGATGATACAGAAGCATCCCGGTATTCTGGTTGCTGCCGTGGTCACCATTGAAGATGGCATGTCCATCGCCGAGATGGGGCGGCACCCGGAGATCGACACCGCAGCTGTATCAGCCTATCTCGCCTCGATAGTAAAGTCCAACAGCAAAGCGATCGGGCTGCTTGCCGAAAGCAGGGAATCCGATGACCTCCTGATCACAACCAACAAATATCATTTCGTTATCCGGCGTATGGCCGATCTGCCGATCTTCACCTTCTATATGACGACCAAGGAGAAGTGGCTTGCCATAGCCGATACATTGATGCAGTAATAGGTTCGTAAATGGAGACCGGAAACGACAGCGGCCGTAGCCGTAATTTATCCTGGCCGGAATGTGCTCTCATTCTCTGCGACAGAAAGGGGCTTGTGTCGGATTGGGACTCTCAGGCAGAATGTTTTTTCGGCTGGTCCGGTCCTGAGGCCGTCGGCCGTCCCCTTCGGGAGCTGATTTTACCGGCCCCTCCCAATTCCTCCGCGATTAACGCTCATATCGAAAGTGCCCGGCTCTTCGATCCTTCCTCCGAGGGGGAGTCCCGGGAAATGACCATGGCTCATCGCGACGGCAGGGTATTTCTGTCAGAGATAATGACAAGAAAAATCCGGCAAGATGGTGCTTATCTGGTCCTGGTCCGGGATGCCGTCTGCCGGAAGAATTATCATAAACAGGCTGAGCATGCCGGTTGCAATCAGAAAATTATTGACGATATCCTGGTCGTCGCGCTGTCGTCAAATTCCTGGGGAGAACGGCTGCAGCACATACTTGATTATGTGTTGCAGCTTCCTCGGCTCAATCTGCTGCCGGTTGCCGGGGTCTTTGGCGTTGATCTCGATTCCCGGAAATTGGTTCTGAAAACGCACAGGGGATTTTCGAGCCGCCATAAAAAAGAATGCCTTGAGGTCCCCTTCGGGACCTGCCCTTGCGGGAAGGCCGCGCAGCTCGGGACGATACAGTTTTCCCGTTGCAATGCGGCAGCATCACTGACGATCTGTGGGCAGACCGATCCCCGCAGTCATCTTTGCGTCCCCATCATGAACAATGACTCGCTTGCCGGACTCGTTTGTTTTTATCCGGCCGGCGATTCCATCGGTTCCGCAGAGGAGGCGCTTCTCAAAGATATCTGCAATATCATAGGAAATATACTTGCGGCGGCTCCGGACAGCGGGCCGGTCCATTCGGATCATGAATCGCCTCTTTCGATCATGGACCTTCGTAATGAAATAAAATTTTCCGAATCGATTATCCAAGGCCTGAACCACGGCCTCCTTGTTGTCGACCGGCAGGGTAATATCCAGAAGAGCAACTCCATTGCCAGGTCTATTCTGCAGCCGTTCGCACCTACCCTGCAGGGAGAAAACCTCTTCGATATTGTCGGTGATGAAGCGGCCGAACAAATGATGTGTTCCGGCGATTCCTCGTCGTTACAGCTGAACAATGAGATTACCCTCGCCACCAGCGGCGGGGATAAAAAGGTCATCAGCTATAAGACCTTTACAAGAGATGATACGACAGGAAATCAGGTGGGCCTGATCATCTCCATGACCGATATCTCGGAGGTAATCTATGTCAGAAGAGAGATGGAAAAGATGAACCGGCTTTCGACCATTGCGGAGATTGCGGCGGCAGTTGCACATGAGGTCCGCAATCCCCTGGCCGGCATAAAAATCATGGCCCAGTCCATTGAAGAACAATCGGTGACCATAGAAGAGCAGAAGGAGTGTTCAAGGAGGATCGTCAGGCAGGTTGACCGCCTGAATGAACTCCTGACGGATTTTTTTTCTTATGCGCGGCCGGCTCCCCCGAAAATCAAGCCGGTGTCGATTACGCAAATTCTGTCGGAGACGCGCCATCTTGTCAGCAATAAGCTCACCAGCAAACATATAACCTACACCTATGACCACCAGCAAAATCTTCCCCTCGTCGAGGCCGATCCCCATCAGCTGCAGCAGGTTTTTTTGAACCTGTTCCTGAACGCGATTGATGCAGTGCGCTCTGGAGGGATAATTAAGATTACGGCAATGCAACTCAGCAAGTCTGCGCTTTCTCAATACAAAAAGAAATATCCGGGGCTCCTTGCCGGAGACCGCTATGTGCGTCTGTATTTTTATGACAATGGTGCGGGTATGTCTGTGGAGACGATGGAAAAAGCCTTCGAACCGTTTTTCACTACCAAAAACAAGGGCGCAGGTCTCGGCCTTTCCATCGTGTATCGGACGCTCAAGGAAAACGGAGCAGCGATTCTCGTCGACAGTGTGGAAGGGCAGGGGGCAACGTTTACTCTCTTTTTCAGGATACCGGAATAATGGGTGCCGTGCTTATCGTTGATGATATGGAGGATCTTCGTTATTCCTTGGCCCATGTTATAAAAAAAGAGGGATATAGCGTTCTTACCGCCTCGACCGGAGAAGAGGCCGCCGATATCATGCGGTCCAATATAGTAGACCTTATTTTTCTGGATATTGGCCTGCCGGATGGTAACGGCATCCAGCTGATCGGCTCTTTGAAGAATATTGCGGCCGATGTCGACATCGTTATGCTCACGGGCACCAATGATGCGAAATCTGCAGTGATATCAATGAGGGAGGGTGCTGTTGATTATATCGTCAAACCCTTCGAGATAGTCGAATTCAAGGCTATTCTGCACCGGATAATGCAATCCAGGATCATTGCCAAAAAAGCGCTTCTCGATCACCAGGACAAGGGCCTTGACACGATCATCTGTTCTTCCAGGGCCATGCTTGCGGTGAAGGAAAAGATCCTGTCCGCTTCGGAGGTGCATGCACCGGTCCTGATTACCGGAGAGACCGGGACCGGCAAGGAACTGGTCGCCCGGGCCATCCATGATGTGCAGCAGCCGAAGGGCGGAATTTTTGTGAAGGTTGATTGCGGGACTCTCGCCGCCAATCTTATTGAATCCGAGCTTTTCGGCTATGAGAAGGGGGCGTTTACTGATGCGCGGGCGGATAAAAAGGGATTGGTCGAAATAGCGGATGGCGGCACCCTGTTCCTGGATGAGATCGGCAACCTGCCGGTATCACTCCAGTCCAAGCTGTTGCGTCTCATTGAAGATTCCGTCTTCAGGAGGGTCGGAGGCTTGACGGATATTGCGATCAATGTCCGCATCATTGCCGCCACCAACAGCAATCTGGACAGGGAGATCAGGCAGGGTAATTTCCGGGGCGATCTATACTATCGGCTCAACATCATCCCCATTGCCCTCCCTCCTTTGCGGGACCGTGAAAATGATATCCTGCTCTTGGCTGACTATTTCCTTCATCGATTCGCCAGGGAATTCAAGAGAACGATTCATGGTTTCACTGCTGCGGCTTCCGCGGCTCTGCTGAAACATGCCTGGCCGGGGAATATCAGGGAATTGCGCAATATGGTCGAACGCGAAGTCATTTTCTGTAAATCCGGGTGGATTTCTCTGTCGGGCCTCCACCAGGATGCTGTCTTTACCGGTGGCGCTGAAAACAGACTTGACCTTCCCTTGAAAGAGATTGAGAAACGGTATATTTCCAAGGTCCTCAAGGCGGTGAACAATAACAAGTCGCAGGCGGCGAAAATTCTTGGCATTTCCCGGACCACTCTCAGAGAAAAACTTCAGATTGACCAATTTCCGATCAGTTGATTCATTTTCGACCACCTTCTCCGCAGGCCCGGGGTGCCGGCTTGTTTCTTGAGAATTCAATAATTCAATATTGTTAAGCCGTTTTTTTTGCCGTATCGCCAGTCGGCGGAGTCCTGGAATAGTTTTTGTAAAGGATATTGAGTAAGGCCCTTTTGGACAGGGATAACCTAATGAGAGGCAATCCATTCAAAACAAGAAACATCGTTGTTCGAGGCGATTGTTATGAGCTACATTTCAGACTTTTATAAAAAGCTCCAAAAAAAAGACACTCCAACCGAAAAGGTGCTCGATCAGGGGCAGCCAATGAAAAGAATACTGGTCGTCGATGACGAAGAAAATATGCTCTGGATGTTGCAGAAAAACCTGAGCAAAAGCCTCCCCGAGGCAGAAATTCTGGTCGCCCGTTCCGGCGAAGAAGCCCTGACCTTCCTCAGCGCCGGCATGTTTCATTTGGTTATCACCGATATCACCATGCCGGGAATCAGCGGCCTCGATCTGCTCATCGAGATAAAAAACCAATATCCGAAGACGAGGGCTATTGTCATGACGGCTTATCCGTCGAACGCCTTTGAACATGAGGCCATGAAACGAGGTTGTCTTAGATTTATCGAAAAACCTTTTGATATTCAAACCATGCGGACCATAGTCGAAGAGGTCTTGCAGCAGAAGGAGGGGTTTCAGGGAACCATCGACAGTATTGAACTCTTTGATATCGTTCAATTCAATGGCCTTTCAAAGTCCACGGCAGCCCTGAAGGTGACCACCATGGATCAGGAGGGAATGATCTACTTTGATAATGGAGAGGCGGTACACGCTACCTGTGGCGAGGAAAGCGGAGAGAATGCCTTTTTTAAAATTCTCACCTTTCAGGGAGGAACGCTGCAAAATATAAAAGGGGTCTCATCACCCCTTACCAGCATCACCAACAGTCTTGAGTCGCTGCTGTTGAGATCGACGGTCAGCCTGGATGATGGCCAAGGGCGGGAGGGTCCGGCGCCGGCCGGTCCCGATGAGGCAACAGAAAGTTCAGTGTCGTGGCTGGATGAGAACAATGCCCCCGACGCGGATGAGGAAGAGATGTTCGGGGAAAAAATTATAGATAACCCACCACCAACAGAAGAGGAACCAACCATGACAGATATTCAGAAAATTTTGGCAGAATTCACCAACATTGACGGCGTTCACACTGCTTGCCTCGTGGGGCGGGACGGCTTTTTGCTGGATAACATTGCCCGTAAGGGAATTGATGCCGAGATGATCGGAGCCATAGCTTCCAGTGGTTTCGGTTCTGCGGAATCCATGGGCAATCAACTCGGACAGGGAGAGCTTACCATGACTATGATCGAATATAATAATGGTCCGGTTATGTTTGCACCTGTCGGTGCCGAAGCCTTTCTGGTTATCGTCGCGGACAAGGAGACAAATCTTGGTTGGATCAGAATAGCAATTAAGAAGAATTCAAAAGAAATTCAAAGAATTGCTTCTCTGTGAGGACGGTCTGGCCTGGCTTTCCGTTCAGGCCGGCTGCAGACCTCCGAGAAGATCGGTAATCTGCTTTACCGCCGCATCAAGGGCACCGGCGACCTCAGCGGAAAGACCGGCGCCAAGAGTATTGAAGCATTTTCCTTCGATTCCGATCAGATGGACATGCTTTGGAGTCTTTTCGGGATAGAGTCGCCGTCCAACCTCAATGGCCTCGCGGATGCCGATGCCGTGGCCACTGACCGGTCGTTGACCGAGGGACGGGATCCGGTCCCAATCCAGGGTGTGGACCGTGCCCGGTGCTGCCCCGAATTGTACAGCATCAACGACCACAAGATGGTCTTCGCCCGAGAACGTTTCGAGGAGATTCATGCCTCCGACACCCAGAAACTCCAGGCGCGTCCCTTCTGGCAGCCTTGTCTCTTTCAGGGCCAGATAGACGGCCTGGCCGGCGCCATCGTCGGCGGCCAGTTCGTTGCCTATGCAGACGATCAGGGCAGGAGCCATTGCCTATTTCCGCACCCCGCTGAAAAGAAGGGCAAACGAGCACCGCTCTCCCGTGCCGACTGTCCTCGGCCTGACGGGACGGCCTGTAAGTTCTGCCATTATGCCGGCGATATAATAGTGGAACATCTGGCAGACATGCCCGTCCAGCTCCATCTTCCTGGCCAGGCAGACGCTCCGGATCGGACAGTGATCAAGGGCGAGGAGCCCTTCCGCCCCCTTAAAACTCCCCTGGATTTCCATCTGCTGCTGGCGAAAAAAGCCGACGAGGGCGTCAAGGGCATTCTCAGGGCTTGGATCTTCCAGGTAGATCGGCAGGTTCGCAGCCATTTTTCTGCCTGCTGCAACCGCCAGCGATGGCGTCGATTTTCCGATGAAGGCCTCAATAGTGCTGACGAACATGTCCAGGAGGAAGCTGACCTCGGTGAAGGCCATATCGTAATCTTCAGCTTTAAGCTGCAACTCGCTGGGGGGGATCATAAAAATTTCTCCATACGGCGGCTGAAATTTATATTTCGGTAAAAGTTTGCCACCACATGATGATTTCTGTGGGTGATCGCAGCGGCAGGGCAGATGGACGTGCAGCTGAGGCAGGCAATGCAGTTGTCCACCTTTGCCACCATCGCCTTCTGGGTCTCCTCGTTAAAGACAAAGCAATCCGTGGGGCAGACATCGAGGCAGAACCGGCAGCCTCTGCATGACTTGTCATGAATGGTCATTTCCAGCATCTCTTCAGTCCCTCCTCATTCTTCTGACGGTCCGCCCGTTTCGTATGATCTCGACATCCATCTCCATCCTGCCCAGGGCGTGCGTGGCGCAGGCAAGGCAGGGATCGTAACACCTGACAATGAATTCCAGACGGTTCAGGATGGCCTCGTCACTTCCTTCTCCCAGAACTGCATCTGCCCCCTCCTTCAGCGAGGCATTGATGGCTGCGGTATTCTGCTGGGTGGCAATGATCATGTTCGCCTTCCTGACAATACCCCGTTCATCGATCTCGTAATCGTGGATCAGGGTGCCGCGCGGCGCCTCGATGTGGGCAATTCCCCGTCCGCCTGTGAAGTGTGCTGCAACGCGAGTCTCGCCTTGCAGCGCAGGATAATTGACGATCATCTGCGCCTTTTCGCAGGCGGAGATCAGTTCGATCAATTTGGCATAGATCTGCAGGATTGCATTATGGCAGGGCCTGCCGAAATTTTTCCGAAAAGTCGCGAATTCGGCCTCGGCAAGCGGCGTCTCCATTCCGTCGGCAACATTGATCCGGGCAAGAGGCCCCACCCGGTAAAGATGTTCGTTGCCGTCAATGTCGAGGAAGACCTCCTTCGCGTAGGACCTCGATACCGCTCTTTCGGCCATCACCCCGGCATAATCGATTGCCGAAAATTCGGATCTGATCCTGCCCTCTGCATCCATTGCCCGCAGGTTGCCGTCATAGAAATTAAGCCTGCCGCCGTTGACCGTGCCGAGATACCAGGTCGGAGAGTTGATTTTCTCCAGCAGGGATGGATACTTTTGCAGAAAATCCTCCAAGAGCCCTTTGGTCCTGCCGAACAGTTCCGTCACCAGCGTCACGGCCTCGGCGGTCAGTTCCTGCAGACGGCTGCGCTGGGCGTCGTTCAACCGAAAGGAGATTCCGCCTGCAACTGCGGTGACCGGGTGAATGCCCCGGCCGCCGATGGTCTCGTTTATCTTTTGGCCGAGACTTCGCAGACGAAGTCCCTTTTTGGCCAGATCGGGGGTCGTCTCCACCATGCCGACGATATTTCTGGTGGCAGGGGCCCCGTCCAGGCCGAAGACTAGATCCGGCCCGGTGAGCACAAAGAGCGAAAGGGCATGCGAATGGATCATGTGCCCCATATACATGAGTTCCCGCAGCAGCCTGGCCGCGACAGGCGGCTCAACGCCCGCAGCCCTGTCCAGGGCCTTTGCCGCGACGAGATGGTGCGCGGTCGGGCAGACGCCGCAGATCCGGGCGGTGATCTGCGGCATCGTATGGGCCTCCATGCCGACCAGGATGCGTTCAAAACCGCGCAGCTCGTTCACGCAGAAATGGGCCTTCTCCACAGCTCCGGTGGCATCACATTCCAGCAGGATGCGGGCATGCCCTTCAATACGGGTTACCGGATCTATCGTTATGGTTGTGGTCATCTCTGATCCTCCACTTCGGCAATCCATTTCCGGATCAGGAAGGTGGGTTTATTACCGATCATCTTTGTCGCCATCGCATAGGCGTAATGTGTCTTTGCTGATTTTTCCATATGTTTTCTGATATCTGCAGCGTCGATCTTTGTCAGGCGGGACATCCGGTCACTTACCTCTGTACGGATATCATGAGTCGGTTCTGTCAGGATCTGCATGGTGGGGCCGGCGCAGCCGGTACACATGATGCCATGGTTCGGGCAGGGCGCCAGGCAGCGGTCAAGGGTGACGGATCCGAGACAGATGTGGCCCTGACTCAAGAAGCAGACCTCGTCGTCAAGGGCACTGTCATTGTTGTTCCTGATGGCCGATATATCGGTTTTTTTCATGATTCGTCTGCATCCGGAGCAGACCGTCTCCTGACGCGTTTTTATCTCCCGGTCCTCGATGAGATCCGTTAATGCCTCAAAGATATAATGGGCATGCGGCGGGCAACCGGGCAGATACAGGTCGACATCGATAATTTCGTCCACAGGGGTCACGATCTTTTCCAGGCCGGTTACGCCCGCATCGGGGATGAAATCGGTTTTTGTGGTCGGCGTCCTGCGATAGACGGTGTCCATGATCTCCTCCCGGGAATGCGCCAGACCGGCTCCATGCAGTCCGCCGTAGACCGCGCAGGTCCCGAGGGCTATAATCTTCTTGCATTTCTTTCTCATTTCAAGTGCTGCGTGCCGGTCATGTTCGGTCCGGATCGATCCGGTAAGGATTCCGATGTCGGCTTCCGGATACTCTTTCACGTCGGTCAGGACCGGGCACTTCTGGATCTCCACGGCTTCAAGGACATTCAGGATCTTGTCATGCAGATCGACAAGGGCGACATGGCAGCCGCCGCAATCGCATAACCATTCGGTATTCAGTCGAATTTTCCCATTATTCATTATTCGATTTCCCGGCAGATTATTAGCAGTGATGTATATGAAAATCTTCCCAGAAGCAGTGGCCGCGCCTTGCTGAAGTGATGTGCTCTCATGTTTGATTGTGCCAGGCCCAGTCTGGTCCAGCCCTGCTGGTTAGGATTCAATGGTCAAGAGTTTTAAACAGGCGTTTTCGCCGGCATGTTTGATCTCGAGGGTCGCTTTTTTCGTCATGATGGTCTCCAGGGAACCGGCAAAGAAGCCATACATCATGTTGCAAAGAGAACCCATTTGCGGATGCCCGAAACGAAACAGGGCCTGGCGGATCATACAGTCTCGAAAGACGAGGAGAATCTGCCGGGAGCCCTGCGCGTTTATGGTCACCAGTTCAGCCTGTCCGGCTGGTTTAAACGGTTCAAAGCCCCACAGACAGTTGTTTTCGATCAGGACCCGCTTGACCTCGTTGAGGGCTTCGAGCAGGTCATCGGTGGTCTTGGCATGAGCCGAGAATTTTCGTCCGAGATTTCGGCCGGCCGACATGGTCATGCTGTTCGCGCCGCGTCCCAGGATCGGCTCGATACCTGCCGACAGAGCGGCCAGGAAATTCATGGTTTCCTGCAGGGTCCGTCTCTTTTTGATAATTTCCGCATCCGCCATATATTTGACTCCTTGTCGGTACTTCGCCCCAGTTGACAGTAAAGACTTTGACCGTCAAAAAACAATGCGGCCGCTTTACCAATAACGGCCGTAACTCGTCCGTCGGTCTCTGATTGATCATGCCTTCCGGAAGTGGAGGGATACGCTGGCAGCCTTTACTGTTTCGGTCAGCTGCAGGTGCAGCCCGGACATTGCGGATGTTCGGGGAGCGATCCTCATCTTTGAGGCCCTCTCGAGTAACAGAGGGGGCCGCCGGTTTTATCAATGAAATACTTATATCATTAATAGAATATTTAAATCAAGCAAGCTGGAGGACTTTTAAGGGGGCAGTATAAAAAATCAAAAAATCATTTACTTATTGTGGTAATATTGTCAACTCTGTACCTCTGCAAGAGGGGCCTCTGTGAAGGGGCCTGTTTTTTCGGATTATAAAGATGGCGGAATTACGTCCTTGCTCAATATGGTATTGATAAAAATTCTTATAGGATATATCCTACTTCTGGTTGTTTGGCTATGTTCCTGAATCCGGGTGTAACCAATGAGTTGAATGTGACTGCCGATCTGCAGGCGAGTTGGATGTACCCTGTACAGGGTGTATTGAGAGGCAATTCCCGCAGATTTCGTGAGCTGATCGTATGACAATCAAAGACAATGTCTTCAACCGGATCAAGAGATCCGGGAACCTTCCGGCTCTTCCTGAGGTGCTTTTAAGGCTTCTGGAAGCCTTTGATGATGCTGCTGCGTCGCTGGCAGAAATAGCCTCCATAATACAGAAAGATCCGGCCCTGGGCGCCAGGGTCCTGCAATTGGTCAATTCGTCCTTTTACGGCCTGAATCGCACCTTCACCGGTGTGGAACAGGCTGTTGTCTACCTTGGCCGCAACAGTATAAAAAACCTGGCAGTCACCACGGCAGTTTATCAGTTATTCCCTCAAAAACGATTTGAGAGCAAGCGGTTCAATATGGGGGCATTCTGGTGGGATGCACTGATGTGCGCCACTCTCGCCAGACGTATTGCCAAAAAAACAGGGTTTAGCAGTCCTGATGAGGCCTATCTGTCGGGCCTGCTGCATGATATCGGTCGGCTTGTTCTCCTTACTGCCTTTCCCAGGGAGTATGACACGATTCTTGCCGGGGGCGGTGATGGTCAGGAGGTGATCAATGCGGAAATTCAGGCGATCGGTGTTTCCCATTGCGAGGCCGGATTCTGGCTGGTTCATGCCTGGAAACTGAATTCGTTGATGGCTGATGCCATACAATATCATCATGGCCCTGCCGATCAGATGAAAGAGGCCTTTCCCCTGGTCAAAATTGTCTATGTCGCCAATCTGCTGAAGGAGACTGCGCAGGCCTGCGAGCGGGATTATGCCGTGGGCGATCAGTTGCTGGGGCTGCGCAGCAATACTCTTCAGGATATCCTTGCCGACGCAGGCGAGGAAGTGCGACAGGTTGCTCAGGATCTGAATATCCGGATCGTGCAGCCCTCTGCCGTCGATAGCACCCCTGAAAGTCCTGCCCCGTCCGGAGGAGACAGAGGCCCCTCCGTCTCTCGGGAAACATCGGACGGCATGGGGCTTGAAGAGGTCCCTGCGGTGAAGGCATCGGCGCAGACCGCCCTGGCTGAGCGGGTGAAGAGCGTCGCTCTTCTGGCTGGAATCCTTGAGGATCTTATCCGGGCTGCCGAGAGCGATGCAGTCATTTCTGTCTTCGAAGAGTCGGTACGCCTGTTGTTTGGGTTGACAAAGGTACTTTTTTTCCTGTCGGACAAGGATCAGATGCGGTTAAGAGGCCTGACCTCCGCAGCCAGCCCCCTGCACAGTCTGAGCCAGGGAATGACCCTTTCGGTGAATGGGAGTACGAGCCTGATCGTAAAGGCCTTTCGTGAATCGACCGTGATGTATCTGGACGCTGGGGACAACCTGGATGTCATGGCCGATAAGCAAGTGCTGGCGGCCTTCAGATGCACGAGGGTTATGCTGGTCCCCCTGCTTGCCGGCAAACAGCCGGAGGGCGTCATCCTCCTGGGGCTTCCGGAAGCAGACGCTTCTCTCTCTGAGAGTGACAGCCGCGTCCTCCGTATGCTGGCGCAGCAGGTCGGTCTCTGTCTGTACCTGGAAAAGATGGAGCAGCAGAAGGCCGAAGAGGTTGAGGCTGAACGGATGGCCGCGATATCGATGACCGCTCGGAAATTTGCGCATGAGATAAACAATCCGATGGGGATCATTATGAACTGTCTTGCAGTTATGGGCCTGAAGCTTGCCCGGGAAAACGAAATTCAAGACGAGTTGAGGATAATTGGCGAGGAAATCAACCGTATTTCCTCCATGGTCAGGCATATGGACGTGCTGTCCCAGGCCGCCGTCGCCAGGTTTGAGCTGACCGATGTCAACGGGACCATAGATGATATAATCCGTATGGTCAAAACATCGCTTTTTCCGGCAACTGGGCCGGAAATCGTTTTTCGGCCTGAGGCGGGGCTCCCGCAGATTATGACGTCCCGTGACGCGCTCAAGCAGATTATGCTCAATCTGCTCAAAAATGCAGCTGAAGCCATGGACAGCGGCGGCAGCGTCGGGGTCAGGACAGCGATGCTTTTAAAAGGCAGCCGTGGAAATACCGTCCCGGCAAGAGATGGAATTGAGGTTATAGTCGAGGATACAGGCCCGGGATTGCCTGAGCGAGTGGTGACAAATCTATACAAACCGCTGGCCACGACAAAGGGGGATGGACACTCCGGCCTTGGCCTGTCAATAGTGTATAAGACCGTCAAGGATATCGGCGGCTCTATTTCATGTACAAGCATCCCGGACGAAGGGACGAAATTTTCTCTCTATCTGCCTTTGGAGAAAAAATCGGCAGAAGGAGATGAATAAGGCCCTGCTGAAGACCGTTGTCGCTGTCTTATAAAAATTGTCGTTTCGCCAATTCCGGTCTTGTCTGCTCTTCCCGTAAAAGCCTGCGGACCGGTCAAATCACCGGGATCTGCTGGCGTCGTTTCTGAAAGGATGAGTCCGGCCTCTCTTTTTAATGGCCGGCCTTTGAGGTGGAATTTTTCCCGTGCTCTTGTTTTTATTATTTTCCAAAGTATACTGGTGATCTGAAATAACTCTCTCATCAATAGGAAATCCTTGTTTTTCAATACTTGAATTCAGGAATGCACAGCAAACGTTCTTTTCAGGGAGACCTGAGCCTGCTCTCGCCGGCAAACCTGTTCCAGATGATCGGGCTTGCCTCACTTTCAGGGCAGCTTGTCATCCGCGGCCATCGTGGTACGGCCTACTTCATCTTCGCGAAGGGGAAGTTTAACTATGGGTTTTCCCAAGAGAGCCGGAAAAAAATAGGCCAGATCTTCCTCGATTCGGGGTTCATTACCCTCGACCAGTTGAATATCTGTCTTGCCGATCAGAAGTCTCTGGCCAAATGGAAAAAACTCGGCTCGATTGTGGTTGAAAACGGCTATATGCAGCTCTCGGAGCTTGTCGAAATCTTCCATGCGCAGGTTAAAGAAACCCTCTTTGAGACGTTGACCTGGAAGACAGGGAGTTTTACCTTTGTCGATTCATCACCGCTGACCGATGATGATATCGTTGTCGAAGCAAACATCGATTCCCTTATCCTTCAAGGGCTTCATTTGTTTGATGAAACCAATGCCGAGTAACTGTCCAGCGCACTCTGAGTGATTCAAACCTCTTGAGAGTTTGTGAGGATGGCTGTCCTGCCGAAAAGGATCTTCGGTCCATCCATCACAGCGAATCCTGCGCCTCGGGCGATTTCCAGGGTCTTGCCGAACTCCTGCCGGGATACGTGGAGCGGCGGTTCGACGATAAGCATCTTGCCGCCGATTTTCAGGATTGTCGTCATTTCCCCGAACAGGGCGTCTTGCCGGGGGACTTCATGAAGCATATAGAATGCCAGCACGAAATCAACCGGACCGGCTATTCCGATCCGGTCCTGCCCGCACTGGTGCAGGGTGATACGGTCCTCAAGATCGGTTCCCCTGATTTTCTTCTGAACCTTTGTCAGCATTCCCTGCTGGACATCCGCGGCTATGATCCGCCCTGAATGGCCGACAAGCCTACCCATTTCCAGGGAAAAAAATCCTGGCCCGCAGCCCAGGTCCAGAACGGTCATTCCCGTATGGACGTATGGCTGCAGGATTTTGTGAGGGGTCTGCAGCCATCGGCGGATGGTATTGTCAAGTCCTCCTGCCCGTTCAACGGGGCAGATACGATTTTTTTTCAACAGGTCCATAATCTATCCTTGAAAACAGTGAGAGAGGATTCTTCTGATGCCTGGAAAGGAGGCATTCCGACTCCTTGGGCAGTCTTGTAAGAGCAGGACCCTGTCCTGTCGAAGTCACGAACTTTAATGGTCCGTTGCCGCCGGCTGGCCTGGTTCGGCCATGCCGGTGAAGTGGTTTTGTCTGGTATTTTGTGATAGTATGCATTGGTATGTCTGATTACAAATTATATTACCGTGAGGATGACTCAATGTTGTTTTCGTTCCTTGCTGTTGCGGCGTAATGAGATTTCTGGAAAGAATGGGGATCTGCGAACGATTCCGGGGACGGTGACTCTATCCCTCTGCACCGGTATTGATGACGGGACGGCAGAGCGGCAGGGAAATCTCCATGGTGTAAGGGGGCCTAAAACTGGTATTCGGACAGCAGGGCCGGCGCTGGCTCTTGACGGCGGTCCTCAGTCCATATACTATGATTTTTCAGAGAGGATTTCTTCATTGGCTGCCGAGAGGTCGGAATCACGAGAAGAGGGGTATGGATGAATACATTTAACGGCGGTATGTTTCTCGAAAATATTGAATGGTTTGATGAGTCGGGGCAGGAGCTTGCCCACCGTCTGCCGGAAAGCGGCTCGGGGGAGATCAAATTCGGGGCGCAGTTGACCGTCCGGGAGAGTCAGGCCGGTATACTTTTTTATGAAGGGAAGGCCTGCGACGCCTTCGGCCCCGGCCTGCATACCCTGAAAACCGGCAATCTGCCGATTTTGACCAAGATTCTGTCTCTTCCCTGGCGGGGTGAGAGCCCGTTGCGCGCCGAGGTCTATATGGTCAACCTGAAATATTTCGCAGACTTGAAATGGGGCACTCCCGATCCGGTGGCCTTCAGAGATTCCGAGCTGGGGCTGATCCGATTGCGTGCCCACGGCATGTATACTATGCAGGTCGTGCAGCCTGTGCTCTTCATCAATTCCATGGTCGGCACTATGGGAAAATACACGACGGAGGACATTTCGGCCTATCTGAAACGGATAATCGTCTCCCGGTTTAACGATTATCTGGGTGAGCACCTGGACTCGCTCTTCAATCTTCCTGGGAAGTTCGATGTGTTCTCCAAAGCGTTGCAGGAAAAATTAAGCGTGGATTTTGCACACTTCGGGCTGCGGCTCAGCAAACTCTATATTACCTCCATTACTCCGCCTGAAGAGGTGCAGAAGGCAATCGATGACCAGAGCCGCATGAATGTTATTCACGACATGGATAAGTTTGTGAAAATGAAGGCGGCCATGGCTATGGAGAAGGTGGCTTCAGGACAGGGTGAGGCGGGGGCAGGTATCGGGATGGGCATGGGTCTTATGATGCCGGCCATGTTTTCCAGGGGCTTCGCAGGAGGAGGCGGGACCGTCGAACCGACGGCGCAGGCCCAGGCAAGCTGTTCGGATTGCCGCCATGCAATCGCGGCCGATGCCAACTTCTGCCCCTATTGCGGGCATCAGCAGCTTGTGCTCAGCCAGTGCGGAAACTGTGGAGAAAATCTGATGCCCCATGCGAAGTTCTGCCCCAAATGCGGGAAGCCCGCCGGCAGTATGCCTGCATCAGTGATTTGTCCGCATTGCCAGGCCCAGAATCTCCCCGGGGCGATGTTCTGTAATCATTGCGGAAATCGTGTGAGCTGATCAGGATACTGTCTCCCTGTCCGGGGTGTCCGGTCCGGCTGCGGAGGCTGTCTTCATAATCAAGGCATCAAGAGGGATATATGGATCTGTCCATCGAACAGAGCTGTCCTTCCTGCGGGGCACCTATAGAACTGCATGAGACAGATCGGCTGCTCAAATGTCCCTTTTGCGACATGGGCAATTATCTGGCCTCCGCAGGAATCTCGCGCTTTGTCCTTCCTGATAAGGCCCCGCCGTCTATTGCCCGCGAGGATCTTTTCTACATGCCCTATTTTCGTTTCAAGGGCAATGTCTTTTCCTGCCAGGGAGTGCAGGTCGAGCATAAGGTTATTGATACGACTCATGTGGGAGCAGAGGCCCCGCTGCTCCCCCTTTCTCTGGGACTGAGGCCGCAGGCCATGAAGATCCTTCCGGTTACCGAGAGGATCTGCGGAAAATTTTTCAAACAGACCGACAAGATCTCAACGGTCTTCACCAAGGCCTCCATGCTGGCGGGGATGATCTCCTCAAACCAGCCGATGGTTTCCCCCTATCATCGTGCCTTTATAGGAGAAACCGTCAGCTGTATCTATCTCCCCCTCTACCTTCAGAGCGGTTCACTGTACGACGCCGTCGTGAACAGACCGCTGGGGAAGGGCGATGCGCTTGCCGGTATGATGCCGCAGGCGGCGGGATACCAGCCGGAATGGTCGCCGCGTTTTCTGGCCACCGTCTGCCCGCATTGCGCCGGGACGCTGACCGGCGAACATGATAGCCTGGTCCTGTCCTGCACCACCTGCGAATCTCTCTGGACGGTACAGGACGGGGCCTTCCAGCAGGTGAGCTGGCAGCTCCTTAAATCCGGAAGGGGAGAGGACAACTGCCGGTATCTGCCCTTTTGGCGGATCAGTCCGACGGTGGAGGGGGTGCGGCTGGCGCATTTCGGCGATCTCCTGCGCCTGACCAACCAGCCGGTGGTGGTCACCGGCGAACATGACAGTCTGGAGCTCAGCTTCTGGGCTCCGGCCTTCAAGATACGGCCGAACTTTTTCCTCCAATTGGCCAGGAGCATGACCCTTTCCCAGGGCCGGATTCCGGCCGGAGGGCAGGAGATGGCCGGGACCATGTATCCTGTGACCCTGCCGTCCTCCGAGGCCTTGCAGGCGACAAAGACCATCCTTGCCGACCTGACCCTGGATAAAAGGCATTTTCTGCCCCATTTGCCTTCCATTGCCGTCCGGTCGCAGCAGACAGACCTCATTTATCTGCCATTTCATTCATCCGGCCGTGACCTGATCCAGGAGCAAACCTCAATCTCCGTCGCCTCCGTTGTCCTCGATTTCGGCAGGGGGCTGTGAGGGAGCCTGGTCGTCTTTTTCCCGGAACCGGGAGCTATGCGGCGCCTTTTCTGAGATTTGCCGCAATCCTGTGTGTCCACCCCTTGCCGAAGGTCTGCCATGTCGTCAGGCCGGTATAATAATCCAGACGGGTGGCATTGAAGAACATGATGAGTTTGAGCGGATCCATGGCCTGTACCGCCGCGAGGGTCTGCGGTCCGAAATTGCCGTCGTCGGTGACTCCAGCGGCCTTCTGCAGCCATCGGACGGCGGTGGCCGTGCCGCTGTTAACTGCAGCGTCGAATATCTGGAAGGCCAGCGGATAGGGCAGCGAGTCAAACTGCGGCAACCAGTACAGCTTGGCATAGATGGCCTTGGCCGTCTGTTTGTTCATGTCCTGCATGGCCCCTGTATAGCCGTTTTCCTGGGCAACTTTTTTGGTGATCCCCCAGTTGGTCTCCCCGCCCGGATCCGCCGGATTATTGACATAACCGCCCTCATTGCCCAGCAGATCGTCAAATGCCGTGTCAAAATTCATGGTCGTGTCTCCTTGCCCGTGATGTGATGATTGAAATTTCGGATTGTTGGTGGAGTCAGTTTTCTCCTGCAAAAGCTGTGCGTGCCGACTGTCGCGGAGATCAGAAGGCATTGCGGTTCAGGAACGCAATTCTCATGGTACACGATAGCCGGGCGACTGGCTGTCTATTTCCCGGCCAGGCCGTGTATTTTTGCCAGGCCCCTCATCAGCCGATGATCCCGGCGGAGGGGCTGGCGATCCGTATATCCGGAAATATTTCTGATTTTGGCCGGATAAGAGAAAAATTCCATCCGGATGTCGAAGTCGGCCTTAGGGGGAATTGATTGTTAATATTTTGAAATCATTGCGAATTAATGACTGGATGCGAATTAGCTCCTGCTGGCGTCGATTTTGCAGCTCTTTTCTGGGGGATTTTGGCCAAATCTCCCGCCGCTGCCCTCTGGGCTGCAGTGAAAAAATGCGCTTGGTTCAGTGCTTACGGCCTCTCGAATGGCCTTGGCCCGGCAGTGGAGACTGCCGATACGGTTCTGTAATCCGTGCGTCCGTCGATCCCGGATATCAGGAGGTGCATTTCAGGATATCCGCAGGGGCAGGCCCGCAGGCGGCAACAAAAACATTTTCCCGGGAGACCACAGCAATGCCCACTGACAACAATGCCCCTTCGCCGCTCTGGGCCGCGCAGGGAGCCTATCCGTCGCGGCAGGGAAACGGCCTTGAAATCTTTATCGACGGACAGGCGGCCTACCGGGAGATAGCCACATCCTTTTACTGCGCCAGAACATTTATCTACTCAACTATTTCCTTCGGTGCCCAGGATTTTCTGCTGGTTCCGGAAACCGGAGAAGGCCTTTTCGATATTTTCAGAAACCAGCAAAGACAGGGGGTCGATGTCCGCATAGTCGTGTGGGAGCCTGCTCTCCATACCCCTGACACCATTCCGGATCCTTCTCCGGCGACGATTCCGGGCGTCAATCAGGGACCGGGAAGTATCCAGGCCCGTTGGGATACCGCAAAAGGCTATCACGGCTGGTATCAGTCCCCGCACGGCCATTTTGAGCCCTTTCCCCTGATGTTTCCGGCCGATCTCGGCTGCCATCATCAGAAGACCTATATCATGGATGACGGCGCCGGCGGCGTGGTGGCCTTTGTCGGCGGCATCAACCCGGTCCAGGCCTATTGGGATACCCAGGCCCACGATTCCCTGGATGCGCGCCGGGTGGCGAAGGGAAAGGATCCGTTGCAGGGGCTTGAGCAGACGCCTCCCTTGCATGATATTTTTTACAAGATCACCGGGCCTGCCGTGGGCGATATCCTGGCCAATTTTATTCAACGCTATAATGGTGCAAGCATCAGCCATGCAGATGTGACGACCGATGCCGTAGCGTCGGTGACCGCCGAACAGATTCCACAAGTTCCCGATGGGATTGAGCTTCAGGTCCTGCGGACCATCGCCCCGGACACCTATCCCGGCACAGAGCGGGGGGACAGGGGGATCAGGGAGTTTTATTTGAATGCCCTGGGCGCAGCCGGGGCCGGGGATCTGATTTATATTGAAGACCAGTATTTTTTTGATCATGGGATTATTTCCGAAATTCATGAGGCCGCTCTGCGGGGCGCCAAGGTCCTGGCTCTGCTGACTTCCAAACCTGATGAGGGGACCATGGCCGGGAAGGTCGAGAGCATGCTGGAAAGCATGGGAAGCTACTCGCTCGCGTCGCCCCTGGTTGAAGGCCAGGACAATGTGGCCCTGCTGACCCTGGGGAACAGCAGGCCTGATCCCCGCCAGGAGGGGAAGGTTATCAACAGCGAGACCTACATCCACTCTAAGACCATGGTGGTTTTGGGGGCCGATTGGGCTCTCATGACCGGCGGATCCGCCAATATCGCCTTTACCAGCATGTGGTTCCACTCTGAAATGAATATCGCCTTCACGGATGTCGGGCGTATAAAGAGTTGGATGGCGCAGCTCTGGGCGGAGCATCTCCAGATCTCCGTTGATGATGCCCGGGCCCTGCTTGGCAAACCGGATGACGCCTTCACCGTTTTCAAAGAGCAGGCGGTTCGAAACAAGGCGGCCATGGAAGGCGGAACTATGCCCGAAGGAAGGGTGTATTTTTGGAAGGATATCGTCTTTCCTCCCCGGCAGTTGGAGGGGGCTGTCTGACCCGGCTTAAAGGCATCGCCAGAGAGCCCGTCAGGGGGGCTGTGAGAATATGCAGTGCTGCAGAATTGTTGGCCTGAGTGATGGCGGCAGGCTTCGAACAGGTCTTTTGTCGAAAATCTGATCTCTTCCGTATGAGGGTAATATGGCATGTCACTCTTGGTGGGGAAGCGTTAAAAACAGAATCGGAACCATGGCGGTAGCGGCAATCTGCCTGGGGGGGATATCCGCCTGTTCTCCGTATGTCTACAATCAGGAGATCTCAGGATTCAGTACGGGTGTCAATGCCACAGTGGCGAGTTATCAGAGTGGCCAGCAGTCTCTGTCCGGTCTGGTTCTTCAGGACAAACAGGCTGATTATGTGAAGGCAAAGACGCGGCTGACCCTGCAGGAGGGTTGTCTGGATGCCAATGCGCTCCCTCCGGGCTTGCCGGAATGCGGCGTCGTGCCGTTCAGCGGAGACCCTTCTCCGTTTACTCAGACGACGCAGAATGATCTGAGGCTGCAGGCCCAGGTGGCGAGGGCGGCCCAGGTTTTCAATGCCTTGAAGATCTATGCGGCAGCCCTGACTGCCGTCACCAATGCCGCCGACGATACCTCGCTTAAGCAGGCGTCGCAGGATCTGGGCACAGCAATGGGGACATTTTCAACTGCGACCGCGGCGGTTGCACCGGAGGCGCCGCAAACTGCTGCGGTCATCGATTCTGCGACAAACCTTATCGGCCAGGGACTTTCTGGATATCTCGACGAACAGCGGTACAGGGCACTGAAGGCCTCCGTGCCTGCCATGGATGTGTCTGTCGCGGCGATGGGCAAGACAATGACCGATGCCCTGTTATCCATCAGGCAGATGCAGCTTGCCCATATGGCGGATGATATGATCAGTCTTGCGGAGCCCTTTGAGACCGGCGCCGCCGGCAAGCTTAGTCAGGCTGAATACCAGGACAGGCTCACTGCCCTGGAGTCTAAGGTTGCTGCCTTCAACCAGGCGCGTGCCGGCGATCCGCGGGCGACGATCTCTGCACTGGTCGAGGCCCACAGGCAGCTGGCGGCAGCCTTGACCAATGATACGGGACAGGCCCCTGTTGTTCTGAATGCGAGCCTGAATTTCGCAGTTGCAGCCGAGCAGCTCAATGCCTCCCTTGCCGCCGGGACCGCGGCGCCCAAGACTGCGGTACCGAAGACTGCCGCTGCCGGGACTGGCGCAAAGAAATAAGAGGGGATATTTCTGCTTTCGGTTGTGAAATGATCGGGCAACTATCCGTATCGTAAATAATCAATCAGGGGGGTACGCGATGGATCCAAACGACGTTACTGCGGCAGGTATTCAGACGCTTCAGGACTCTATCAAAAAATTAAATGGTCTGATTCAACAGCCGGGTGCGGATATTCCGGGAATTAATGAACAGATCAGGCAGCTCATTGCCGAACAGACCGATCTGCGGGCCATGGAGCTGAAACAGGATCTGGATGATGTTTCAGCCCAGGCCGCTGTCCAGGCACTGACCGATACCGCCGCACGATTGATGGCTGCGGCGGCGAAGATCAAAAATGTGAGTACTGCCTGCAGCGACGCCGCAGAGGTTGTAAACACTGCGAGTCTGCTGATAACGGTCCTTTCCCCCTTCCTTGCATAGGTCGTCAATTGTCGGCAATCCGGGCCGGTAATGCCCGGATTTGAGAAATACGATGGCCGATAGGGTCCGCTTATCGGCCATCGTATACCAATGCGCTGCTCTGCATGATATTGAACCGTTTGATTTTTCGGTAGAGGGTCACACGATCGATCCCCAGAAGTCGGGCCGCTTTGGCCTTGTTCCAGGCGGTCTTGGTCAGGGCTGCGCGGATTGCCTGGGAGTCGGCTTCATACCTGTCCTCGGGGGACTGCCCCGCCCGTCCGCCCATAAAGTCCGGCGGCAGGTGGTCAAAGGTAATGATATTATGGTTGCACAGGACAAAGGCATGCTCCATGGTGTGATGGAGTTCCCGAACGTTGCCCGGCCAGGGGTATTTGAGAAAGGCCTTCAGCACGTCGGAAGATACCTCCTTGATGTCTTTTTTGAACGTAGCGTTGAAGCTGTTGCGGAAATGGTTGACCAGGAGGGGGATGTCCTCACGCCTGTCCCGCAGGGCCGGTAACTTGATTTCGACCACCTTCAGCCGGTAGTAGAGGTCTTCCCGAAATTCTCCCAAGCTGACTTTTTCCTTGAGATCCTTGTTTGTCGCCGCAATCAGCCGGATATCGACTTTGGTCGGGGTGGAGCTTCCCAGGCGCTCAAATTCCCTTTCTTCAAGGACGCGCAGGAGCTTGACCTGGACAGTGGGGGTGATTTCGCCGATCTCATCGAAAAAGATGCTCCCGCCGTTGGCGCTGTGGAAGCGGCCTATGTTGTCTTTGATGGCACCTGTAAACGCCCCCTTTACATGCCCGAAGAGTTCGCTTTCAAGCAGGCTTTCAGGCAGGGCCGAGCAGTTTATCTTGATCATCGGTTTACTGCTGCGTTCCCCGCTCTGGTACAGTGCATCGGCAACCAGTTCCTTGCCGGTCCCGCTCTCTCCTGTAATCAAAACCGTTGTCTGTACCTGGGACAGTGCGCTGATGAGAGTGAAAATCTTCTGCATCGGCCCACTCTTGCCGACGATCCGATGGAACTGCCGCTGATTGTTCAGGGCCTTTTCCAGATCGACGACACGGGTGTCGTCCCTCAAAACCATGACCAGTCCTGACGGTATCCCCTGAGGAGTAAGAAGGGGAAACGTCTTGACGCTGACAACCCGCGTCGTTCCGTCGGCGGACTGGCACTCAATGCGATCAACCGTAAGCGGCTCTCCCGTTCCGAGGGCCTCGTCGAGGATCTTTGCCAACTGTTCGGTGCCTGTCCCCTGCAGGGTGTTAAAGGCCTTTCCCTTGTCGTTGGGCGAGTATCCGAATATGCTGACGGCCGCCTCATTGATTTCAATGACCACCCCATCTGCATTCACAGTGATGATGGCATCTTTGACGCTTCTGAAAATGGCCTCCAGGTTTGCCCGGAATTTTTCATTTTCTTCGTTGATGGCCTTATATTTCAACGCAGTTCTGGCCGCGTGGAGCAGCGATTCCTGATTGATGGGTTTCGGGATATAGTCAAACGCACCCAGACGTATGGATTCGGTGGCTGTTTCAAGGCCCGGATCTCCCGTGACCATGATGACAGGGCAGATCAACCCCCTGGACTTGATTTCGCGCAGGATGTCGATGCCGGTTCCGTCACCCAAGATGATATCTGCAAAGACCATATCGAAGCTTGAATGAGCAAACTGCTCTATGGCCTCTGCACAGCTTTCCGCTGTGACCACCGTATATCCTGCGGCCCTCAGAAACCTTTCAAAGGTGAACCTGATGGATTCTTCGTCATCGATTATAAGAATTTTTGCAGTCATATTTCTCTCTTCACCGCTTTAATGAGCTGGGAGGTCGATGATGACCTTGGTGAATTCACCTTGAATGCTTTCGAAGTTGAGCGTGCCGCCGTGGTCGGCGATTATCTTTTTCGTAATATTCAACCCAAGTCCTGTTCCCTGTCTGAAGGGCTTTGTCGAAAAGAACGGCTTGGTCAGTATCGGGAGCTGATGGGCCGGAATCCCTGTCCCCCGATCATGAAAAATTATTCGTACGAAGGGGCTGCCATCGATCAGGACTCTCTCGCTGCTGATGTCCAGGCGCTTGTTCGCATGCCTCCCCGGATATTTTTCGTTCAGGGCAAAGCGGGCATTATTGATAATATTTATAAATCCCTGCTGGATCTGCTGAAAATTGGCATTTACCTCAGGCAGGCTGGCGGGGACGTCAATATTGATGGCGATGCCCTCCTTGCGTATCTGGGCCTGGGTGAGGGAAATTGATTCTTCCAGGATGACCGGGAGATGGTTCGGCCTTTTGCTCTTGCGCCTGTCTCGGGTGTAGGAAAGCAGATTGCTGACAATGCGGCTTATCTTTTCACCCTCTTTGACGATGCGCCTGCCGATATCTATTTCCATGCTTTCCGGGCTGCATTCATTGACCAGAATCTGGCCATAATTGATGATGCCGGTCATGGGGTTGTTGATCTCATGGGCAATGCCTGCCGCCAGTTCGCCAAGTGAGGCCATATGCCCTGCCTGCATCATTTCGGCCTGCATTGTCATTTTCTCCGTAATATCGCTCACGATGAGGATGGCGCTGGTGACTTTCCCCTCTTCTTTGATCGGGAACGCCTTTTTATCCAGGACCGTACCGTCACGGGTTTCGACCACAAACTCCTTTTCTGCCGTCTGCATGCACATCTGCACCGGGCATACCTCGCAGGGGGTGGATCGGTTGCAGACCAGCTGGAAACATTTTTTTCCTGCTGCCTCAGTGGCCGGCACCTTCAGCAGGGAGGCATTCCCGCCGTTTGTCCACAGGACTTCCAGTTCGGGAGAGAGCAAAACCAGGGTGTCGCTTATCGCAGACAAAAGAGTTTGGAATTCCTGGGAGAGCTTCCTGTATTTGATTTCGTTGGCGCTGAGTTCAGCTGTGCGATCGAAGATCCTCCTCTCCAGTGTGTTCCGGGATTCCTTGAGCTCACTTACTAGCCGTATCCGTTCCAGGGCGGCGGCTACCTGATCGGCGACGGTTTTGATAAGCAAAAGATCCTGCGATGAGAAGGATTTTCTGGTCCTTGTGCCGAACGAGAGGATCCCGATGAGCCGATTCTCGACCAGCAGCGGATAACAAGCGTAAGCCTGAAGGCCGTATGATCTGATCAGCTCCGTACGAGGGTCATTGCTGGCCGCTATATCTTCCACCACGACGCAGCGGTGTTCCCGGGCCACGCGGCCGCTGATGGTCATCCCGTACTCAAGGACGCGAACCCTTTGGGCCTGTTCTTCGGAGATGCCTGTCCAGACGTTGAGGACAAAATTGTCAGCCTTCCTGTTGGGGAGGAAGTTGGCAAAGGCCTGGCAGTCCAGGTATTCCATGACATTGCAGCACAATTCATTGATGAATTTATTCGGATCTTCCGTGGTCAGCAGCAGGCTGATTGTTTCTGAAAGCAGTCGGCCGCGAAATTCGCTCTCCCGTAAGGCCTTTTGTGTCTCCTCGTTGGTGAGACGGGACCGTAAGGCCGTGATTCCACACGTGAGGGCATCGGTTATTGCAACGAGCATCCCTACCTCATCCTCCGAGAAGGCGTCCGACTGCTCCGAGTAGATTGCCAGGGCCCCGATGGCCCGGTCCCCGGACTTCAAGGGAAGGAAAATTGCTGAGGAGCATCCTGGTTTGAATGCGAGGCCGCTCCAGAGGCCAATTCTCGGCTTTGCTTCGCTCCAGCGGCAAATTTGTACCGTGCCGCTCCGCATGGCCGTACTGGCTGGCGAATCTGCCGCGATGACATGCTGCCATTCCTGTGGACCCTCCTGCAATCCGGCCCTGGCTACAGGTCGCAAGTCTGTGTCTGCGTCGTTGGTAAGACCGATCCATGCGGAGGCATGATTGCAGTCTTCAGTTACAATCCTGCAGGTTTCATTCAACAGACCGAGCTCGTTTGCCGAATGCATTGCCGCATTGTTTATCTTGTGAAGGGCATCGAGATAAATGTTTATAATATACTTATTTTCGTTGGGATTATCCCTTTCCTCCAACGTGTGTATGCGCGGCATTGCCCTGAGCATATCATCTTTTGAATTCTTGGCAGGGATGGAGGGGTTCCAGCGAAAACCTCCGCCTCCCTTTGCCGGTGTCAGCAGGCGTGCGGCTCGCTTCATCTCCTTTCTCCTGCGGACTGGTGAGAGACGGCTGGCCCGGGACATCCGCAATGATCGGCCGATACCGTGAGCGGCGTAAAGGGACGTGATGGGCAGCGACGGCTGTCCGGTCTGTATGGGTCTATATTCGCGAACAATCATAAGACAACCTTTTGTATATGAACTCCTTGTTGCGTCCTGAACAAGGTGCGGTTCGACCATTATTCATTATTTGAGCTGAAGCCTGAATGATCCGAATTTTCGCCTCCACCATCCGGACGATATCGGAGAGGGTGAGAGCGCAAATGCGAGGACTCTCTTCTTGCCGGGAGCGGAGTGTGCGTGCGGCAAACCCCATCGATGCAGTCAATTCCATCCGTATTATGCCTCCTGTGCCAATGTTATTGTCTAACCGTTTCATACAGCTTCTGGATGGTTGCGAAATCCCTAACATTACATTCTGATGATATCATTCTCTAACATTCTAATACTAAAACTGTAAATTGCAATAGTAAGAATGCATCATTAGTGTTGCGTGCAACACTAATTTACGGAATGGCATTTTCTGTTTAATTGGAAAATATTTTTTTAATCCGGATAGATATAACGAAATATAAAATATATGGAGCAATTGTTGTATCAGGCACGGTGTTTGCTCTATTAGGGGTAATTCGTAACGGTTTTCTAACTGTTTTAGTCAGTATGAATAGTGATAGGATTCTCTGCTCCGGATTGACGCATTAGGGACTGCAATGCTTTTCAGGTGAATAATCCGGGAAGGGAATTTGTCCACTATTTTTGGGGGGCAGAACGCCCATGGTTCGTTTTTCGAACAGTAAAGGATTGTACGGCAATGCTGTTGTACATCAACAAGTGGAGGAAGAAGTTTAGAATTATGAAAAAGACAATAATGGGTTTATGTGCTGCTGGTTCATTGCTCTTCGCTCAACAGGGATCGGCAACGCTGCTTGATGCGATTGCCGGCTATGAGGGGCCGCTGTTTTTTAATCTGTCAGGGTATTCGCAGAGTATCCGGGATGGGGAGACATGGGGTGTCATCACGGTAAACGGTGTTTTTTCTGATCAAAATATGACTGTTGCAAACCGTCTGTGGGTCTCCTCGGCCACCGACCAGATCTATGGCACTTTCTACGGCCTTACAGATAATTATGTCTCAGCGATCGAAACCGGCTACAGCATCGGGCTGCAGGGAGGTGGTTTCACCATTTATCAAACCAGTGGGGGCGTCGATTTGCTTGCTGGACCGAATGGCCGTATCGGTGAGGCAGGATATGTTGGTATGGGTGACGATGTTCTTGCCTACGGTATGTTTGATAGCGGCGCAAACCCGGGAAATTCGCTTGTTACGCTGATGCAGACCGTCTTAAACGCTAATTCCCCGACCTCCGGTCAAGGCTTAGGCTACGGTTCACTGTTGGGTGGTTCGCTGTACGATTTTCTCCACACCGGTCTTATAATGGATGATTCCGGCAACTATCATGATATGCTCCTCTCGTTCAACGTCATGCCTCCCAAGGCTGGTGCTGCAGAAGCGGGTTGGAGCCAGAGCCTGACTGATCCGATTGAGATGCATGCCGGTAATTCCGTTCCGGAGCCGGCAACGATGGCTTTGTTCGGCCTCGGTCTGGTCAGCCTTGCGGGCCTGTATCGAAGAAAATTGAAGAATTAAGGCGTTATTGAGTTGGACCTAAGAAGGAGCCGGGCTTGTCTCGGTTCCTTCTTTTTTTAATAAACAATGATTGTTCGAGATCAGTTCTCTCTGTTTTCACAGCAATATTGACTCTCTTTTGCTCGGCATTGATGATGCCCCGAGAGAGTGTAATCGGTGTTTAGCTCTTGCTGCGTCTCAATCAGCCTGGAACTCAATCAACTTATCATTAGACCTCTTGCGATTGTTTTGTGTCTGATCCGTCAAAACTGTGCTGGCAGTGGTTGCAGTTTTGAGATGAGGATCGAGGAAGGGGGGCTGCATTCAATCAAAAGCGGATGTCGTGCCGCAGATGTGGTGCCGCCAGATCGTGGGGGGCGTTTCCGCCCTTGTGTGGCGGGGCAGACTGACTGTAAGCTGGTACAACAGCATATCTTCTTGATATCTTTCGTTAAGAGAACAATCAGTATTCAGATGAAAGTCCTCCGGGAACAGCGGCTTTGACTTGTTGAAGTGATGTGCTTTCATATTTGTTATGGCCGGCCAACCTGGTTCAGCCCTACTGGTTTTGCTGAAAGAGAGAACAGGAATTATGTCGAACACCTTTGAAACATCTCCCCGCCATACAATACAAGACGCCTTCTTCACTCCCGGATCGCTTTTGCTCATAAGGAAGCGACTCACGCAGGAAAAGACTTCCGAAGAGCACATGGCCCTCTATAATCTCCGTTACAGGGTGTATTGTCATGAGGCCCGATTCCTCAATCCGGACGATTATCCCGACAATTTGGAGAGAGACGAATATGACGCTGTCTCCGAGCATTTTCTGGCCTCCAACGCCCGCAACAAAAATGAAATCATTGGTACAGTCCGTCTTGTCAGATGGTCTGAACGTCTGTCCTTCCCGACAGTCCTGCATTGTCCCTCCCTGCTGAAAAAGCTGGAGAGACAAAAATTCCCCCTTGAGTCCACAGCCGAAATTTCACGTCTTTGCATTGCGAGACAGTATCGAAGTTGTGCCGTAGATGGATTGCACGGCGCTAAGATCAATACGGACAACCGCGACCAGTGGAAGAGATTTTCTGCTGTCATTCTTGAACTGTTCAAGATTATGTATCTTTCCAGTAGATATGATCTTGGCATAACGCATTGGATTGCGACTTTCGAAGACTCACTCTACCGGATGCTGGAGCGCTATGGGGTTTATTTTGAACTCCTGGCTCCGGAGTATATCGATTACTATGGCAAGGTCAGAATTTACGGGGCCTGCATACGGCGAGTGGAAGATGAGATGAGGAGAAGACGGCCTGAACTCGCTGCATTTTTTGAGAGGTAATCGGACCGGAAGGCCGATCTTGTGCCCTGACGCAGGGAGGGCATCGCCTTTCTTGCAGGCAGGAAGGTGTGATGGGGGACAAAGGATGAAGGCGAAAACGCATCGCTTTCATCCTTTGAATTTTGAGCGTTTCAGCCGTCTCTCAGTGAACTGCTGAGGATTGCTGGGACACGATTGATTCCATGGCCCTCTTGATTGTCGTTCGAATCTCATTGAGTTTGAACGGCTTGGCGATGAAGTCGAAGGCACCCTTCGCCAGTGATTCCCGAGCCAGTTCCAGGGTGGCGTAGCCGGTGATCAGAACCACTTTAATGTGGCGGAACTTTTTCAGAACCTGATCCAGCAGCTGGATGCCGTCAATATCACCCATCCGGATGTCGCTGATTACTATATCGAAGTGTTGCGTATCCAGGCGTTGCAGGGCGACTGCGGAATCAATGAAGGCCTCCACCCGATGGCCTTCCTTTTCCAGCAATGCCTTCAGTCGCTGACCGACAATGGGTTCGTCGTCTACTATTAGAATATCGCAATGATTTTCCATGATTATCTCCTTGGCCTAAGGCCTGATTTCTTTCCGGGCAGCGTTTTCTGCCGTTGAGCTTAGGCGGCCTCAGCCGTCTCAGCCTGTTGGAGCCCCGGTTCTCGGACCACCAGGAGCGTTTGCTGAATCTTTCTTCTGTGGCGGTAGGCCTGAATTACTTTCATCAGAATCACCAGCGCTCCCGTTATTCCGCTGGCAAAGAGGAAAAATTTGCTCGCTGAATTGAAATAAATATCCCAGGCAGGATTCATATCGATGAATCCAAGCTGTCGCAAATAAATAGGTATAGCAACAATCCGGCTGACCACGCAGAGGAGGATGATCAGGCAAGTGACCATGCGGATATATTTTTCGTTAACGACCTTGACGCCATAGACGCCAAGATGAACGCCGATCAGGGAACCGACGTAGAGGAGCATGGTCATGCGGAGATCAACGAAGCCTTGCAGTGCGTAACTGATTGCGCCGAATCCACCCATAAAAAGTGCCAGATACAGTTCTGTTCCGGTTGCGACAGCCGTGGGGACGCCGAAGACGTAGATCATGCACGGTACTCCTATGAAACCACCCACACCGATGGTTCCTGCCAGGTAGCCTGTGGCCACGCCTACGATCAGCAGGACCCAGAGGCTTACCTTTGTATCTGAAACGGGGAAGTTGATTACCGGAGGGATGTTGAGTTTTGCCAGGAAGTTGGCAATCTTCATGGATGGGCCTGCGCCGTCCTCGCCATTTTTGCTGGACTTGATGATGTCGCGCAGCATGGAAATGGCAACTACCGAGAGGATGGTTGCGAAGACAAGGCTGATATAGAGATTGGCGCCAGCCCCCTTCGGTGCCCCATGGCCTTCTCCGCTATCCCCCCCTCCCTTGAACAGAAAAGCGTTGATCCATACCGCGACCTGAACCCCTGCCAGGGCCGTGGCCAGCATATAGGCTGCGAGCTTCTGGTCAACGTTGCCGGCAGCAGCATGTTTTTTGGCCCCTACCATGGCCTTGCCGAACTTGTGGGCAATATTGCTGGCAACGGCGGCGACGCCGTCTACCCCCAGATTCATCATTCCGGGGGTCATGAAGAAGGCCCCGCCACTGCCGATAAAGCCGCTGAGAATCCCGCCAATGAAGCCGAGCAGGATGACCTGCAGGGCAATCGAAACATTTATGTCAATATAATTAATCGCTAATAATTCGTGCATGCTCACTACCTCCGGACTCTTGAAATTAATCGATATTTATTATTTTAAGGGCTAATCCCGTCACCGTTCCCCAGAGATAGGCCAGAAGAGGAATGAAGAGGAAGAGGGCCACCGGCGAGAACCACTTGTGGCTCTGATGGAGAGGGCCGCTCAGGAAACTGAACAGGAGATCCTGGTGGGTGAAGACTGTTCCAAAGAGAAACAGCACCACAGCCATGAAGCCCACCATCTGCAGACCCTGTTTTTTCCCGAACAGCAGCCGCGATTTCATTTCATCGGCGGTTATAACCGGGGCCTTCAGTCGGTCCCGGATATTCAGCGCCAGTTCCCTGGTCTGGCGTGTCCGGGCTGAATGGCCCTTGGACAGAAACATGTCGCCGATAACCACCAGGGTGTAGTTGCCGTTTCCCTGGATCCTTTCCAGGATGCTGGCATAGCCTCCGCAGACGGTATGCTGGCCGCCGAAACGTCCCTGGCCAAGCAGATCCTCCTTGGTCCGGATCAGGCCGCCATCGTTATAGATGGTCTGCGGGTCGTCGTCTTCGACGCCGCCGGTGTAGACCGCATTTTTCCTGCTGAAGGCCCTGTCGGTGTCGATATCTGTCCCGGCTGCATCACCGGCTCCCTCATCCGGCGGAATGAGACGCATCAACTCTACGGCTGCTCCCCAGCGCTGGGCCAACTGGATAATCTGCTGGTAGTTCTCGGCCTGGGGATCAAAGCGTTCCTGAATCCAGAGGATATTGGTCTCAGCCATGGTGCACTGGATTTCATGACAGCCTTTGAGCTCGGCAAGGACTTCCGGGATATTCGTGCGGAACTGTGACTGTTGAGGCGGATAGGTTACCGTGACAACACCATTATCCGCCTGAACCTGCAAGTCTGCGGCAGCTGTGCGTTCATCTAAGGCAAGACGCAGTTTGGACTGGGCTGCCAGCCAGAGATTCTCAACCATCCTGTTGCTGGCGGCTGTCGGCTGAAATTCCGGCATCCCAGCCATATGGCAGAGTATCTCCGCCGCATTGGATAAGCCGATGTTTTCCAGATTGAAAACAGCATCAAAGTTTTTCGCATCACGGCTGTCAACCTTATGGATAAAACGGATCCATTTTTCAAAATCCTCATCGATCTCCTTGAGGTAGCCAACTGCCTTGTCCGGACTCAAGCCCAGTGCCTGGGCGGTTCGGTCAACCCTGACCTCCTGGGGTGTGGACAGACCTACTCGGAGCCGATGACTCACGCCCGGCAGCAGCAGATGGCCGCCGCGCCCGTAGTAAATAAAACTGCCTTCACGGGCCTTTTCGCACAGGGTCGCGGTCAGAAATGCCAGGTAGAGATCCTTTTCATGTGCAAGCTTCTCGGACTGATTCGGGGTCTTAATCATGGCGACTTCAAGGCGGCCGATCTTAATGCCTTGTTCGCGCGCACGGTCGACCAATTCCTCACGACTCAGCAGCGGCCAGTTTGTCTTTTTGGCCAACGCTTCGGCCAATTCCTTGCGGCCGCTTTGATACAAACTTGAGATCATTACAATTGCCATGTGTTACACCTTCCTTATAGGTAACTAATATGATCCTTCTCTTTAACTTGGACGATCTGGCAGGGAAGATGAGGTTTCATCTGCAGGATGAAATTTTCATAATCTCCGTCGTCAACGCCCAAAACCAATAAAGTAATACCCTCAGATTTGACCAGGGAGATGATCTTCCCTGCTGTATCACCAGTGGTGACGAGGTGGGTCACATCCAACCCGGCCAGGCGCGCACTGCTGATCAGGTCGTGCAGGGCTTCCTCCAGCCAGACAGAATGCGGTTCGAGTTCCCCTTCTCCTTTGGACTGCTGGACAATGAACACCTTGGTAGTAATTCTTTCGGCCAGAGCCAGGGTATAGTGTACGCCCTTGAGATCCTTAGCGGAGACTCCGACCAGAACGAGAATCCTCTGTTGATGCATGCTGCTCTTCTCCCGGTTTAATATGGCTGTGCCTCACGTTACAAATATTGTGCCACTATGGTGTTATGTAATAATATCGCTATCATGTGAGTTGTTCCCTCTGTTTTTTTGGGTGCTAGAGGTTTCAGATTGGGACATAACGCATTTCGCGGGATTGCATTTGATGAATAAGTTCTTATAATTCAGTATATTGAGAGAAGAGTTTCAGAATGAAACTCTTATGGCGGAAAAAATGCAGGGCAAGAGAGAGGGGGGATAAATTGGCAATCAGCCGAATTATTTTCAAAGAGGCGGTGCAGGAGGGAGGCGCGTCCCCGCCCTGCGGCTATCGAGAAAAGGAGGTGTTACAAGCCGGTCAAATCTCGGGGCGGCGTCCAGGCCCGGTCCCGGCAGGTGGCGTCTAGGAGGCGAGGGGCCGTGAATCCTTTAAGGTCTATACCGGGAAAATCCAGGGCCTGCCGCCCTTCCAGGGACCTCCGGCAGGCGGTACGAACTCCCGGCGGCGGGCTTATGAGAGGCCATAGCGTTTCATCTTCCGCCAGAGCGAGGTCCTGGGCAGGCCCAGGATATCGGCGGCGATGTTTTTACGATGATTAGTCTTGGCCAGGACTTCCTGGATATACAGCTTTTCCTTCTCTTCCAGAGAGAGCCAGGATTGGGGGTCTATGGTGCTGATGGAGAGTTCCTGGAGATCCGAGGGCAGGTCACCTGCGGAAATCTCAGAGTCGTCGGAGAGTGCAACCGCCCTTTCGATGATGTTTTCCAACTCTCTGACATTGCCTGGAAAGGGGTAATGGGTAAGGATATCCAGAACCTCGGTGGAGACATGTTTGACCTCTTTGCCGAAGGCCCGGCTGTATTTTGTCAGAAAGTGGCGGATCAAAAGCGGGATATCCTCCGGTCTGGTACGCAGCGGCGGCAGGTTGATCAGGACCACATTGAGTCGGTAGAAAAGATCTTCTCTGAAGGAGCCGGCTTTAACCAGTCCCTTGAGATCCTGGTTGCTGGCGGCGATCAATCGGACATCCACGGGGATCTGTCTGATGCCGCCGACCCGCAGCAGAAAACGCTCTTCGACGAAACGCAGCAGCTTTACCTGCATGCTGGCGGGCATCTCACTGATTTCATCGAGAAAGATAGTGCCTTTGTTGGCGGCCTCAAGCAGGCCGACCTTGGTCTCGTTGGCCCCGGTGAAGGCACCCTTTTCATGGCCGAAGAGCTCGTTGGTGATCAGCTCTTCCGAAAAGCCGCCGCAGTTGAATGACACGAAGGATTGATTGCGGCGGGAACTCCGTTGGTGCAGGGCCTGGGCGACCATCTCCTTGCCCGTTCCGCTCTCACCGTAGATGAGGACATTGCAGTCCAGAGGTCCGACCTTGTCAATGAGCTGAAAGACCTCAAACATGATCTTGCTGTTGCTGATGATCTCGGCCGGACGTTTCTGGGAAAAGAGCGCCTCCTTCAGGGCTTCCTTTTCCCGGACCAGCAGCACCTTATCCAGGGCCCGTTTGACCAGGACCCGAAGCTCGGCAAACCTGACAGGTTTCGTTACATAGTGAAAGGCACCGGCCCGGATTGCATCGATGGCGGTATCCACTGAACTGTAGGCGGTGATCAGGATTATTTCGCTCTGGGGATAGTGTTTGCGCACGAACTTCAGGACATCGAGGCCGTTTACCCCGGGGAGGTTCAGGTCGCAGAGGACCAGATCAAATTGAAACTCCTCCATCCTCTTGATGACCGATTCCCCGTTGGGGAATGTTTCAATAATATACGGCTCTTTGGAAAGGCACCGTTTGACCTCGCGGCAGACCAGCGGCTCATCGTCAACAATGGCAATGCGGAAACGGTCCATTTATCATCCTTCAATGATCACATTCTTCGTCTGCGGCAGGTACAGCGTGAAGCGTGCCCCATGACCGGGCTGGCTTTCCACCTTCATCCGGCCTCCATTTTTCTTGATGATATTGTAGCTCACTGACAGCCCGAGACCGGTACCGATCCCCTCCTTTTTGGTGGTGAAAAAGGGGTCGAATATCTGTTCGATATTCTCGGGGGGAATCCCGGGGCCGTTATCAATAACATCAATCCTGCATTCGTTTTTCCTCTCGGAGGGCCCTATGATCACCCGGAGTTCGCCGCCTCCGGACATGGCATGGATGCTGTTCATGAACAGGTTGAGCAGGACCTGCTGCAACCCGCCTTTGTCGAAGTAAATGTCAGGCTGGGCGGTCTCGACTTCCCTGGTGAACTTCACCTTGTGGAGGTTCATCTCATTATTCAGGAGGCTGGCGGTTTTGTCCACAACCGATACCAGATCCACTGCCCCGAGAATCGGCTTGCTGGCCCGGGAAAATTCAAGAAGATTCTTGACGATCTCACTGGTCCTGTCTGCCTGTTCCAGGGCCTCCCTGTAGGTCCTGCTCCTCTCCTCTCCGGTCATGGTCTCCCCGTCTTCAATCAGGGACTCCAGGATCAGGGAGATATTGTTTACCGGGTTGTTGATTTCATGGGCGATTCCGGCGGTCAGGGTGCCGATGGAGGCGATCTTGCGGGACTGAACCAGCTGCTCCTGCCGCTTTTCCAACTCCGCCATCATCCGGTTCAGGGCATTGACCAGGGCATTGATCTCATTGCCGGTATCGCCATAGGGGGTGATCCTCTGAAAGGCCCCCTGGGCGACGGCCTCCGACTCCCGGGTGATCCGGGCCAGGGGACGGATAACCTTTTCGGCGATCAGCAGGATGATGAAAACCAGCAGGACCAGCAGGCTCATCAGGCTGATCAGCGGCATCGGGATCATCTGTTTCAGCAGGCGATCGGCGTCCCGTTTCTCCGCCACTACGAATTGATCGGCAAGAGACAGCAGATTTTGGCCAGCGCCGCGGATCAGGGCCTTGATGTCGGTGCAGCCGTCGGCATCGCATTCCTGCTGGTGCAGCCTCAGCATTAGAACGGTATAATTTTCCACATCCTTGAGAAAATGATCGTAATTTTCCCGACCGATCGCAGAAACGAGGCTGTCCTGCTCCCGCTTCAGCGTCATCATCAGCCGATTGGTATAAGTCACGTTTTCTTCGAAATTGAAATCCTGGCGAAAGAGAAAATAATTTTTCTCATATCGTCTCATCTCAAGGATAGTGCTGTTCAGCTCTCCGGCCAGTTCGAAGAACCATAGTGAACCAGATAACCTGCTGAAATTGTGATAATTAACGGCAATGATAACTGCCATGAAAAGAAAGCACCCCGAAAATGCCATCATGATCTGAACACGAATAGTACTGGGGATAAATTTCATATCAGATGCGTGTGTTGATTGTTAAACCAGCATGGCAGGACCGGACCGACCCGTCGCAATACATTCTGAAAGCTTTTCTCTCTTTTACGGCAGGAGCCCGGTTTCTGAGGAGGCTTTCAGGGAAAGGCTGACGGTGTCCTGCAGACGAGCCGATTCGCAATGGGGCTCCGGGAATACCGCCCGTTGAGGAATTGCAGAGGCCTCAACGGTGCCAATAGTAGACGTTTTCTGTCGGCTTTTCAAGATAATAAGGGCGTAGGGAGGAGGACGCGGATTTGGAAGGGCCTTCATTCCCCTCCTTATCGCAGCAGTTTTTGCATAAAATCCTGATCCTATGATCGGTCTTCTCTTTATTGAATCTTTGCCGGCAGAGGAGGCGGGCGGGCTTGGGTCAAAAAGAGATTTATTTTTCATTTTATCCCGACTTTTTGGTGTTATTTAACGGTTATTCATGATTTCAAGGGGTAGACGATTTGCTGCTACCCTTTCTTGTTGTCAGGACAGAGGCCGCGGGCTGCTGACGGGATGAATTTTGATTGCTATTCTTGCGTGAATGCTGTCCTTTTGCACGGAGTTTCAGGGAGATTTTATGCCAAGCCCTGATTGTCGGAGGGAGATGAAAATAGAGAAACAGGAGGAACGTCATATGCTGCAGTTTTTCAAAGATGTATCAATCAGGATAAAAATATCAGGATTTATTATTCCTTCGACGATCGCCTTTGGCCTGGTAATGACCTTTATTGCTTTATATGTCTTGAATGACTACAAAAATACATCAATAAACGACTTTGCTCAGGTCGTCGAAAAAATCCAGCAGGAAAACAAAATTGCTGCGGGGGATAAAAACACTGAAAGGATATTGCGGGATATCTCGGCCAAGGCCGATGAAAAAATTCATGATATAGGAATGCTCTTTATTACCATCGTTGTGGCGGTGATCATCATGGCGACGATCGGCGCCATGATCATTTCCAGTCTTATCGGCAGGCCGGTGCAGAGAATGGCCGCCCGCTTGGAAAACATCAGTTCGGGAGACGCGGATCTGACCCAGAGACTCACTGTCACCGGAAATGACGAAACCGGTAAGGTCTCTCAGTATTTCAATACCTTTCTGGAAAATCTCCGGGGGATGATCAAGACTTTGCAGCATGATGCGGATACGTTGCATGCCGCCGTCAAGTCTATTCATGCCCTGATCGTCAAGATTCGGGAAAAGGCGTCTTCATCTAAGACCATCTCTGAAACTGTCTTCCGGTCTGCCGGGTATATGAGCGCAGACATGCGGGAAATATCTGCGATAATGGAGGAATCCACCGGAAACATTCAGACGGTGACCATGGCCATCGAAGACTTGACCACCACGGTGACGGAGATCTCGGAGACGTCGGGGCGGGCGCATATGAATACCGAAAATACCAAGAAAAAGATGGAACAACTCGAAGGGGAGGTTACCGAGCTGGGGCAGGCGGGTGAAGACATCAGCAAGGTCACGGAGACTATAACCGCAATCTCCGACCAGGTGAATCTCCTTGCCCTTAATGCCACCATAGAGGCGGCCAGGGCTGGTGAGGCAGGCAAGGGGTTTGCCGTGGTTGCCAATGAAATCAAGGAGCTGGCCAAGCAGACCGCCAGTGCTGCAACCGAGATCCAAAGCCGTATTGATCATGTCCAGACCGTGACGAAAAGTACGATCGCAGGTATTAAGGAGGCGGCCGAAATCGTCTCCCAGAACAGTGATGTCGTCTCTACAATCGCCAGCGCCGTGGAAGAACAGTCGGCCACCGTTAAAGAGATTGCCCTGTCACTTTCCGCTGCATCGGAGAAGTTGGTCTATTCCAACGAGAAGGTTTCCAAGGCATCCGTCTATGCCGATGAGATGGCTAAGATGGCAAATACCGTTACTGAAGCCACTGTTGAGGTCGACGAGGCGATCGGCGCGATCTCCGAAACCTCGGAGACGATACGGCAATTGGCTGATGATTCGGCAAAGACAACCCAGAAGTTCCGTACTTGAGAGTCAAATGTCCCTGGCGCAGGCCGTACTGCCGAGTGACGAGCTTTCATGTTTTGTTGAGGCCGGCCAATCTGGACCAGCCATGCTGGTAGGTCATATTCGTTACGCCGGCCCCATCATAATGAGACCGGCGTAACCAAAGGGAGTGCATTCCTCGTCTTTTCAGGGTATTTTTATGCCCGACATTACGGTTGCTTCTCTGTTAATACCCTGCAATGTATTATTTCCAGGAGTCCTGTGACTTTTTCCAGGTCATGCTGACGGCGGACATCTTTTTCGGGCCTTGCCGGGGGCGGGATCAATGAATCCGCTTCCTTCAGAGAGGCGCCGGGAGCCTGTGCTGTGCCTGGAGTGCAGGATGGGGGCGGGGTGCAGCTTTTCGGGTGTATTTTTACAATGATTAAAACGTACAGTAATCCGGGCGTTGTTCACAAGACATTCGTTCTGGGTGTGTTGTTGAAGGCGATTAATGCCATTCTGCAGATGGCCGGCGGCGGGCTTTTTCTTCTGGCCTCGCCGGAAAGGCTGCATCACTGGATGACGGCCTTGACCCTGCATGGGTTTGTCCTGGATCCTGACGGCTTCCTGGTTCGGACGCTCCTGGATTTCAGAGACTATTGCACCACGGAGGGGCAAATCTTTCTTGCCGTGTATCTTCTTTCGCACGGGGGAATGAAAATAATCGTTATCGCCGCACTGCTGTGCGGCAAACGCTGGGCCTATCCGGCCATGGGTCTGCTGCTGATACTCTTCATCATCTATCAGGTTTATCGTTATAGTTATACCCATTCTCAATGGCTTATCTGGCTTACGATCCTTGATCTCGCCCTCCTTCTCCTGACCTGGCTGGAGTACAGGCATGTCAGGCAGGATCCGTCCTGGTGAGAAGGTTTTTCCAAGAGTCATACGGGGTGAGGGCGTTCTGAGGCGTGGGTAGGCTTTTTTTATCAGCAAGACATCAGACAAGGTGATTTAGCATGAAGCAGATCAAAATTATTCTGGGCTGTGCAGTTCTCATTGTAGCAGGAGTACTGGCCTTCTGGATCTTTGAGCGCCCCGAGCGAGGCAGCACAGGCTCGGTTAGCACGAATTTTCGTTTCCTTGGCCCCAATGATAAAATTGTTATAGACGGCTTCGACGACCCCAAGGTTCAGGGGGTGGCCTGCCATATCTCCCGGGCACAGACGGGGGGGATAAAAGGCCAACTGGGTGTGGCCGAGGATACAAGCGATGCCAGTATTGCCTGCCGCCAGGTGGGCCCGATCAAGATCCTGGGGGACTTGAAGGACGGAGAACAGGTCTTTGACGAACACCGCAGCCTGGTGTTCAAACGGCTGCGAGTTGTCCGGTTCTGGGATCGCCAGCGTAACGTGCTGGTCTACGTCTCCTACAGCGACCGGTTTGTCGGGGGGAGCCCCAAGAGCAGCATCAGCACGGTGCCCATCATGGGGTGGCAGGTCCCCTGAGCCCCGTTTTTTCGCTCGGCGGTGTTTTAAAAATCCGTCGTCGCTCCCTTCCTGGCCTGCTCTGCCTGGAAGGCCTGCAACTGTTCCTCGATTTTTCTGGACCCGATATGCAGGTGGCCTTTCTCCGATGGTTCTTTGAAGGTGAGGACGATGGTCGAGATTTCTTCCTTCCAGTAGAATCGTTCCTCCTCGGCCCCCCCATCATTCGTTCCCTTGCCGAATTTATCAAAGGTCACCGCCTTCAGGGCGGTGAAGTTCACCTCGCCGTTGGTGTGTATATCGACGCTTGTCAGTTTATTGTCCCAAAAGAGATAGGTGATTGCCGTGATCTGTGATCCGCCGATCCGTAATGCATCAGTACCGATGGTGCAGACAACAGTCCTGTTTTCCTGGTCGGTTGCCAGGATATCCACCGCCTTGGTCTTTTTGACGTCTTCAAGAGACATGCCCCATTTCAACCCTCGAAAGCCGTCAATCTCAGGGCCAAGACCCAGGGCAATCGATGATAAGCAGCATAAAAACGAAACGATAGATGCAGTGACGACGCTTTTTTTCATGTATTCGCCCCCTGGATGATTGCTCTTGCTCCGGGCCGTCGGAAGATTGCTTCAATCTCGATGTACCAAAAATCTTCTCATTTGTTTACCTGTTTTCTTGCCGGAATGCTACAAGGGCCTCACCAATCTCATCGGAGACTGGTACTGAATAGCTGTGATTTCGAGGCCGGTCTCTGCTGGCCGGTGTGTCCGACCGTGGCGGGGGCGCTGATTTTAGGGAACCTGCTCAACCTTGCCAGACTTCGAGGATTGCGAATTGAGTCTTTGCCTCAAAGGATCGCAGGACCTGCCACTGTAATCCGTTTGCTGGAATATAAGGGGAAAGATCCGGACGCGACATGACATAGAGGCGTCCTCCTGCCTGCAGATGAGAGGGGAGTGCAGACAGGACCTCCTTGAGCAGCTTGCCGCCCGGGTCAAAACGGTTGAGATCCTTGGTCGGGGCCTGATTGGTCGCCAGGGGCGCCTCAAAGATAATCGCGTCGTAGGCCTTGGTTACATTTTTCAGGCCGTCGCTGACCCAGGCCTTGACCAGATGATCGGTTCCGGCCCGTCTGCAGGTGGCAATGGTATTAGCTACAGCCAGGGGGTTGATATCGGTTGCATCCACCTGAGTCCCGTACTGCATGGTCACGCACGCTGCCTCCAGGCCTGCGCCAGTACCCAGGATCAGGATGTCTTTGCACCCTTCCAGTTTAGGGAGAACCTCTTCCAGCATGTTCTGCTCGTAGGGCGTGTTATAATAA
The DNA here is from genome assembly GCA_031292275.1 of Desulfocapsaceae bacterium. Taxonomy (GTDB): domain Bacteria; phylum Desulfobacterota; class Desulfobulbia; order Desulfobulbales; family Desulfocapsaceae; genus CAIUQR01. The sequence goes on along the minus strand of JARLHL010000114.1, from coordinate 23,550 downwards.
TACACTGTCGGGAAAAGTGGGATATCGCAGACCAGACCGCGTTTTTCCAGAAACAGATCGGTGACGATCTTTATGTCCGGCTGCAGGTTCCAGAGTATCCGGCAGTCCATCTGCCCCACCAGATCAGCGTCTACCCATGCCGGCTCCAATGTCGCCAGCAGGTCATCCGCCTTCTGGGCAAAAAACTCCTGCACTGCCTTTCTGAGCAGTGGCACTGTCCCGTTTCCCTGGGCATAGGCGTCCAGCAGAAGCGTTGCGTGACAGAAAAGAGCCTGCGGTTTTCCAACCAGAAATACCAGTGATACCGGGAAGACGCTTCCCTGATTCCGGTAGGCGAGGAGCACCGCCTTATTATCTGCAGCCTCAAATATGGAAGCAGCCTTTGAGGCAAGCGGGATCACGATGAAACCGTCGGGGAGATTCAGATCCTCAGCAGGGAGTTTCAAGTCAAGCGAATCCAGAAAAAGTTGGAGATCCTTTTCCTGCGCCAGAAAGTATAAAGGACGATCATACATGGGGTGACCTCAATTCATTGAAATTTCTGCAGCCTTCTGTTGTACGGGTCTTGAGTGGGCGGGCTCCTGTCGGTAGGAGACATCCTGCAACCCGCATTCGGCTCTCTTCTTCCTCTCAAATAAATTGAGTGTCGCTTGCGGGCGTACATATGTATCGACCGCTTTGTGAAGATCTTAAGGATGCCCCGAGAAATTCTATGTTCTCTGCCTAAATTGTAAGCATTTGTGGTAGGATGAGGCCCTGCAAAGAGACGGGCTGTTTGCTCCATCCGGAGGATTCAGATGGGGGCGGCATGAGAGGTGGATATCTCTCAAGTCCCTGACTTGTTGTCGTATCATTGACCTGCCGGGAGGAAAAAGAGGGTTGTAAAATACAAAAATAAGAGTAAAACTAGTACAAGCCTTGAGGATAATATCCGGCGGAAACTCAATCTTGCAAATACCCTTTATATTTCCAGGGAGAATTGAGGTTGTGTGGGGGGATGGTGTTGTTGTTTTTATAAAATTTATAAGATTTTGCTTTTTCCATTGAGAACAGCACCTGCACCGGATCGGAATATGACCATCAAGGAAAATGTCTACAGGCAAATCAGGCAGTCCGGGAGCCTTCCGACATTGCCTGAAATCCTCTTCAAACTGCTTGAGGCCTGTGATCATGCCGCCGTACGGCCGGCAGCCATGGCCGCAATCATCAGCATGGATCCGGCTCTGAGCTATAGGGTCCTGCAGCTTGTCAACTCCTCTTCAGGACCCTGCAGCCCGTTTATCGGAATTGAGCAGGCTGTGAACATTCTTGGGTCCGACAGTATAAGAAGCATCGCCCTCAACTCTTCCGTTGAACAGGTCTTCGTTCAAAAAAAATGGGCGCCGGGCCTGTTTGACCTCCAATCTTTCTGGTGGAATTCACAGCTCTGCGCCACCCTGGCCAGGCAGATCGCGGTGAAGACCGGATTTGACGGTCTCGATGAGGTCTATCTGGCGGGCCTGCTGCACGATATAGGCCGGCTCGTTCTGGTATCCACCTTTCCAAAAGAGCATGAATGGTTTCTGTTCGAGACTGAGGATATCCACAACGAACTCTGGGCAGAAACGCGTCTGATCGGGATAACGCATTGTGATGCCGGGGCCTGGCTGGTCGATACATGGCAAATGAACTCCCTGATGGCTGATGCGCTTCGGTTTCACCACGGGCCCCTGGAACAGGTCCGGGAGGCTTTTCCCCTGATCCGGATCGTGTATCTTGCCAATCTGCTGCGGGAGAAGAAGAGCTGCCAGAGAAACTGCGAGGCAGGCAAACTCCTGATGGACCTGGACCGTGCCGACCTCCAGGAGATCGTGGAGGGGGCCGAGGAAGAGGTCTTGCGCAATGCCCGTGATCTGCATATCAAGATCGGTTCGGCCCCGTCCGTGGTGAAAGGACGTGGGGAGGAGACTGCTTGTGAGGAAGATCAGGAGGGGGAGGCCGTAAAGGATATTCCGGAGAACCTTTCTCTCTACGAAGACACAGACAGCGGTACGGAGGCGGGCGCAGTCCTTGCCGAACGGGTGAAGAGCAGTACTGTCCTGTCTGGAATCCTTGAGGATCTTGTGCATGCAGATGACAGCGAGGCTGTGATTGCAATCTTCGAGCGGTCCATGAATATCCTCTTCAATCTGACCCGGGTGCTTTTTTTCCTGCCGGACAAGGACGGCCATCTGCTTAAGGGGCGCGCCTCGGCATCCAGCAGTCTGCGGCATCTGAGCAAGGGGCTTGTCCTGCCGGTGCCGGGGAGTACCAGTCTGATAGTCAGAGCCTACAGTGAGAGCCGGCTGCTGTATCTGACCGAGGAGAATACCCGGGATAACTTCGCGGACGGGCAGATCCTGGCCGTCTTCAGGTGCATGGCGGTATGCTTGGTCCCCCTGACGGCTGAAAAGAGGCCTGTGGGGATTATCCTGCTGGGGCTTCCGGAGGCGGCGGCGAGGCTCACGGAGGGAGAGAACCGGCTGGTTCGGATGATCGCCCGGCAGGTCGGGCTCTGTCTGTCTCAGGAGGACAGGAGGCTCAGAAGAGCTGAGGAAATTGAGGCCGACAGGAAGGCTGAGGTGTCGATGACGGCACGAAAATTTGCCCATGAGATCAATAATCCCCTCGGTATTATTGTCAATTGCCTGACGACGATGGGCTTGAAGCTCAGCGGAGAAAATGAGAGCCAGGAGGAGTTGAGGATCATAGGGGAGGAAATTAGCCGGATCTCCTCAATGGTCAACCATATGGACCTCTTCTCGAATAGCGCCGTCAACCGATTCGAATTGACCGATATCAATGCAGTTATTGAAGACATCATCCATATTGTCAGAACGCCTCTGTTCACCGAAGCGGGAATGGAGGTCAGTTTCCAGCCGGCCCTTGACCTTCCTCAGATAATGACCTCCGGAGACGCCCTCAAGCAGATCATGCTCAACCTGTTGAAAAATGCCGCGGAGGCAATGTCCCGCGGTGATATGGTCGAGGTCAGGACTGCACTTCTCGTGAAAAATAACCACGGCAGAGACGTCCCCGATGGAAACGGGCTCGAAATTACTGTCGAGGATACAGGGCCGGGACTGCCCGATCCCGTAATGAAAAATCTGTACAAACCATTTGTCACCACCAAAAAAAATGGCCATTCCGGACTTGGTCTATCCATAGTTCGCAAGACTGTCAGGGATCTCGGAGGTTCCATTTCATGCGCAAGTATACCGGATGAAGGGACGAGATTTTCTCTCTGTCTTCCTTTGGAAAAAAATGATTTTGGTTTAAATGAAAGCTCCCAGGGAGTCGGGATCCTTCCATGCCTGGGAGAGGAGCTTTCATGATTTATTATGGCTGGCCAGTCCGCTCCGGCCATGCGGGTTTATAGGAATGCTCTTTTAGAGCAACGGCCCTGGCCATGCCGAAGTGTTGAGTTTTTATAATTTGTTGTGGTCGGCCAGTCCGGCCCAGCCATGCTGGTGAGTGGAGAAGGAGAGTTGCCCCCATGCCAAATATTCTTCTGGTTGATGACGAAGAACGGTTTGTCAAAAGTTTGCACAGTATTCTCAAGTTTCACAAGTATGAGTGCACGGAGGCATTGAGCGGGACTGAGGCGATGCGGCTTCTACAGGCAAGAAGCTTTGATGTCGTCTTGCTGGATCTGCAACTGCCGGATATGTCGGGATGCGATATCCTCGAGAACATAAAAACAGCCGGTATTAAGACCAGCGTCATCATGCTGACGGGAGTCAGCATGGTGCAGATGGCCGTAACGGCGATGAAGCAGGGGGCGTACGATTTCCTGAATAAGCCGATTGACCCCGATCTCTTGGTAAAAACCATAGATAAGGCCGTACGGCATCATACCCTGACCTGTGAGCTTGCGGTCAGCGAAAAGAGATTTCAGATCCTGGCAGAGGCAGCCTGGGAAGGCATCGTTATCCACGAGAAAGGCATGCTGCTCGAGGCCAACAGACAATTTTACGCGATGTTCGGGTACGAGGCGGAGGACCTCGGACAGGGGCTGTTTCTTGAGAAAATCCTCGTTCCTGCCTCGCTGAAGAGGGTCAATCGGTATATTGAAAACAATTTCTTCGGGACCTGTGAGGCCAGGGGAAGAAGAAAGGACAGGACCGAGTTTCCTCTGGAGGCCAACGTCCGCTTCATCAACTTTCAGGGGAGGCCTGCCCGGGTCTGCGCCATAAGGGATATCTCAGAGCGAGTCAGGGCCGAGGAAGAGAAACTGGCTCTGCATAAAAAATTATTAAAAGCCGATAATCTGCGGTCATTGGGACAGATGGCCGGTTCCGTTGCGCACGATCTCAACAATATCCTGTCCGGTGTCGTCAGCTATCCCGATCTGCTTCTGGCCCAGATGCAGGAATCCGATCAGTTTTACGCGAAGATCAAGAAAATCCAGGATGCAGGCAAGAGGGCCGCAGCGGTAGTGGCCGATCTGGTCATGCTGGCCAGGGGCGGGTCATCGCTGACAACTGTCGAAAATATTAACGATATCATCCTCAGTCATCTGGGATCCATCGAACACTGCGGGCGGATGGCCAATTATCCCGATGTCGTCATTGAGACCGATCTGCAGCCGGACCTGCACAATACCCATTGCTCGAACCTGCATATCCAGAAAATCCTGTTGAACCTGCTGGGCAATGCCCTTGAAGCCGTACAAAGACACGGCAGGATCCGGATCAGTACCCAAAACTGCAGATGCGTCAACTCCCTTGCCCCGGATCCTGCCCCTCACCGCGCCGGGAGATACATAAAAATGTCCATCGCCGATGATGGGCACGGGATACCGCTGAAGTATGCGGAGCATATCTTTGAACCCTTCTATACCACCAAGATCATGGGGAAGAGCGGTACCGGCCTTGGCCTGTCCATCGTCTGGAATGCGGTCAGGGATCATAATGGCTGGATCGAGGTCAGGGACAATGAGCCCGGCGCTCTTTTTGAAATCTATCTGCCTGCAACCCTTGAAAAGAGGAGCTGCATGGAAGGCGTAGGCGCAAGCCGCCTGCTGCGGGGCAATGGAGAAAAGATCCTCTTGATTGATGATGAGCCGGAGCAGAACGAGATTTTGGAAAAACTGGTCACCAGTCTGGGGTATAAGACCTTCTGGGTAAGCAGCGGTGAGGAGGGCCTTGCTTTTCTGCATAGTCAGCCGGTTGATTTAATTCTGCTGGATATGATCATGGGCGACGGACTGAACGGGCGTGAGACCTATGAGCGGATTCTGCAGATTCGGCCGGGGCAGAAGGTTATCATTATCAGCGGCTGCTCCAAGAATGAGGATCTCCTGCAGGCGCAGGCCCTGGGCGTTACGCAGTTTCTGGAGAAGCCGGTGACGCTGGTAAAGCTCAGTCAAGCCCTTCAACGGTCATTTTCCCGCAATTAAACGGACCTGACGGTAAAGGGGAGCCTGGTCTGTCTCCCCTTTTTTTGAGAACAAAACCGCCTCAGGCATCAGGCGGACTGCCGCTCGCTGCCGGGGGCCGCCTGACCGGAAGCCATTCCTTCTCTTATCGCCTCACTCTGAGGATGTCGCAATTATCCGGATCCGTGCCCGATTTTATTGGTCGCCGCTCCTATAGGCAAAGGCCCGTTTCGTTGTTATCATTACACTACAGTGCAGCGAGATGCCGTTCTTTGCCGCTTGCAGAGACCATACAGACAGGGCAGTACCGTTGGATGACAGGTTGAACTTTTGAAGGAGGGCGGTCATGGGACTGAAAATCAATTCCTACACAAACCAGAGGGAATTTGCCACTGATCGGGCCCAGTTGCGGATTAATCCCCGCACCGGCCAGATGGAATTTGCGGAACCCGGTGCCGTCCTGCGAATGAATCCCTATACCGGGAAAGAGGAATTCGCTACGGACAAGGCGCGTTTCAAGATCAACCCCTATACAGGGTGCATGGAATTTTCCGAGGACGATTAACGGGTATATGCCGGAGATACAGGAGCGGTATGATTGGGAGATCTCCATTCTCTTGACAGTGCCCCTCTCTAACGGTGAACTGACGGGTCATAAGGAAAATGCCTTGCCCCAGGGGGAAAGAATGTCCTACTATGCAATATGAAAACCGCATTCATCCTGTTTGATCGCATGACGTCCATGGATTTTGTGGGTATTTTTGATCCTCTTACCCGCTTGAAAACTATGGGTTTCCTGCCGGATTTCGATTGGGCGATCTGCTCCTTTGCCGCGGAAATTACCGACGACAGAGGTCTGCGCTTTATCCCGGACACTGTTGCCGCCTCTCTCAGCAATTACGACCTCCTGGTTGTTCCCGGAGGTATCGGCACCCGGGGCCTGCAATTCAATGAGGGTTTTGTCGCCTGGCTGAGGACGGCGGAACCGGTGAAGCTGAAAGTCTCGGTCTGTACCGGTGCCCTCCTTCTGGGGGCGGCAGGCTTCCTCGATGGCCGGGAGGCGACGACCCATCCTCTTGCCCTTGATGAGCTGAGACCATACTGTCGTCATGTGGTCGCCCGGCGTATTGTCGATGAGGGGGATATCATCACGGCGGCGGGGGTCACAGCCTCAATTGATCTGGGGCTGCATCTCGTCGAGCGGCTGGCCGGCCCCAAGGCCAGGATAAGCATAGCAGGGCAGATGGATTATCCCTACAAAGAGCCGGAGCGGCAGGGGACGGTCGCTGTCCGGTAGTCCTGCCGGACAAGAGAATGGAGTGGAGAAAGTGCGATGCAGGCCTGACGCGTGATCCTCTCCTGCCTTTCCGGCTCGAACCTGGAGGCGCCGCCCCGGCGCCTCGTCCTGCTCCCGGTATTCAGACCCGGCTGATCAGTCTGAGCCTGCGGGCGCAAGGAGGGCAGGGGGAGAGGGGAAGAAGGCTTGCTTCGGCGCGATGATGGCGGATCGGAGCGGCGTTTACGGAGAGGTGCTCATGGAGGACTGTCTGCAGGGTCTGGCTTCAGGCCGCAGGGACGATGATCAGAGGCTGCTGGCCCAGGTGCATCCTGCCGGCTGGGTGTCGCCCCGGCCAGCGTCCATGTATAATCTGGTGGTGATCGGCGCCGGAACGGCAGGGCTCATTTCTGCTGCAGCCTGCGCCGCGCTCGGCGGCAAGGTCGCTCTGGTGGAGCGCCATCTGATGGGAGGAGACTGCCTGAACACGGGTTGCGTGCCGTCCAAGTGTCTGATCCGCTCATCCCGGGCTGCCGCCGAAATGGCCGGTGCCTCCTGTTTCGGACTGCGGCCGGGGCAGGTGAGCCCGGCTGATTTTCCTGCGGTCATGGAACGGCTGCGGCGGCTGAGGGCGGATATCAGCCATAATGATTCCGCCCATCGTTTTAAAGCGATGGGCGTGGACGTGTTTTTCGGTTCTGCTTCGTTCGCGGATCGCGGGACTGTCAGCGTCGATGGCGTGGACCTCCATTTCCGCAGGGCCATAATTGCTGCCGGGGCCCGTGCCGTGCACCCGGAGATCGCGGGCCTGAATGCCGCCGGATTTCTGACCAGCGAGACGGTTTTTGACCTGACGGAACTCCCCGGACGCCTGGCAGTGGTGGGCGGAGGCCCCATCGGCTGTGAACTGGCCCAGGCCTTTGCCCGCCTGGGATCTGCTGTGACACTCATTCAGCACAGTCGTTTTCTACCCCGGGAGGATGCTGAGGCATCGGATGTGCTGGCCCGGGTCTTCAGAAGAGAGGGCATTCGGGTGCTGCTCGATGCCAGACTCCTCACCGTCAAGAAGACGGATGCCGGCCGGGAGATCACTGTCCGGACAGGGGGACAGGAGGAGACCATTGCGGTGGACCGGATTCTGATCGGTGCCGGCCGGGCGCCCAATGTGGAAGGGCTCGGACTGGAGAAGGCCGGCGTGGCCTACGATTCCCGTCGGGGTGTCCTGGTGGATGATTTTCTGCGCACCACCAATGCGGCCGTCTTTGCGGCCGGCGATATCTGCATGGACTGGAAGTTCACTCATGCCGCCGATGCCGCCGCCCGTATCGCTGTGCAGAACGCCCTGTTCCGGGGCAGAAAACGCCTCAGTCGATTGAATATGCCTTGGTGCACCTATACGTCTCCTGAAATTGCCCACGTCGGCCTCTCTGAGGCCGGGGCCGAGGCCAGAGGCATGGCTGTCGATACTTACAGGGTGGGCCTGGATGAGGTGGACCGGGCTCTTGTCGATGGCGAAAGTGAAGGCTTTGTCAAGGTCCTGGTCCGGAGGGGCACGGACCGGATTCTCGGCGCCACTATTGTCGGTTCCCATGCCGGAGACCTCATCAATGAGATCTCGGTGGCCATGGCCGGGAAGGTCGGTCTCAAAAAACTGGCCGATATCATTCATCCCTATCCGACGCAGGCTGAGGCCATCCGCCGGGTGGCGGCGGCCTATAACCGGACCCGGCTGACGCCCCCTGTCGCCGCCGCCTTGAAGTGGTGGCTGAAATGGCAGCGCAAGGGCTGAGTCACCCGGTCCCTGCACACTCCGGAAGGCGTGGCGGGGAAAGGCCTGCGGCGTCTGTCGATACCTGCTGCCGGCAGATACAATTCAGGGTGCCGAAAAGATAAATTCAAACAGAAAAGGGAACATGCGTATCCCATGAACAGCCTCGAAACTTCCCCTCAGCAGCAGGATATCTTCTCTTCGCGTCTGCCTTTTAAAGCCTCCCCGACGGCTCTGGGCCTGATGGCAGCGGCGGTCCTTCTGGTCATCCTGCTTGTCGTCTCCATTGTCGAGAATATTCATAGCGCCCGAAGCCGGATGGAAGGTTTCCTCCAGCAGAAAGGGGAGACCATCGTCATGGCGGTTGAGGCCGGAATGAGGACCTCGATGATGCATTTTCTGGGCGACGACGATCCTCTCCAGACTCTGATTACTGAAAGCAGCCGGGAGAACGATATTGCCTTTATCCGCATTATCCGGGCGGACGGGACCGTGGTCAACCAGGCCGGTCAGGTCCAGGGACCGGAACTTACCGATGCAGAGCGCCAGCGCATTCTGGCCTCCGAGACGTCTGTCGTCCACATGGATAAAAATGTCTTTGCCCTTTCCAAACACTTTCACTTCCAGTCCGGCGGCGGCAGGGCCATGCCGATGATGCGGCGGGAACAGCGGCGCCTGGGCTGGGGGGGCGGCAGGGGCCAGCTCAGCGAAGGAATTGTCACTGTCGGTCTGTTGACAACGGAGTTTGACCAGGCCCGCAGGCATGATGTCCAGCATGCCCTGCTTATGGGAGGGGTGCTCTTTCTTGTCGGCGGGGCCGGCCTGTATTTCCTTACCCTCTATCAAGGAATGCGTGTCGCCCAGTTGACCCTTGCCAATGTCAAACTCTATACGGACAACGTCATTGAGAGCATTCCTGTAGGGGTGATGACCCTTGATACCCAGGAGAGGATTGTCTCCTGCAACAGAAGAATCGAGGATATTCTGGGGTTTTCTCTAGAAAAGTGCAAAGGGAAAACGCTCAGCGCCGTTCTTCCAGGCTGGCCGATCAACTGCGCGCAGATCTGTCGGACAGGCCTTGAGCAGTCTTGCCTGTGCAGTATCGGTAATGGCCGCAGTCTCCCCGTCAATATCGGAGGGTCGACGCTTGCCAACAGCCTGGGCGAAGTCATCGGAACAGTCTTGATTATCAGGGACATGAGCCAGATTAAGGACATGGAGCAGCAGCTCGAACGTTCACGCCGGATGGCAGCCCTGGGGAAAATGGCCGCAGGCATCGCCCATGAGATCCGCAATCCGCTGGGGACGCTGCGGGGATTTGCCCATTATTTCGGCAATCAGGCAGGGGAGGATTCCGAGGGGAAAGGGTATGCGGAGCTTATGATCAGCGAGGTCGATCGTCTCAACCGCACCGTTGCTGGTCTCTTGCAGTTCGCGAGGCCCCGGGAACCGCAGCTGGTCCCGGTCGTGCTCGATCAGCTGCTGGGAAGGACCGCTGCCCTGATGGAGGGCGATTTCAACGGCCATGGACTGAAGTTCCTCTGGCAGTGTGACGGCGGTATCTGCTTTGATGCGGACCCGGATCTGCTGCTGCAGGTCTTTATGAATCTCCTGCTGAACAGCGTCCATGCCACGTCCTCCGGAGGAGAGATCCGGTTGAGGGGATGGGCGGATGATCTTGTCAGGATCTCAGTGACGGATACCGGCTGCGGCATGACTGACCACGAGCGGGAGAGAATGTTCGATCCGTTCTTTTCAACAGGCAAAACAGGCACCGGGCTTGGACTTGCGGTCAGCCATCAGATCGTTGAGCAGCATGGCGGCCACCTTGAGGTGAATACCGCTCCCGGAGAAGGTACAACAGTGACGGTGGTGTTACAGAAGATGAGGAGGGGGGCTGATGGAAACAATTACCAGAAAAATTCTGCTGGTTGATGATGATGCCGCTCACCGGACTATGCTCAGGGTCAACCTGATGGCTGAGGGCTTTCAGGTTGAGGCGGTGACGGATGGTGATGAGGTCTTATCCTTTCTGGCGGATCATGATGTGGATCTGATCCTTTTGGATATGAAGATGGCCAGAATGGATGGAGCGACGACCTTATCCCTCCTGCTGCAGGCCGGATATACCATCCCGGTTATTGTGCTGACAGCCTTTTCCTCGGTGGAGGGCGCGGTGGAAGCGATGAAGAAGGGTGCCTTTGACTACATCGTTAAACCGGTGGATATCGGTGAACTCATGATCCTCATCCGGAGGGCCGTCACCATCAGGAGCCTCAGCGAAGAGAACAAGACTCTCAGGAGCAGGTTGGCCCGGCAGTACTCCTTTGATGCCATTATCGGCAGAAGTGCTGCCATGCAGGAGATGTTTGCCGTCCTGGCCATGGTCGCTCCCACGGACGCCACTGTGCTGATCACCGGTGAATCGGGGACCGGAAAGGAGTTGGTTGCCAATGCCCTTCAACACAACAGCGGCCGGAGAGACCTTCCCTTTATCAAATTGAATTGTGCGGCGCTGAACGAACACCTCCTGGAAAGCGAGTTGTTCGGACATGAGGCCGGGGCATTCACCGGTGCTGCCGGCAGGCGCAAGGGCCGGTTTGAGCTGGCACACAGGGGGACGCTGTTTCTCGATGAGATCGGGGATATGAGCCTGACGACCCAGGCGAAGATCCTCAGGGTCCTGCAGGAGGGTGAGTTCGAGAGGCTGGGAGGCACTGAAACAATCAAGGTGGATGTCCGCCTGCTGGCGGCCACCCATAAGGACCTGCAGACGATGATTGCCCAGGGGACGTTCCGCCAGGACCTTTATTTCCGCCTGTCCGTCGTCCCGGTCCACCTCCCGTCCCTGCAGGACAGGGTCCTCGATATCCCGGAGCTGGCGCAGTCTTTTCTGCGGCGCTATGCAGACAAGAACAGAAAGGATATTAAAGGGATTCACCCTGAGGCCATGAATCTTCTGATGCAGTATGATTGGCCCGGGAATATCCGGGAGCTGGAAAACACCATGGAACGTGCCACCATTCTCTGCCTTGGGGAACAGATTTTTCCCTCGGATCTGCCCCTGCATCTCTTGGCCGAAGATGCCCAGGCTGCAAGACGTCCGCAGGTTGACGTCGGTTATACCCTGCGGGATATGGAGCGGGAAGTCATAAAGACAACCCTGAGCAAGACGGGGAACAACCGGAGTCAGGCGGCAAAAAAACTGGGAGTCTCCCGGCAGACGCTGCTCAACAAGATTAAGGAGTATGACCTATAGGGGGAATGCGGAGAATGCCCTGTCCGAAGGAAAGGGGGACAGGACGCTCTTTTCTGCCGAGGCGGCCAGACTCCGTCGCGACGGGGACCGTTCATCTTTCACTCCTTTCGCCCTCCTGGATACCTGCGGGGCCTGACTGTTAAAAAATCAGACGGTTGGTTGCAGCCGATGCCGGGCTGTCTGTCCAGAAAATGGACAGAACCTTGGGCGTCTCTCCATCTCTTCTCTTGCCTCGTTTGAATAATTTAAATATATTCAGCCATATAAACGATTTTCTATATTATTGCGCCATCTGGCACGATCCCTGCTTTGAAGAAACCAAAGAGTATGGTCTTGACCGGTGTTTTTACATCAAGGCTCAAAATCGGACTGTCCTGTCGATCCGGGATGGTGCATTCAAGAAAAAAAGGTGATAGGTATGAAAAAGACGTTGGCTGCAAGTATTCTCGTTCTCGGGCTTGCTGTTTCCGGTATGGTCTATGCCGCGGGCAATGGTTATGGTCCCGGCTATGGTATGAGGGGCGGCGGCTGTGGCGGCGGCATGATGGGCGGAGGTGGTGGCGGCATGATGGGCGGTTACAGTGGTGATGACGGAAGTTTCTATTGCCCCAGGGCCGCGGGATTCGGGCAGGGAAACTGGACCAGTGAAAATCGACAGAAATTTCTTGATGATACCGCTGGACTGCGTAAGGAGATGAATGACAAGCGCTTTCAGTACCGGGAATTACAGAGAAAGCCGGATACCAACCGAGAGCAGCTGGCGGTGCTTGAGAAATCAATGATCGATCTGCGTACCAGGATCGCTGAGAAGGCGGATCAGTACCGGCAGGTCCCGCAGGCCAAATGAGCTGTACTGTCTCTGGAGGGGTCGGGCTTCGCCGGCCCCTTTCTTCTCTCTGCTTCCCTCCTGCCGGTGTGCGGCCCGCCGATCCGCTCCGTTGGTCCGACCGTGCGGCGCCTCACCATCAGTTTCCCTTCCCTCCCTGCCCCTCCTCGTGCAGTTCCTCGCCTCCTTGAAAATGGAGGGTGATAGGCGGATGAATCTGCAGACAAGTGTTCCCTTGCAAAGCAGACCGGCAGTTCTTAGTGTATGTGCCATCGTGTTCCGCTTATGGTTTCAGATGCTTCGGTTTCAATCTGCCGTCAGGAATAAAATGAGAGCAAAACTGCTGATAATCCTTGGACTGATCGCATTGTTCGGCGTGATCACCTTTCTCCGTCCCGGTTCAGGGGGGCGGGACCATGAAAATATGACAGCAAACCTGCTTCCGCCAGACAAAAGGACGGAGGCTCCTGGTCTTGCCTTGCGGGATCTTTCCGGTCACCTGGTCAATCTGAGCGACTATCAGGGCAGGGTCGTCCTGCTGGGGTTCTGGACTACCGGCTGAGGCTGGTGTCGAAAGGAGTTGCCTTTCCTGCAGAGCCTTGTAAGTCATTATCAGAATCAGCCGTTCAGTGTTGTTATGATTGATGCCGGAGAATCGCCTGAAACGGTACGGTCTCTTGTCGTCCGCCAGAGATATGCCTTCGACGTGCTTCTCGATCAGGAAGGCGCCGTCAGTGCCGCCTACCGCGTCCGCGCCCATCCTACGAAATTTCTGATAGATAAAAAAGGAAAGCTGGTTTTTGCCGCCATGGGCTATCGGCAGTGGAATACGCCTGAGATGATTGGGGTCTTCGACCGGATGATCAAAGAACCGTGAATGGGCCGAGGATCCGGTGCGGTCAGGCCTGGTCCTGCATTCCCGAGGCCTGGTCTGCGCGGAGATGAAACCCATGGTGTGCGGCCTGGCAGCAGCGGGAAATTGTACAGTGTTCAAGCTCAGTTGACAGCTTGACAATATAATTTGTCAGTGATACATAGGGTTCAGGTTCAACGTGGTCTTTCCCTGCTTTCTTTTTTTATCTCCGGAGGAATCTATGCGCTCAAACCATTGCCGTTCCGGCGTCCTCGCAACCCTTTTCCTGGCCTTTATCCTCCTGTCGGGGCAGCTGTGCACCGGGGCTGCAGCGGCGGTGTTGGAGGCAAAAATCGGTCTGGCTCTGAGTATGACCGGCGGTGCCGCTGCCTATGGCGCCACGCAGAAGCAGGGGGCTCAGCTGGCAGTGGATGAGATCAACGCCGCCACAGGGGCCGCTGGGATCAAGGTTGTTCCCGTCTTTGAGGACGATGCCAGTCAGCCGCAGCAGGGGATCACCGTTTTCAATAAGTTTATCAACGGCGATAAGGTTGCGCTGATCATCGGGCCGACCCTCAGCAATACGGCCCAGGTCACGGATCGCATTGCCCAGCAGGCGGGGATGCCGGTCCTGGCTGTCAGCAATACCGCCAAGGGGATTACCGAGATCGGCGATTATATCTTCCGGGATTCCCTGACTGAAATGATTGTCATCCCCTACACCATGAAGATCGCCAGGGAAAAACTGGGTGTGCATAAGGTCGCGGTCTTCTACGGCAATGACGATGCCTTCACCAAGGGAGGCTACGATGCCTTCAAAAAGGCCCTGGCCGATGCCCATATCGAGATCGTAACCGAACAGACTTTTGCCAAAGGAGACCGGGATTTCTCACCGCAACTGACGCAGATTAAAGGGAAGAACCCCGATGCAATCGTTGTCTCGGCCCTGGTGGAGGAGGCCTCGGGGATTGTCATCCAGGCGCGTCAGCTGGGTATTCCCGCCAGCATTCCGATCATCGGCGGTAACGGGTTCAACTCGCCCGCCCTGCTTGCCAACGCCGGCGAGGCAGCCGAGGGTGTCATGATGGGCGCCGCCTGGAATGCCTCCTCAATCCTGCCGTTGAACAAGAAGTTTGTCGAAGCCTTCACTGCGAAATACGGCCATCCACCCGACCAGTTCGCGGCCCAGGCCTACGCCGGCGTCTATCTTGCCTGTGAGGCCGTCAAGAGGGCCGGCTCGGCCACGGATCATAAGGCCATCCGCAAGGCGATGAGCGAGATCAAGGACCTGGACACGGTATTGGGAAAATTCTCCTTCACTCCTGAACGGGATGCAGACCATACCCCGGTAGTTCAGGTCGTCAAGGGGGGTAAATTTGCGGTGTTCGGCGAATAACCGGGCTGGGGGTGCCTGATGGACCTTCTGGCTCAACAGCTGATTAACGGTCTCTTTATCGGCAGCGTCTACGGACTCTTTGCGGTGGGGTACACGCTGGTCTTCGGTGTGCTTGACATCCTGAACCTGGCCCATGCCGCTGTCTTCACTCTGGGCGGTCTCCTGGCCCTCTGGCTGGTGGAGACCGCCGGCCTTTCCCTCTGGCTGGCCTTTCCGGCCTCGGTGCTGGCCTGCGGCGTGCTCGGCCTGATTCTGGACAGGGTCGCCTTTGCCCCGCTGCGACAGCGGGCCGACTCCAACTTTTCCGGGCTGATCTCGAGTATTGCCATGGCCATCATCTTCGAGAGCGCCGCCTTGGGCCTCTTCGGGGCCCGCACCGTGCGTTTCCCCGCCCATACCGTTTCGGTTCATATCTGGCGCTGGGGAGGCATCTCCATCACCTCCCTGCAGGTGGAGATCGTGGCCGTGGCCCTCCTGCTGATGGTCGGCCTGACCCAGTTCCTGAACCGGGCCCGGGCGGGCAAGGCCATCCGGGCTGTGGCGGAAAACGACCGCACAGCCCGGCTCCTGGGTATTCATGTGGACGGCATCATCGCCTTCACCTTCTTCATCTCATCGGCCTTGGGAGGGGCTGCCGGGATCCTCTTCGGCCTGTATTTCGATTCCCTCTCGCCGGACATGGGCCGCTCCATCGAGCTGAAGGGGCTGGCCGTCATCATCCTGGGCGGCATGGGCAGCATCCCCGGTGCCATCATCGGCGGTCTGGCCTTCGGTCTCAGCGAGGTCCTGACTGTGGCCATCACCGGGACCTCCAACTTGCGGGATGCGGTGGCCTTCACCGTTCTCTTCGCGGTCCTGATCCTGCGGCCTTCAGGTATCTTCGGACGCAGGAAGATGCGGGAGGCCTGAGCGTGGAAGCCCTTGGACAATTTTTTGCCATCTACGGCAGTCTGGTTAATTTCATCGGCATCAACGCCCTGCTGGCTTTAAGTCTTTATCTGACCCTGGCGGCGGGCCAGCTGTCGCTGGGCAGCGCAGCCTTTGCCGCCATCGGCGGTTATACGGCCGGCATCCTGACCATGAAGTGCGGATTCCCCTTTCTCCTCTCCGTCGCCATCGGCTCGATCCTCTCCGGGCTGGTAGGGCTGGTGATCGGCCTGCCGGTGCTGAGGCTCAGGGGGGTGTTCCTGGCCATTGCCACCTTGAGCTTCGGGGAAGTCGTCCGTATCATCGTCCTCAATCTTGACATCACCGGCGGCGCCCAGGGGCTGGTGGGGATCCCCAATCTTACAAAGACCTGGGGAATATATCTGACCCTGGCTCTGGCTGGCTACAGTATCGCCAGATTGCGCCGCTCCCGGGCGGGCTGGTGTTTCGAGAGCATCAGGGAGGATGAAACCGCCGCCGCGGCTATGGGTATCAACACTACCTATTACAAGACCCTGGCCTTCACTCTGGGGGCCCTGCTGGCGGGGCTGGCCGGAGGGCTCTACGCCCATCTCAACTACATCATCACTCCCCGGGAGTTCGGCTTTTCGGTGGCGGTGGACCTGCTGATCTACAATATCGTCGGCGGTGTCCGGTGCTGGTACGGCCCGATGCTGGGGGCCTTCCTGCTCACGGCCCTGCCTGAAATCCTGCGGGGGACCGGTGTCGCTGCAGGCCCTGTGCGGATGGCGGCAAACGGGCTGATCCTCTTGCTGGTGATCCTCTTTCTCCCCAACGGTCTGGTCTCGGTCTTTACGAGGCCCGGGAGGCCGCAGGCAGGGCTGCCGCCTGCGGCAGTCGCCGAGGAGGTTTAGGTCGTGCTGCTGCAGGTCAGAGACGTCACCCGCACTTTCGGCGGGGTGAAGGCCCTGGACGGTGTATGCCTTGAGGTTGAGAAGGGTGGAGTGCACGGGCTCATCGGGCCCAACGGTGCCGGGAAGACAACGCTCATCAATATCTTAAGCGGGATCACCGCCCCCAGCTCCGGCGAGGTGCTGCTGGACGGGCAGGCTGTCCACGGCCTTCCTGCCCACCGGCTGGCGGCCATGGGGGTGGCGCGGACCTTTCAGAATATCCGCATCTTTCCGGCCATGACCTGTCTGGAAAATGTTATGGCCGGTCAGCATATGGTGGCCTCCCGTCCGTTTTTCCCCCGCTTGTTCTGCCTGCCGTCGGCCCGGCGGCGGGAGAAGGATCAGCGGATTGAGGCCTTGGCCTGCCTGCGGCGGGTCGGCATTGAAGCCCGGGCCGACTTTCCTGCAAAGGCCCTCTCCTATGGAGAACGGCGCCGGCTGGAGATAGCCCGGGCCCTGGCCTCCCGTCCCCGCCTGCTCCTCCTTGACGAACCGGTGGCGGGGATGCGGCAGAAGGGGGTGCAAGAGATGGGGCGTCTGGTTCAATCCCTGGCGGCCGAGGGGATGACCCTCCTGCTTATCGAACACAACATGGCCTTTGTGATGGGACTCTGTTCCCGAATCACCGTGCTGAATTTCGGGCGTACCCTGACCACTGGCAATCCGGAGCAGGTGAGCCACCATTCTGAAGTCATCGAGGCTTACCTGGGAGTGAGTGAAAGCCATGCTTGAGATTGTTGAACTGACCGTGGCCTATGGCCCTTTGGAGGTGGTCCGCAGGGTCTCGTTCCAGGTGAAAAAGGGAACTGTCGTCACCCTGATCGGCCCCAACGGTGCCGGCAAGACCTCCATCCTTAATGCCGTCAGCGGGGTGGTGCCGGCACGCCGGGGAAGGATCCTGTTTGACGGACGGGATATCACCCGGCTTCCCGCGCACCGGCGGGTGTCCGAGGGCCTGGTCCAGGTCCCTGAGGGCAGACAGGTCCTGGCCGGGATGACAGTCAGGGAAAATCTGGAGCTGGGCGGGTACAGGCGGCCAATTCGGGAGGTGATGCAGGACGTGGTGCGGATGGAGGAACGTTTCCCGATCCTGGGGGAGCGGCGTCAGATGATGGCGGGTTCCCTCTCCGGCGGTGAGCAGCAGCTGCTGGCCATTGCCCGGGGAATGATGGCCCGACCGAAGCTTTTGCTTCTGGACGAGCCCTCCCTGGGGCTTGCCCCCAAGATGGTGCAGGCGGTATTTGAAACCATTGCCCAGCTCAAGGCTGAAGGCCTGACCATACTCCTGGTGGAGCAGAACGCCCACCTGGCCCTGGCCTCCTCCTCCCATGCCTATGTCCTCGAATCGGGAAAGATGGTGATGGATGGCCCTGCCCAGACCCTGCGGTCAGAGGCCGCCATTATCAGCGCCTATCTGGGCCAGGCCATCTGAAAAAAAGACGTCATCTTCCGGTGTTCTCGAGAAAAACATTCTCTCTCGGTCCTGCTTGCTTTTTTACGTGATCGGCGTGCCGGGATGGGGGAAAAGGTGGAAGAGGGAAGGAAAACGGCCGGCAGCATGGCCCGGCGAGGGAGAAGAGATATGGAACTGTCCGGATATCTGCAGCACAGTATGATCATTGATTGGCAGCATGGGTCCATCAGGGATTTGTCTGCAGAATTGCGATCCGTCAACGATACCGATGGGCAGTTTGCCGAGAAGGCCTTCCTGTGGGTCCGGGACCAGATCAGCCACAGCTGGGATCGGGGCCAGGGACCGGTGACCTGCATTGCCTCCGATGTCCTTCGCTTCCGGACCGGCTTCTGCTATGCCAAGAGCCATCTGCTGGCGGCCCTGCTGCGGGCGGGCGGGGTCCCGGCCGGGCTCTGTTACCAACGGTTGCGTTTAGAGGATGGCAGATACTGCCTGCATGGCCTGAATGCGGTCTTCCTGCAGGAATATGGCTGGTACCGGATCGATCCCCGCGGCAACAAGGCAGGTGTGAATGCCCGGTTCTGTCCGCCTGTTGAGGCCTTGGCCTATCACTCTGATGGCGAAGGGGAGCGGATCCTGCCGGAAATTCTAGCCTTCCCTCTGGAAAATGTGGTCACGGCCCTCACGGTAAACAGGACCATCGAAGACCTCAACGCCCATTTACCGGATTTGCCGTAAGGCCGCCAGTGAGCCTTACGTGAAGAAATCACGTCTGTTTAGATCCAGGAAAATATTTTAGTGCCGGTGAGGGTGTTGCAGGCCTGGACCGCAGTCATGGTCCCCGCATGCGTCACATTCATGAGGGCCATGTCGAGGCCGGCCTCGGCCAGCATGGCAACATAACACTGTTCAAAGACGGGCTTGCGGGGCGCGTCGCCGGGACCGCTGGTCAGATTGGAGATTCCCGCTATGCTGGTTACCCTGAAGTCCAGCAGGTCGGGCAGGGTCCTGATGACCTGGACGACGTCCATGGCCTGGCTGTGACCATTGGGCCAGATCAGAGGCGGGACAACCGGATCGATGATCAGCTGCTCCGGGGCCAGTTCCGCTTCTACGAATCGGGCGTAGAGTTCCAGGGCCACCGTCAGCCGTTCTGTGCCGCTGGTCGGGACATTGCTGTCGGGGTAGAGGAGATAGCCGATAATCCTGGTATTGAACCTTCGGGCCAGGGGCAGGATATTGGTGAGTTTATCCGGTTCCAGAGAAAAACCATTGATAATGGCCTTGCTCCTGCAGGTCATCAGGCCTGCTTCCATGGCAACAGGATTGGATGTGTCCAGGAGCAGGGGGAGACTGGTGGCCTTTTGGACGCTTTCGACCAAAAAAGCCATTGTTTCTGCCGGGGCACGAGTGAGCGGGCCGGAATTAATATCGATCATCCCGGCGCCGGCGGCCTCGCAGCGCCGCACCAGATCCATGATGGGTCCTGGATCTCTCTGCTGCACTGCGTTTGCAATACTGGTGCTGGTAATGGTCAGGTTATCAGCAACAATCTGCATATGAGGTGAGGCCGCGCCTGTTTTTAGGTGAAGAAACGATCATTGCTTGTTCAGCATCGAGGCAAGAAAGACCTGGTACTGATTGGGGAGGGTTCGTTTCTTGGCGGTAATAATGTAGCAGGTCCGCCGCATGGTCATACCTTCAATTGCGATTTCCTGGATCTGTTTGAACTTGAGTCCATCCTGAATCGCATGCCGGGAGAGTATCGATACCCCCATATCGGATTTGATCCCTTCCTGGATGGCGGCACTGGATCCGAGCACCGCGCAGGTATCGAGCTGATCGATATCCACGCCCTTCTGGGAGAGAAAGCCCTCGATGGTCTTCCTGGTACCGGAGCCCTCCTCTCTCATCAGAAAGGGAAGTTCTTTCAGCTCGTCAAGGGTAATGGTGGAGGCGATCTTCCTTTTGGTCGATGCCGCCAGGACCAGCTCATCCTCGAGGAAAGGATGATAATTAAGCTTCTTGGATACTATCTTGGCCCCGACAATACCCAGCATGAGCTCATGATTGAGGACCGCGTTCGCCACCTGGGCGGAATCGTTGGTCCGGATTTCGAAGGAGATGCCGGGATGCTGCATTTTGAATGTGGCAGCTATTTCAGGCAGGATATACGTGCCTGGCATGGTGCTGGCGCCTATGACGAGCTCACCCGATATATCTTTTCTGGCCGATGTCACTTCTTCCTCCAGTCGTTTGATATCCTCCAGGATGGCCAGGGCCCTGGGATACAGAATATCCGCCTCCAGAGTGGGCATGATAGAACGACCGAGCCGGTCAAACATCTGGCAGTCAAGCCTGGTCTCAAGGTTTCGGATATGTTCGCTGATTGTCGGCTGGCTGGTATGAAGGAGCTCAGAAGCCTTGGTGAAGCTCTTGTGCTTATAGACCGCAACGAATATTTTTAGATGCCTGGTTTCGATGATCTTGTCCTCTCGAGTAGCACCGGTTTCCCTCTCGCTGGTCCGGGACCGGTCTTTTAAATTGGTTGCACGCCGCTGTTGCGTCGCGCTGTTGCTTCGCTCTGCCGGAGGCCTTGAAATATATAGTGTGGTCGGCAGTAATTTTCTACAGAAAAAACGACTTGCAGATGAATAGACCTGCCGTTGTTTTTCTCCTGTTGACTATGCCGCATTGCCTCTGCTTCAACAGTCACTGTTGAGTGCCTTGAATAATTGAAATTTCAATCCAAGACCGGCAACCTGCCGGCAATTCTCCCACGCGAGACAATCAGCTGGCGATACAATTACAACCAGAGCGACCGATCGGATCGGAAAAACAATTTTCGCAGAGCGACATTATAGTAGTCAAGATATCATGTTCCTATCATATTCATGACATTATGCATTGAGAGTATCCTAACAGAGTGATGACATTTATGCAACGTCTTTTCCTATCACAGATAAATTATTTTTGTAGTTAGGGTATAATTGCGTAATACTGTTTGAAAATTGAAATTATACAATATTAACAGCGAAAACGAAGGATCCTGAAGATTTCCTGCATATGGAGCGTTGTACGGGAGGATCCAAGGCCAAAACCTGTCCGGATGCCCCGCCGCCGGTGATCAAATGATTTCCGACACATCGTCCGGAAAAAATATGCGGAGACCTGGCACCTGCTCCTGCTTCCTTGCTCATCAGGCCATATTCAGCCTGTCCATCACCAGGCCCTGTGCTTTCAGGCTCTCCGGCCTGTTGCCTCTATCCTCCCGCGAATGGACGGCAGCCTGCTCCCTCTCTCTTCCCGACCTGTATGAATGCGCAGCCCTCCAAGAGGAGTTCTCAGGCTGGACTCTGTCCACGGAAAGCAGTATGGCTGATGGCCTACCTATAGGGATAATCGATTTGACACATTGTTTCAATCTATTATTATGCGCTGGCGAGAATCTTTGTCTTTTTATGAACATGATCTGTTTTTATTAATATTATCAAGCTGAAAGCACTGGCAACAGCTGCCGGAGAGGAGAGCGATACCTGAAATACGAATTCATCCAGCGGCCGATATATTTTATTGGGATTGAACTTTTATCTGAAAAGGAGTGACTATGACTGTAGCTATCCATTTAGAAAGAGACAAAAAATCCAATTTCATGGACAAGGTGAAGGATATCCTGCCCGAGGGCGGGAACCTGAGTCTCTGTCTGACCTGCGGGGCCTGTGCCTCGGGGTGCCCGGCAACGGGGCTTGAAGACATGGATCCCAGAAAATTCATCAGGATGGTCGCCTACGGCCTGGATGAAGAGATCACAGAGCACCCCTGGGTCTGGATGTGTACCATGTGCGGCCGCTGCATGTACGTCTGTCCGATGAAAATCAATATCCCGGCGCTGATCTTCGAGGGAAGAAAACTCTGGCCGCGGGAAAAAAGGCCCAAAGGGATCCTGGGTTCCTGCGATATGGCCCTCAGGAACATGAGCTGCGCCGCCACAGGAATCTCCGAGGAGGATTTCCGCTTCGTGGTCGAGGACGTACTCCAGGAGGTCCGCGATACCCAGCCGGGCTGGGAGGAACTGCAGGCGCCCATTGACAAGCAGGGCGCCCGTTTCTTTGTCAGCCAGAATTCCCGGGAGCCGGTGAAGGAGCCCGAGGAGATGGCCCCCCTGTGGAAAATCCTGCATCTGGCCGGAGTAGACTGGACCTATGGAAGCCAGGGGTGGGCCGGAGAGAACTACTGCATGTTCCTGGCCGACGAGGAGAACTGGGAGAAGATAGCCGCCACCACGATCCAAAAGGCCAATTCCTTGGGCTGCGAGGTCTATCTCAACACCGAATGCGGGCACTCCACCTATTCCGTCTGGATGGGCCAGAAGAAATTCGGGATCAAGACCGATCTCGAGATCGCCCCCATGGTCAAATACTACGCCCAGTGGATCCGGGAAGGAAAACTGAAAGTCAGCTCCGACTGGAATCGGGAGCTCAAGATAAAATTCACCGTGCAGGATCCCTGCAACCATGTCCGGAAGAGCTTCGGCGACCCGCTGGCCGAAGAGCTGCGCTACGTCGTCAGGGCCATCGTCGGCGAAGAAAATCTGATCGACATGGTCCCTAACCGTTCCAACAACTACTGCTGCGGCGGTGGCGGTGGTTTTCTCCAGAATGGCTACAGGGAGGCCCGATTTTATTACGGTCGCCTGAAGCATGAGCAGGTCATGGCCACCCAGGCCAGTTATGTGATCACCCCCTGTCATAACTGTCATGCCCAGATCGAGGACCTGGCAGAACATCACGGAGCCTCCTACCGCACCGTTCATCTCTGGACCATCATTGCCCTCTCTCTCGGGATCCTGGCCGAAAACGAGCGCATCTATCTTGGACCGGAGCTGCAAGAGGTCAATCTTCCCAACACAGGAGAATAAAACAATGACTCGTGAAATTACAGGGGCCGTCCTGGTGGTCGGCGGCGGTATCGCCGGGATTCAGGCCTCACTGGACCTGGCAAATTCCGGCTATCTGGTCCACCTTGTCGAGAGTAAACCCGCCATCGGCGGCAAGATGGCCCAGTTGGACAAGACTTTTCCCACCAACGACTGTGCGATGTGCGTGATTTCTCCTAAGCTGGTCGAAGCAGGCCGCCATCTGAATATCAACCTGCACACTTTGACGGAGGTGGAGAGCATCAGCGGCGAGGCCGGCAACTTTACTGTCAACCTCCTGCAGCATCCCCGTTACGTGGATCTGGCTAAATGTACCAGCTGCGGAGAATGCGCCAAGGTCTGTCCCGTCGACACCAAAAACGCATTCGACGAGGGACTTCGGGACCGCAAGGCGGCCTACAAGCTCTATCCCCAGGGGATGCCGGGGGCCTATGCCCTGGATAAGCGGGGCACGGCGCCCTGCAAGGCGACCTGCCCTGCCCATGTCAGCATCCAGGGTTATATCGCCCTGATCAACGACGGCCGGTATGAGCAGGCCCTGAAGCTTTTCAAGCAGGAACACCCCTTCCCCGGCATCTGCGGC
>JARLHL010000113.1 GCA_031292275.1 Desulfocapsaceae bacterium | reverse complement strand
TGGAAACGGAGCGGACGGGGTGATAGTCGCAGGCTGCCTGGAAGGCAACTGTCCCTATCTCAACGGTAATTTCCGGGCCAGGGCAAGGGTACAGCGGACATCAGGAATTCTCGCCCGCATTGGCATAAATGGTGAGCGATTGCCTGTTGCCGGGTTTTGACATGCCCTCGCCAGTACTCGCGTCTTTTTTCGTTTATCTTGGTCCGTGCTCCCTTCATCTATGCCTCCATAAAATTAATATCTTGCACAGTGAAGCAGATTTTACCTCTACAAAAAGATGGGGTTCCTTAAACACCTGGCCGGCGAGAAAATGTTGGCCGACTACGCCCGACAGATGGCAAACGTGTTTGACCGGGAGACCGGTGAGATACATAAGGCCCAGATCTTTGTCGCCGTTCTGGGAACCAGCAGTTGCACCTACGCCGAGGCCATGAAGACTGGATCGGCTCCCCGCCCATTCAGGTCGGCCTGGTCGTAGAAAATTTCGATCCATCTGATGGCTTCAGGATCATTCACCTTGTTGAGATCACGCAGACTTAGTCAAGAATACATCTCCAGAATTCTGGTTGTTGTCGAGTCAGTTCTTCTGGCCTTTTTCACAGAAATAGTGGCACCTTTCGGGATTTCGGAAAAATGCTCCATTTTACCGAAAAAACCACCCCATCTTCCTCCTGATATACAGGATATAAATTCTTAACTTTGTATCACATAACAAGAAGATAATTGACATATAGCTATTTTGGATTGGATGTTGCATTAGTTAGGGCGTCGAGGTGGATTCTATTATTGCTTCGGCGGTTAAATTTCCTCAATCATGTGTCTTCGTCCTCCGATGTAACAAGATTTTATTTCAGTATTTATTCTCATCGTCTTTTGGTTATAACTCGCCAGATCAATAATACCTGGTCGTCGATCGGTGCAATCGACTGTCGACATTCCAACAAAGGAGATAAGAATTTATGGAAATCAAAAAGGTTGTTGTTCCTGTGGATTTTGGGAAAACTTCATCTCAATTGATTGACTACGCCTTGAACTTAGCACAACAATTCTCTGCCGATATCAATTTTTGCCATGTTGTCGAGCCATCCGTAATTGTGTCGGCAGGCAGTCCTGATTTTGAAGAGTTTGAAAATATGAAAAGATCATATGGACTGGAAAGAATGGCCGACCTGATCGAGAACAGCAAATCCATTAATCGGAATTGCAAGGGAGAAGTTCTTGTGGGTGATATAGTCGATGAGATAGTCAAATATGCCAGAGATGAAAATGCAGACTTGATCGTCATTGGAACCCATGGAGCAAAGGGACTGGAAAAATTACTTCTCGGTAGTGTCGCTGAGAGGGTTGTAAAAAGATCGGATTGTCCTTGTTTAGTTATGAATCCGTACAAGCACGCTACAGGAAGCATAAACTGGCAGAGGAGTACACCTTAAAAAAAAACCGCAAATAAAGGCGATCACTTCTCACAGTGGCAGGGTCTTGAAGGCTACCAGCCATGATGAATGAAAGTTGTTTGCTTTCTATTTTTCAACCAATGCTTGGAATAGCGAAGTTTGAACCGGGAATATATAGGCTCGCCGAGCGTTCTTTCATAGGACCCAAAATACTTAACTGTTCAATTGAAAGGCCGAAAGTCGGAGAATCCAGATCTTGGCCGCTCATGTATAAAGCTTTATTTCAAGTGTCTTGGTTCTAAGTACCCAAAGTTTAGGAACAAATCGCTCAAACAGTGAAAATAGCAGAAGAGGCTTCACCCTCACAAAAAGGTGAGACCAATGAGATTATTTGCTCCTTTTGTCCTTCATTTCAGGCTTGGGATCTGGCTGATTCTGGCCATCTCTTCCGTATGCCCTGCCCAGGAACCCAATTTTCCTTTATCGGCTGACGCAGCAGGATTCGCTTTTGCCTCCTTGACCTTCAACAGAAACACCTTCACCGCAGAAAACAGCGACCTGCCGGATAATAATGTCCTCTGCATAGCTTTGGCATCCGAGGATACCATCTGGGTTGGAACGGAAAACGGCCTGGCCCGGCTGCAGCAAGGGCAATGGGAAGTTTTAAGAAAGGAAACCATTGGTTGTGCTAGTGATAGAATATATGAAGCAAAAGTCACATCCGATGGTGCGGTATGGTTTCTAATCGGGAGTTCTTATCAGATGCCGGAGGTTGCCCGCTACTACCAAGGCGAATGGCAGGTCTTTGAAAAAAATGGACGCATCCCCGGTAAAAAATTATGGGACTGGTTGGCCGCGCCGGATGGAGCCTTGTGGGTAAGCACGGACGAAGGCTTATCCCGATTCTTTGAAGGCAAATGGCAACATTTTTCTAATGCCGATATGGGTATATCCCAAATTAAAAGAGGAGACTGGGTCTACGACCGGGCCTTGGCCGCAACCCCGGACGGTACAGTGTACGTAGGGGTTTCAGGGGCAGGAATGCTGAGCCGCCTGAAAGACGGCAAATGGCAACTCTTCACTCCGGAGAACAGCGGTCTTCCCTATAACTGGGTGCAAACTTTCCGTATCGAACATGACAAAGCCCTCTGGATATTGTCGGAAGGGAACCTGGTCCGGTTTCAGCAAAACCAGTGGCAGGTATATGCTCCAAAAGATCTCGACCTGCCGGAGAACGACTTTGTCAAAGATGAAAAGGGAATTCAAAATTCATGACATCGCCACATGAACCATCAGTGCTATCTCCCAATCACGGAACCCTCATCCTCTATCAAGCCAAAGACGGACAAACAACCCTGGATGTCCAACTCAAGGATAAAACCGTCTGGCTGACTCAGGTGCAGATGGTGGAACTCTTCCAGCGCGATAAGCGCACGGTTTCCGAGCATATCCGCAATATTTTTAGGGAAGGTGAGCTCAGTGAAGAGGCAGTTGTCCGGAAATTCCGGACAACTGCAGATGACGTGAAAACTTATCAGATGAATTTTTACAATCTCGATATCATTATCTCCGTCGGTTACCGGGTAAAATCAAAGTGTGGCACCCAGTTCCGCATCTGGGCGACTTCTGTTCTGAAGGACCATCTTATCAAGGGGTTACACCCTCAATCAGCGCCGCCTGGCGGAAAAAGGTGTCCATGATGCGCAGCAGATGTTGTCTTTGCTTGCGAAGACCTTGGAACATCAGAATCTTGTCACTGATGAAGGACGTTCGGTGCTCGACCTCGTCAATCGATACGCCAGGACCTGGAAACTTTTGCTGCAGTATGATGAGGATCAGTTACCCTTGCCAAACGCCAGGCAGGTCAACGTCGAGGTCTTGGATATTACCGGTGCGCGAGTCGCCATCAACTCACTGAAACAGGAATTGACGGCAAAGCTGGATGCAACCGATCTCTTCGGCAATAAACGCAGTGACGGCCTTGCCGGGATCATCGGGGCAATCCACCAGACCTTCGGCGGTTGCGATCTCTATCCGAGCATTGAGGAAAAGGCCGCCAACCTACTCTATTTTGTTATTAAAGATCATCCATTTACCGACGGCAATAAGGAGGATTGAAACATGTGTGACACGACGGACTCTGCTTATAGCGGGTGTCGCCCCCCCCCCCCCCTCGCAGGCCTCTGGTCAATAGAGATGTCTGCGAGTAGGTGGCATGGTTGATGGTCCTTTTCGTCCATGTTTGGTGGCCACGGTCTGAAAAATCCGCAATGAACCATCAAGGAAGGCGAAGGAAACCCCGGCAAGATAGGCGATCCACATTCTGTACCGTTCCTTGCCCACCTGTTCAATGGCCTTGTCTTTGTTGTCCTCCAGGCGTTGGCACCATAATCTGGTGGTCCGGGCATAGTGCTCGCGCCATGCCTCAACATCATGCACTTCGAAACCGCAGGCCTCCATTTTGGAGAGCGTGTGCCCAATGTGATCCAACTCCGATCCCGGAAAAATATATTTGAGGATAAACCTCCTGCCGACCGTTATGCGTGCAAATTGCCGCTGGCTGTGCTTTGCCCGCCGCGTTATGCCATGATTGAGGAGAATGCCGCGGTCGCGCAGGAGGGAATTTAATTTCTGAAAATATGTTGCGTAGTTGGCAATGCCGATATGTTCATACATGCCAATGCTGGCGATTTTGTCGTATTCCCCGGTGAGCTCTCTGTAATCGCGGAGTTCTATGGTGATGCGATCATCGAGACCGCGCCTGCGTATTTTTTCCAGGGCAAAATCATACTGCCGCTGGGAAAGGGTGACTCCATGGCCAATAACCTTGAAGTGGGTGACGGCATGGCAGAGCAGGCCTCCCCAGCCGCAACCAATATCGAGAAAGCGATCCCCGGGCTGAAGTTGAAGCTTCCGGCATATCATATCGAGTTTATTTTGCTGAGCCTGCTCTAAATCCTGTTCCCAGGAGGTGAAGTAGGCACAGGAATACTGCATTTCAGGATCCAGAAAGAGTTTGTAGAAATCATTGGAGAGATCGTAATGGAACTGGATATACGATTTTTCATCTCGGGCAGACTGAACGCGGCCCTTGTCGTCGCCCTGGAATGTATGGTCGATTGCGGCATCAATTTTTTTAGCGAATAAAAGGGGCAGCGCCTGTCTGAGCAGGTAGCCTTTGTTCAGCCTTTTTTTGATTTGGCTGGAACTCACCTCTTTGGTCCTTGAACCGCGGGTACGCAGCACTTCATAAAAATCAATGAGATTGCCGCCGTTGAAATCAATATTGCCGGATGCATATTGCCGGAGAAAGTTTTCCAGGGTCGGTCTTCGCAGGATCGCACCCAGCACCTCCGGCCCTTTGATGGAAATATTCCACTGTTCCGTGGCCTTGTCTCCCAGGGGGATATGAGAACCATCCCACAGCTGTATGGAGATATTTGCATCTGCCGTTTCAGCAAGATGTGTGAAAATTCGTTTGGCCGCATCAAGGTATTTTTTTTCAGAATTTTGATTTGACATAACGTATTGGCGGTTGTGTTGGGAAGTCTTTGACGGCAACGGGACGGGTGCTTACAGGCGAACCGATGTTGGCCTTCCGGCCCGCAGCTGATTTGAGCCAGTGAGCATCCGAATGGTGTTACCCTCCGGAAATTCTTTTTTCAAAGAGCCGTTTCCCCTCGTGAAAAAATCAGGAGCATTCTCTTTGCGGGAAAGGACTCTTGCATTGTGACGCAGTTCAGGCCCCTTGTATCGAGAGGCAAGGGTGCCGGCAATCGCTGGGGTTGTCAAAAATCCGCAATTGAGGAAAAAACCCGGAATAACGAGATCAATAATTCGATATTTTCGCAGTTTATCACCGACATCCTTGATTTAAACATCAGTTCGCTGCGGTGTAAATACATAAGATGAAAAAATGAAGAGAAGGTCGAAATACCCAGGGTCCGGGCCCTAGCCAGCGGCCATGATCAGTAAAAACTTGTTTAAAAGGCAATCCCTCTTGCTGTGCAGGGTCTTGGGCTTGGTGTGTCTCCGGCTATCCAGCGGCAAAAAATAACGACTGTATCGCCCCTGTTTATGGTGCAAATCCAAACAAGAGATCTGCTGCCCGTTGAAAATTGGTTTATCATTGGCCTTTCAGCGGGTAATGTTGATTGGGAAAGAAAGAGGTCCTGGTGTTTTCAGACCTTATCTGGCCTCTGTACTGTATAATTGTATGGAATGAGGCGGGCAGCCGACTGCGTCGGGCTGTCCGATAGGATATCAAGGCAATCGCCCGGTAACTGCTGAAACAACCTTCGAGCCGTCCACGCTATGGATACATGCATATTAAAAGGTCGTCCTCCCCATCCTTTTGAGACTATTGCCGTTCTTGTTGCGACCTCTGCCAGTATGGAGGCGGTCCTGGCCGAGGCCGGATGTCTGGCCAGCGTTTTCAACGCCCGGCTGCTCCTGATCCATATGGGAAAAAAGACGCTTAAGCTAGCGGCTCACCTGGATGAAATCCATGTCCGTTCCGGAGGCAGGTTGCAGAACACCACGACCGTCTGGCTGGAAGACCGGCATGTCGACAGTCTGCTGCACATCTGCAAGGAGAACGCCGTCGATCTTCTCATCCTGGAGACGATTCGCCGTGAGGGCATACTCCGCTATTTCCTGGGTTCGTTGGTCCGAGATGTGTGCAGGACTGCCAAGTGTTCGCTTTTGCTCCTCACTGAGCCTAAAGTTGTCGGCACGGCATTTAATAAGATCATTATTCGGGGCGTCGTCAACCCGAAAACCCCGCTTACCTTAAGCACGGCGCTCTATTTTGCCCAACAAGTCGGGGTCGGCGAAATCACCATGGTAACCGAACTCGATCAACCCGGTCTGTCGATGGCCACGGCCTTTACCGGTTCGGCCGCCAGCACCGACATTTTGAAAAAACAGATAACCAACGGTGAAGTCAGGAAAATCCAGGATATGGTTCGTCATTGTCGATCTGAAGAGGTGAAGGTTATTGAAGAAATAATTTCAGGAAGGCAGGGCTATGCCATCCGCCAGCTGACGAAGAATCAGAATGCCGATCTGTTGGTGATCAACTCACCGGATTCTCGCTACGGCTTTATCGACAGGATCTTCACCCATGACATGGAATATATCCTCGAAGACCTGCCAAGCAACGTACTTATCGTTCATTCCCGAATATCCTGAGATAACGCAGCCTGTGGCTAAACTGACCCCCAATGACTTCGCCATCTTTTTACTGGCGATCAGCACGATACTGATTTTTGCCCGTTTTGGCGCCGAGTTCGGTAAAAAGATAGGTCTGCCGATCGTTACGGCGGAAATTGCCGTAGGCGTCATCTTGGGGCCGACCCTGCTTGGAAATCTGGTGCCGGATCTCTACAATTATCTTTTCCCGTTCACCTCCAATGCCCGGGTGTCCATTGCTCTGGACGGGCTCTTCTCCCTGGCCGTCATCCTGCTGCTGTTTGTCGCCGGCCTGGAACTGCAGCTGGGCCAGGTCCTTCGGCAGGGGAAAATTGCGCTCTCCACCGGTTTCGGCAGCATGGTGCTGCCCTTTGCCTCGGGGTTCGCCGTTTCCTGGCTGGCGCCGCAGTGGTTTGGTATTGACACCTCCAATCGTTTTCAGTTCTCCATGTTCCTGGGAACGGCCATGTCGATCTCGGCGCTGCCGGTAATCGCCCGCATCCTGCTGGATCTGAAGATCTTCAGGACAAAGATCGGCATGGTGGTCATCGCCTCCGCCATCCTCAATGATCTTATTGGCTGGCTGTTATTCTCCTTCATCCTCTCCATGTCGGGACCAGGGAAAGGGCTGGCCGGCATTGGTCATACGATTATCTATATTTCGGCCTTCAGCGTCTTTATGCTCGTCATCGGCAGGATGTTCTTAAATCGGATCCTCCCCTGGGTCCAATCCAATTTGTCCTGGCCGGGAGGGGTGTTGTCCTTCAGTCTGGGCTTTTGTCTGCTCTGTGCCGCCCTTACCGAATCCATGCATGTTCATGCCATCTTGGGGGCCTTTATCGCAGGAGTCGCCATCGGGGATTCTGTGCACCTGGAGGAAAAGGCCCGCGAGATCATGCATCAGTTTGTGACCAATTTCTTCGCGCCCCTGTTTTTTGTCTCAATCGGGCTCAAAGTCGACTTCGTTAAAAATTTCGACCTGCTCATCGTTGCGATTGTCCTGATCGTCGCCTTTTTCGGCAAGGTCATAGGGGCCTATCTGGGGGCCCGTCTCGGAGGGATGAAAGCGCGCAGCGCATTATCGGTTGGCTTTGGCCTGAATGCGAGGGGGGCTGTGGAGATCCTGCTTGGCAGCCTTGCGTTCGATGCCGGGCTCATTACCCAGCCGATTTTTGTGGCCCTGGTCATCATGGCCCTGGTCACCAGCATCAGCAGCGGTCCGCTGATGCTGTATTTCCTGCGGGGTGAAGAAGAAAGAGACTGACCAGCATGGCCGGACCAGATTGACCGGCCTCAACAAAACACCAAAGCTCGTGAGCCCTGCATGGCAATGCAGTCGTTTTGACGAGACGTTCAGAGAACGTATCCATAAAACCTTGGTGCATAGGTCCGGTTTTTGCCGCCTCTGCCCGCTTCTCAACTCGATGCCCTGGGGTGCCGGGATGATGGTGCCGGAAATTATAATATGGAAAAATAGATCTGCCCTCCATTTTCTGTTTATCCCAAGCATAACAGCTATCTGTCTGTCAATGCAGAGAAGACCGGTAACGATACCTCGGGGTGTTGCATGATGGCACACCGGATAATGAGGTATCGTCAGGTCTGTCTTGATGTCCCGCTACATCCCCTTGATGAAGCGGAAGGCCAGCAGGCCCATCAGGAATATCAGATAAAATCTCAAAAAATAGAGTGAAAATTTGACGGTCTTGGTCATTTGTACGCGTGGCATGGTTGTTCTCCTTCCTGGCTATGAGCGGGGGACGAGCCCTTTCATGATTTCATTGTAGTAAATAACTCCCAGTATGTGGTCTTCAGCGTTGACAATAGGAATCATGCGATAGTGATATCTGCCGAATATATCTGCCAGATCCTCGCGCGAAGCATCTTTTTCCGCGGTAACCACCGGCGAGATCATGATGTCTTCAAGCATCGTGGCATCGTTTGCAAGCACCAGGTGCCGTAAATCCACCACCCCGATCAGGGTCTTGCTGTCCCCGTTCACCACAAAGATATAGGAGACGCTCCTCGGCTCCTGATCCAGGTGGCGGATGCCTTCCAGGACATTGCCCACCGTCGCCTCTTTGGGCATCACCACGTAATCCTGCGACATGATGTCGCGGGCCTCGGGCTCCGGGTCGGACAGGACGTTCCGCACCTTTTCGGCCACCTGCGCGTTGAGCAGGTCCATAAGCTTCTGCACATTGTCAAAGGGCAGCACGGAAAAGAGATCGGCCAGCTGCGGGACGGTCATCTCTTGGAATATCTCCCTCGCCCTTTCCTGGGAAAGGTCCTCCACCAGCTGACGCTGGGCTCTGGGCTCGGCCTCGGCCAGGGTCTCGGCGGCCTTTTCGGAGTCGAGGGCGCCGAACAGCGCCTCCTGCTCTTCGCCCTGCAGTTCCTCAAGGACATCGGCCAGATCCTCGCTGGGCAGCTCCATCACCTGTTCCCGGGTGATGGAGAGCGAGACCTTGTCCCGGGCCGCCCTGTCCTCGAGGGAGAGCGGCTGGACGTAACGGGAGGGGATCAGGCGGTCCTTGATCCAGGACAGCCTCCCGAGGCCTACCCTCCGGAGAAAGCCGTTAAAGGAGATATCGACGTCGGTGATGACCATCTGCCCCTTTGCCTCGGCCAGGAAGACATCATTGACGACCTCGCAGCGCCGCCCGTCCATATCGAGGATGGTGCTGCCCATGAGGTGCTCGTCAATCAGTATCCATCCCGGCTGATCGACAAAGGGAGGGTAGGCGTCTGCTTCTGCCGGCTGGACAAAGATAGCATCGTCTTCAATCCGAAGGACCTTCTCCCAGGGGACGAACTCCGTCGCCTTGCCCCAGCCGTGTTCAATATAGATGCCAAGCACATGCCAGTGGGGCTCGACGGTATGAAAGACCAGGTCGGTGAGTCTGCCGATCCGATCCTTGATTTTCCCGCTGCAGACCGGTCTCTTCAGGAGCTCTGAAAAGTGGAAGATCCTGAGGCCGTCTCCTGTCTTGTCCATCATTTTTGCTGCATGTTGATTCATTGTAGTCTCCTTATCCGGGCCGGTCATTTGAACAGCTCGGGAAATAATGTGCTGACCCCAAGGAGGGTGGACATGATGGATACAAAAACCACGATCGACCAGTTGACGATGTTTTCCCAGCGGCTGTTTACATGCTCACCCATGAAGGCTGGCTCGTTGAGGATCAGGAGCAGAAAGACCAGGGCAGCAGGCAGCAGGGTGACGGCGACCACCTGCACGAACATGGTTATGGTTACCAGGGGCGCATTGGGAATAAGCACGACCGCGCCTGAGGTGATCAGCATAAGCAGATAAATTCCGTAAAACCATTTGGCGTCCTTGACCTTGACATTCAGGGAGTGCGCCCAGCCGAAGAGTTCGCCCACCGCCCAGGAAGACGACAGGGAAATGCAGAGCGCCCCTAGAAAACCGGCATCGAACAGCCCGATGGCAAAAAGCTTTTTGGCCAGTTCTCCCTGGCCGGACGGCAGGAGAGGAACCAGGGCCTCCGCCGTCTGTTTGGCATCCTCGATGGTTATCGGCGGCTGATGAAAGTAGAGGACCGCTCCCGTGGTGATGATGATGAAGACCGCGACGATACAGGTTGCCAGAGAGCCGATGAAGGTCTCAGCCTGGCCGAATTTGATATCCTTGATATCGAGGCCCTTATCCACCACCGCACTCTGCTGGAAGAAGATCATCCAGGGGGCGATGGTCGTGCCGATGTTGGCCATGATGATGAAGAGCAGGTCGCTGGTCATCCCGCCGCCGAAATCCGGGTGGTAAAAGCCTTTGAAGACCTCGCCCCAACCCGGGGAATAGGAGACCTTCATGCCCCAGATTGCAGCCGGGATATAGACCAGATTGAAGATGCAGAAGAAGAGGGTCATCTTCTCAAAGGTCCAGTAGCTGCCGGTCACGACAACGGCCAGAAGAATGATCGTCACCACGATGTAGGTAATCCAGGGGGCAATGCCCAGCATGCTCATCGCCTCGGTCATGCCGATATACTCGGTTATCAGGGTGAGCCAGTTGACGATGGCCAGGTCGGCGATGGAAAACCAGCCCCAGAATGCCCCGAATCCTTCAAATATGGCTTCGGCGTGCCCGCGTTTGGTGACTGCCCCCAGCCGGACGGTCATCTCCTGCACGTAGTAGGCCATGGGGACAAGGATGATGAACATCCAGAGCAGGGAAAATCCGTACTTGGAGCCGGTCACAGCATAGGTTGAAATACCGCCGGCGTCATTATCGGCCACCATGACGATGATGCCGGGGCCGAGCACGGAGAAGAAGATCACGAGTTTTTTCCACAGGCGGTTCGTGATGTGAATGCTTTTGCTTATCAAATACATGGCAATACCATTTTAGTGATTCATTAATCTGCAATATGCAAACGGCCATTCGGGCCGTTTGGCCGGTACACGTCAATTCCAGACAGAATTACAGCGAAGGAGGTTCGCCATCCCGGCCATGGAGGGCGGCGGGAGTGATTCGATACCAGACAAACCTCGGGGCGAGAAGAGGGGAGTTTAAGGCTGTTACGGCTCTGAGAACGAGCGGACGCAGCAAACCGGCAACCATCCATACGGATGAGGCCGTTTGCGTTGCGCCACGTCTGCGCAGAGTCACAAATTTATGCTTTGCCATCGGTCACCTCCCGAAACATCTTGCTTGCTCGGGAGGCGAAAAGGAGGGGGGCTTACAGGCCGACCGCCGGGATCACCAAGAGGAGGAAGCGCGGAATGCTGAGGGTATGTTTTAAGACTGCGTTACTACGACTACTACTGTCGCCTTCCATTTTTTTTTCTCTCACGTTAGTATCCGGACGCCATACGCCCGGCATTTTCGGCCTGTTTACACTGCGGGAATGCATGTTGTCAACGCTTATTTTCTCGAATTAGACCTATTTATATTATAGGAAATAGCGGTCTGAATTTGGGATTCAGCTGCATTTTTTTGCACAGGATTTCAATATTATGGGTGAGATTCTCTAATCTTGTCGCCTCTGGCCTTATGCAAGATAGGGTGCGGCTGATGGGTGCCGCGCAGCCCAAGGTGCCGCTCAGGATTTTCACTCCCATCCCCTGTGATGTATGGTATACAGGAGGTGGAGTCTCCTCTGATCGGACTTCGCGGCAAAAGAGGGGCGTCGGTCTGCCGGCGGTCTTTCCTCTCCGTTTATGGAAAGGGGCAAGGATGCAATGAAGATAGAATTAACCGATACCTGTTCAGGGGTTGACTGGGCTGATATCTCGGAAATCCTCAGAAGGGTGGGGATGGCGCACTATCCTCCCGATGTGCATAAGAGGGCATTTGAGGCAAGCCATACCAGGGTATTCGCCTGGCATGAAGGTCGTTTGGCGGGTTTCGGCCGGGCGATTTCCGACGGGGAGTATCAGGCCGCAGTGTATGATGTCGCCGTGGTGCCGGAATTTCAGGGGAAGGGCATAGGCTCGATGCTCATGGCCCACATCCTGGCCCGGCTTGCGCAGTGCAACATCATCCTCTATGCCTCTCCGGGGAAGGAGGCGTTCTATGAAACCCTGCAATTCCGGAGGATGAAAACAGGCATGGCCCACTTCAAGGCCCCTGATGCGATGACGGAAAAAGGATTTACGGAGGGGCCGCCTGTTATGCCCTGAAGGGCGATGCCGCTAAGGCCGGCGCCTGGGGGCTGAATTTCCCTTTCCAGGGATGAGACAAACGGCCTTGCTTGAAATTCGTCAAAAAAATCAGTCCCCTCGTGGTCCTGTTCTGTGGTACTATCCAGATGATGCAGAGAGGGGGTGCCCAAGGCATGCGGCCGGCAGGTTTCTCCTGGCCGGAATTTCTGAAAGACCATCATTTATGAACGAACAGACAACAAGAAGACTTCCTGCAGAATGGGAGCCGCAGGACGGCGTTCTGATCTCCTGGCCCCATGTGGAGAGCGACTGGCGCCCTTTTCTTGCAGAAGTGGAGCCGGTATTTATCGATATAGCCAGGGCCGTCAGCAGATTCGAGAGGGTTCTGATCCTGGCCACGGATGTCCGGTCGCTGCAGGAAAGGCTCCGTCGGGCCGATCTTGTCCTGGAACGTATTGAAATTTTTCAAATCGCTACCAACGACACCTGGGTCCGGGATTTCGGTCCGATCACGGTGCTGGATGGCGGCAGGCCCCTGCTGCTGGATTTCTGCTTTAACGGCTGGGGACTCAAATTCCCTGCCTGCCGGGACAACCGGGCCGGCAGGGGGCTGCACCGCGCCGGTGCCTTCGGCGCAACCCCCATGGAGACCCTTGGTCTGACCCTTGAAGGCGGCAGCATCGACAGCGATGGCCGGGGCAGCCTGCTCACCACCGCTGCATGCCTGCTGGAGCCGAATCGCAATCCCCACCTTTCCAGGGGGGAGATCACGACGACCCTGACCGGTTTTCTGGGGACGGACCATTTTCTCTGGCTCAATCACGGCTTTCTGGCCGGGGATGATACCGATTCTCATATCGATACCCTGGCCCGGCTGGGCCCTGATGACACGATCCTCTATGTCTGCTGTGACGACCCGGACGACCCGCACTACGAGGAACTGCAGGCCATGGCAGAAGAGCTTGCGTCGTTTAAGACCCGTGACGGCCGTCCCTACCGGCTGCTGCCGCTGCCCTGGCCTTCGCCCTGCCATGACGAAAACGGTGATCGCCTTCCCGCCACCTACGCCAATTTCCTGGTGATCAACGGTGCGGTCCTGGTGCCCACCTATCATGACAGCAAGGATCTGATCGCCTTGGCAACGGTAAAGAAGGCCTTTCCTGACCGCGAGATAGTCGGCATCCACTGCCTGCCGCTGATCAGGCAGCATGGATCACTTCACTGTGTGACCATGCAGATTCCCACAGGAGTATTACCATGAAAAAATCTCTGCACGTAGCCCTGATCCAGCAATCATGCAGCGAGGACAGGCAGGCCAACCTGAACAGCAGCATTGATGCGATCCGCCGGGCGGCAGGGCTGGGCGCACAGCTGGTGGTCCTCCAGGAGCTCCATGCCACGCCCTACTTCTGTCAGATCGAGGACCCCCACCGATTTGATCTGGCCGAGCCGGTCCCGGGGCCTGCCAGCGAACTGCTGGGCGGGGTGGCCCGGGATTGCGGGGTGGTGATCGTCGCCTCCCTGTTCGAGCGCCGCGCCGCCGGGCTGTATCATAATACCGCCGTGGTGCTGGAAAAGGATGGCAGCATCGCCGGCGTCTACCGGAAGATGCACATTCCGGACGATCCCGGCTTCTACGAAAAATTCTACTTCACCCCTGGTGATCTCGGCTTCAGGCCGATAGACACGTCGGCGGGCAGGCTGGGGGTGCTGGTCTGCTGGGATCAGTGGTACCCGGAGGCGGCCCGGCTCATGGCCCTGGCCGGGGCCGAGGTCCTGATCTATCCGACCGCCATCGGCTGGGATCCGGACGATACCCCCGAAGAGCAGGCCCGGCAGCGGGAGGCCTGGATCACCATCCAGCGGGCCCATGCTGTGGCCAACGGCATTCCGGTGCTTGCCGTCAACAGGGTCGGCTTCGAGGCCGCGCCCGGCAATACCGGCAGCGGCATCCGCTTCTGGGGAACCAGTTTTGCCGCCGGCTGTCAGGGCGAGGTGCTGGCGCAGGCCGATACCGCAAGCGAGCAGGTCCTCAGCGTCAGCCTCGATCTGGCCAGGAGCGAAGAGGTCCGCCGCATGTGGCCTTTTTTGCGCGACCGCCGCATCGATTCGTATCAGGACCTGCTGAAACGGTACTGCCTGTGAGGCAGGCGATGCCGCTGCTTCCGGGGAGTTTTCCTCTACAATGGAGTTGATGATGACAGACAATCTGCTGCAGGATCGCGCCGCCGGTGCCCTCATGGGGGCCTTTATCGGCGATGCGCTGGGGCTGGGGCCGCACTGGTATTATGATCTCGGCGAGATGCGCAGGGATTACGGTGGTTGGATCGACGGGTACACCGATCCTCAGCCCGGCCGTTATCACCATGGGATGAAGGCGGGGCAACTGTCCCAGGCGGGCTTTATCCTCGCCCTTCTGACCCGTTCGCTGGTCGACTGCGGGGGCTATGAAGAGGCCGACTTCTGTCGGCGGATGGATGAGGACCTTTTCCCGCAGCTTGACGGGACGCCAGTGTGCGGGCCGGGTCTTTATACCAGCCAGTCGATCCGGGAGGCTTGGCGCCGACGGGTGGAACAGAAGCTTCCCTGGGGGCAGACAGGCGGCCATGCTGACACCACCGAGGCCATTGAACGGACCCTGGCCCTTGCCATCCGTTATGCCAGTCAGCCTTCGCGCCTTGCCGCAGCCATTACCGCCAATACCATCCTGACCCAGACAGATGCCACAGTGGTGTCGATGACGGTGGCCTTCGGGGCCGTACTCGGGATGCTGGTCCGGGGACATGCCCTTGATACCGGACTTTCCTCAAAGCTCATGGGCCTGGTGAAGAGTGGAGAGCTGCCCTTCCATGCCGTGACCGGAAATAATCTCCAACCTCCCCGTCCCGGAGATCCCGACCCCCCGAGAGCAGGACTCTTCGCCTCGCCGGACGCCCTGCTGACACCCTCGTATATGGCCGCAGCCGCCATTGATCCTGATATCGTCATCGAGCCGGGATGGAAGGTCTCTCTGGTCTACGGGATGCCCTGCGCCATTTATCACCAGCTCCCCGCTGCCTATTATCTGGGCGCGCGGTTCGGCAGCGATTTCGAGGCGGCCGTCCTCCATGCCCTCAACGGCGGCGGCCAGAACCAGGCCCGGGCCATCCTCACAGGCGCCCTGGTCGGCGCCCAGGTTGGCCTTTCCGGGATCCCAAAACGTTTTGTGGACGGATTGCAGGAGGCACAGGACCTCAGTGCCCTGGCGGAGGCTCTTGCCGCAACGGTTTAGGGACTTGGGGCCCGGGACGTCGATCCTGCAATCAGCTTTCGTGC
The DNA here is from genome assembly GCA_031292275.1 of Desulfocapsaceae bacterium. GTDB lineage: Bacteria > Desulfobacterota > Desulfobulbia > Desulfobulbales > Desulfocapsaceae > CAIUQR01. Next base: position 100,679 of record JARLHL010000113.1, on the reverse strand, counting down.
AGGGTGTCTGTCACCTCAGGATTGGTCCCCTCGTTCCGCCGCTCATCGGGGAAAAAGCGGGTCTGGAAGGATGAACGGGCCTCACCGGAGCCGATGATCGCCATCAGGTCCTGATCGAGGAGCTGGAAGTCAGGACCGGGATTGGGGAACAGCTGGTTGTTGCGAAGCACTCCGACAACGGAAATTCCCGTTTTCTTTCGGATCTCTGTCTTGCCGATGGTCTGGCCCGCCAGTGTGGAACCGGCCTTGATCTTCACCCATTCCAGGTCAAACTGGAGTTCCGCTGAACGGAGCTGGGCCAGGGTCATGCCGGGTCCGCTCTGGCTCAGGCTGTTGGTGAAAAACTCCTGGCGGCGGGCCTCCGTGTGCCGTTGGATCTCGGTGACGGGGATATGCAGGGCCAGGAGGGTCTGCCGGATCATTTCCAGTCCCGCCTCCAGTTCCGGATAGACCAGATCCTTGACCTCAAGTTCATTGAAGATCTCGAAAAAATCCGGGTCGGACAGGCGGGCGACGACCCCGATGGCACCCTTGGACCTCCGCGCATGGGTGATGACGGTCCGCGATTCGACAATGCCCGTCAGGGTGACCACCAGCAGGGCTGCGGAGTTCAGGGCAGCGGCCTCAAGGACGATTTCATGGCTGGCGTCTCCATAAATCACCGCAAATCCAGAAAGTTTGGCCTTTTCGACCTGTCGTTGATCAAGTTCAATCAGGACAAAGGGGATGGCCAAGCGGTTGAGTGTCGCGGCGATCTGCATCCCCACCCGGCCGCCGCCGGCAATGATCACATGGCCGGTAAAGCCTCTTTTCGGAAAGTTAATGGATTCCAGGGGTTCCTTTTTGAACCAGCGCTTATTCAGGGCATAGAGCCGTGCGGTCTGGGACGAGACGACGGGCGTCATGATCATGGTCAGCACCGCGGCGGTCAGGACCAGGTTGTAAAAATCGTTGCTGATGGAGCCCGTGGCCACTCCGATCCGGGTCAGGACAAAGGAAAATTCGCCTATCTGGAAGAGGCCGAGACCGACGGCGATGGGGATTACGTTGCGGTAGCCAAAGACCCAGGAGAGAGATGAGAAGATCAGACCCTTGCCGAGTCCCACCAGCAGCACCAGCAGCAGGATTGTGCCGAGATGCTCCAGGAGAAACCGAGGATCCAGCAGCATGCCGACCGAGGCGAAGAAGAGCAGGCCGAAGACGTCACGCAGGGGGATGATGTCGCTCAGTGCCTGATGACCGTAGTCGGATTCGTTGAGCACCATCCCGGCGATAAAGGCGCCGAAGGCAAAGGAGAGGCCGAAAAGATAGGTGGCATAGCCAATGCCCAGGCCGATGGCGATGGTGGCCAGAAGAAAAAGTTCGCGGGAGCCGAATTTAGCAATATGCCGCATCAGCACCGGCAGCAGTTTGGTCCCAAGCACGAACATGCAGACCAGAAAGAGAGCGGCCTTGACCACGGCATAGCCGAGTGTGGCCATGCCGGTGGCGGGATTGTTCAGGAGCGGCAGGATGATCAGCATGGGGACCACGGCCAGATCCTGCACAATCAGCATGCCGATCATGACCTTGCTTGACAGGGTTCCGAGCCAGCCCTGATTCATCAGGGTCTTCAGAATGACCATGGTGCTGGACAGGGATATCAGGGCCCCGAACCAGATCGATGTCTTCAGGTCCCAGCCCAGGAGCCTGCCTATGCCGAGCCCCAGCCCAATGGTCAGACCGATCTGCAGGGGGGTCCCCAGCAGGGCGATATATTTGACCGGTTTCAGATCCTTGAGAGAGAACTCCAGGCCCAGGGCAAAAAGGAGCAGGCCTACGCCGATTTCCGCCAGGAGTTCAATGTCGTGTACGGAAGTGACCGTCAGGCCGCCTGTATGAGGGCCGAGGATGATGCCGGTGAGGATGTAGCCGAGGATCAACGGCTGATGCAGACGTTGCATCAGAAGCCCGCAGAAGAACGCGGAAATGACAAGAAAAATAATATCGGTTGCAATACCCATGGTCTTTGGACTGGTGCGGTCGAACCGCTGACTGCAGATGGTTTGATGAAGAGAAAAACAGTGAAATATTAATACCCTGTTACCCAGTATCGCTGCAATATAAAAATGTCAGGCATGATCAGGGGCCTGACTGTCTGTCCCTGCGTCAGGTCGGAGGGGCAGTCCTGACGTGACCGGGAAGAAAAGGCGTTTTTTGGGTTGGGATCAGCTCTGCCGGGCGTGCGCATCTCATCGCATCCCAGCCTGTGAGGAGGGTTTTCGTAACGTTTTTCCCGAACGGTTAAGGCCAGACTACGATATTCGAACCCGTTCTTCCATGGATCGGAAACCGACCGCCACGATTGGGGAAAAGCTCTTTTAAATTTTTGCAATCACCCGGTTGCGGCCATTGTTCTTTGCCTGATAGAGGGCCCGGTCGGCCTCTTCAAGTATCTTGTCGACAGAACTTTCCGGAGTCATGGCTGCAACCCCGATGCTCACCGTGATGGCAATCTCGCCTGAGCGGGTGGCGATGCTGCTTTCAGCCACGCCCCTGCAGATCCTGTCGTAGAGGCCGACGGCATCCACTCCGTCCTCTATCGGCGTAATCATCAGGAATTCTTCTCCGCCCAGACGTCCGACGGAATCATAGGTCCTGAGGCTGTCCTTGAGGATCTGGGCCAGCCGGCAGAGGACATCGTCCCCGCAATGGTGGCCGTAGGTATCGTTGATTTTTTTAAAAAAATCGATGTCGCACATCCCCACGGCCAGGGCCTCTCCCCGACGTTTTGCCCGGGCCAGCTCACGGTCGAGCTGGTCGAGAATAGCCCGGCGGTTCATCATCCCCGTCAGGGGATCATGGGTGGCCTGATGGAACAGGGCCTCCCTGCTCCGGACCAGGGCCTCCTGCAGTTCAACCATACGCCGTCCGACCTCCACCCGGGCCCGGAGCTCGCCGATATCAAAGGGCTTGGCTAGATAGTCATTGGCTCCGGCATCCAAGCCGGCGATAATATCGGTCTTTTCCCCCTTGGTCGTCAGCATGATGAGATAGGGTGGCTGCGGGGACAGAAGGGCCCGTACCCGGCGGATAACCTCCAGGCCGTCCAGCTCCGGCATCACCCAGTCGAGAATGGCAAGTCTGGGAGCATCATTATCCTGCAGGATGTTCCACGCCTCCAGTCCGTTGACAGTCTCCAGCACGTCGTGACCAGCTTTTCTGAGTACCCCTGCCAGCATCTGGCGGGAGGTGAGATCGTCTTCAGCGATCAGGATACGCATTTTTCCCTCCAGTCTCCTTGAGGAGCCTGAGGTTTTTCAGCTCCTCAAGCAGTATCGCCTTCTGGATAGGCTTTGTCAAATAGGCGTCGCAGAGATTGTGATAGGCGTTCATGACGTCCTTCATCTCGGTCAATGCCGTTGTCATTATGATTTTGCTGCCCTTGGGAGAGAATATCCCGTGCGCTTCTTCCAGGGTGCGAATCTCTCTGAGGGCCTGCTGCCCATCCATCTCCGGCATCATGATATCCATGCAGATGAGGTCGTAGGGCTGATTTTTGCCAAGGGCGATCCGTACGGCTTCCACCGCCTCCCCGCCGGTTACGGCAATGTGCGACTGGCCATAGGTCTTTAGGAGCTCCTGCAGCAGCAGCCTACTGGTGAAGTCGTCCTCGACGATCAATGTTTTCATGATACTCTCCTCAGGTTTGCGATCTTACAGAGTGATGTTTTGTATTGTTGACTGCAGCTGTTTGAACTGTTCCTCCAATTCGGCCATGAATTGGGCGGCAGCCTTCAGGTCGTTGGTCTTGGCCGTCTTTTCCATCTCATATGCCACCGCCCGCAGGCGATCTCCTCCGATGTTGGCCGAGGCCCCCTTAATGGTATGGGCCTGGCGTTCGGCTCCTTCCCTGTCGCCGGCCTTGAGAAATCCTCTCAGGGCTCGGATCTGTTGGGGAATGTCTTCCAGAAAGCCTTTCAGAATCGTTTGTGCCAGATCTTCATCGTCCATCAGGCGTTCCAGCATGCCTTTTCTGTCCCAGACGGGCGGCCCGGCCTGCTGATCGTCGTTCTTTTCCGCCCCGGTCGCTTCAGACCGGCCGCCATTGATGAGCCATTTGCCTAAGACCGCAATCAGGATCTGCGGTGATATCGGCTTGGTGACGTAGTCATCCATACCCGCTTCCAGGCATTTTTCCCGGTCTCCCTGCATGGCGTGGGCGGTCATCGCAATGATGGGTACGGCGTGGTTTCTGACCGCGGACCGGGAGCTGCGGATATTCCGGGTTGCCTCGAGCCCGTCCATTTCAGGCATCTGCACGTCCATGAGGACAAGATCGTAGGGGATGATCTCCAGGGCCTTGAGCGCCTCAGCGCCGTTGGCCACGGCGTCGGCAGTTCTGATACCCAGTTTTTTCAATATTCCTATGGCGACCTGCTGGTTGGTGATATTGTCCTCGGCAAGGAGAATCCGGGCCTTCACTCCTTCGAAGCAGTTGAGCATATCCCAGGCCTTGGATTTGACGATGGACGCTGAGGGCGAGTCCTCTTCCGTCTGACCCTGCAGCCCGAGAATCAGGGCCTCCCTGAGCTCCTGATGGTGTATAGGTTTGGTCAGACAAGCAGAAAATCCGATCTGTGCGAAGTTTTCGGCATCTTCTCTGGCCGCAAGAGAGGTCAGCAGCACCATCCGGGTTGCCCTCAGACGCTCATCAGCGTGGATGGAGCCGGCCAGGGCCTTTCCATCCATGCCGGGCATCTGCAGATCAATGACGGCCAGCTGGAAGGGATCGTCTTCCGTTGCGGCTTCGATCAGGGTCCGGAGCGCTTCGGCACTGTCCCCGGCCTCAGTCGGGCGCATCTCCCACGAGCGCATTCGCGCAGTCAGGACCCTGCGGCTCGCGGCATTGTCGTCTACGATCAGCACCCTGATATGTTCCAGCTCCGCAGCCGGGAGGGAGGATTCACCGGCCGGGGCCTCGGCCTGTTTGTCAAAACAGGCGGTAAACCAGAATTCCGAGCCCCTGCCCACTTCGCTTTCAACGCCGATTTCGCCGCCCATCAGTTCGGCCAGTTGTCTGGAGATCGCCAGGCCCAGTCCTGTGCCGCCGTACTTTCTGGTGGTGGAGGCATCTGCCTGGGTGAATTTTTCGAAAAGAAACTGGAGTTTATCATTATGTATGCCGATGCCTGTATCACGAACGGAGAAACGGAGCTTCACCGATCTGTCGGTTTCAGACACCACACCGACTTGAACGCTGACTTCTCCACTATCCGTGAATTTGATGGCGTTGCCGACCAGATTGGTGAGGACCTGGCGCAGGCGGCCCGGGTCTCCGGATAGGAGAACGGGCACCTGGGGTTCGACCGTGCAGGACAACTCCAGACTCTTGCTGTGGGCACGCAGGGCCAGGGTGGCGGCAAAATCGTTGAGGAGGGTCTCGAGGTCAAAGTGCAGTATTTCCAGGCTGAGCTTGCCGGCCTCAATCTTTGAGAAATCAAGGATATCATTAACAAGTTCAAGAAGGGACTCGGCACTGGTCCGCACGGTTTCGGCGTAGCGTCGCTGTTCGTCGGAAAGGCTGGTGTCCAGGAGCAGGCCGGTCATGCCGATGACCCCGTTCATCGGGGTGCGGATCTCATGGCTCATATTAGCGAGAAACTCGCTTTTGGCCGAACTGGCCATCTGGGCCTGGACCGCCATCTCGGTGGCTATCCGGGTCTGTTCCTCAAGGACTCTGTTCAACTCTGCCAGCTTCTGCTCGGACTGCTTCTGCTCGGAAATATCCTGGAAGATCCAGATGGCCCCCAGGGACACATTGGCGGGGTTGATGGCCTTGCCGATCAGCTTGATAAAGATCAGAGAGCCGTCCTTCCTGACCCACTCCCGCTCCGCTTCAAATATGCCGCCCCGGGCCATGACCTCCAGAGCCTCCCGTCCCAGTTTTTCATAGGCCTCCTCGGACTGGTAGAGTTTCCGGGTGGTCTGCACCATCAGCTCCTCTTTCGAATACTGAAACATTTCCTCGGTCTTCTTATTGACCCAGACCTGTTTGCGGTCGACGATCTTGGAGATGGCCACGGGGGCGGTTTCAAGGATAATGTTCTGTTCGCGGGTCAATTCGACCAGCCTTTTTTCTGCCTGTCTGCTGGCGGTGATGTCGGTCATCACAGTGAGGAGGTACTGCTGCCCCCTGCTGCTGATCACCTCGGCTGCAAAGAGGCCGTCGCGGATGGTTCCGTCCTTGCAGGAGACCTGCATCTCGAAATCGACGATGGTTCGCGAGGTGCTCAGGATTTCCGCCATCTCCGCCCGCCGTTCCGGATACGGATAGAGCCCGAGATCGGCAGGTGTCTTGCCGATGATTTCATCGTAAGAGTAGCCCAGTTTTTTTACAAAGGCGTCGTTGACATCGGCGATTCGCTGGTTTGCCGGCGTGGAGAGGGCCATGGGGGCCGGATTATTTCGGAAGAGCTGCTCAAAGCGTTGTTCCGCCTCCTGCTCCTTGCTGAGATCCTTCATGACCCCGAAGATGCAATCTTCTCCGTTCCATCGGCCGGACCAGATGCGGGTTTCAACGGGGATGAGGCTGCCGTTTCGGGTCGCCATCGGCAGGAGGCAGTCTTCCCGCTCGCCTTTCAGGATGGCTGTAAATATTTTCCCGGTCTCGCTGCGTGTATCGGCAGCGTAAAGTTCCAGAATCTGCATCCGGGCCAGTTCTTCGGTGCCATAGCCCATCTGGTGCTGGAGAATCCTGTTGGTGAACAGGACCAGGCCGTCGGGGGTCCAGACCGCAATCATATCGCCGATGGTTTCAAAGAAGGTCCGGAAATTGGCCTCGCTTTCGCGCAGTGATGCCTCCGCCCGTTTGCGATCGGTGATATCATGGACGATGGAATAGAACCATTCGCGGCCATTGGCGGGAATGAGCCCGGAATACACCTCGACGTCCCGGATCTGTCCGTTTGCCTGGCGATGCTGGAAAAAGAAGTGGTGGGAGCCCTCGGCCCTGACCTGCTCCAGTTTCTGTCTGAGTTCTTCCGTCGGCAGAGTATTGATGTCGCCGATATTCATTCGCCGTATCTGCTCCAGGGAATAGCCGTAGAAGCGGCAGGCCGCGGAATTCGCATCGATGATTGCCCCGTTCAGAGGATCAACCAGCAGCTGGATCGACTGGTTCATTTCGAACATGGCTCGGTGTCGCTCTTCGCTTTCCTTGAGCTCGGACTGCTGGATAAGGATACTCCGGTCTATACGGCGCAGCAGAATGAAGAAAAAGCCGAGCAGACCGGCCAGAATGACCATTCCGCCGCTGAGGCCGATGGTCAGCATGCGGGTCTGATAGACCTTTGCGGCTGTAATGTCATGAAGGATGATAATGGAACCTATCCCGGCGCCGGAGGCGTCGGTCACCGCAACGGAGAGAACGCGCCAGGACCGGCCTCCGAATTCCACCTCATTGGCCGTCTCATCGTAAGGCTGATCGGTCTTGCCGATAAAGGGATCTACCACCGCAGGCAGCCAGTGCAGGGAGGAATGGATCAGGACATCGGCGGGGAATCGATCCCAGTCGGATTCCCCGCTGGTCTTCGGCATACCTGTCTCCCAGGCCGAACGGTTCAGGACGTTCTTGTGAACCACCACCGCAATTTCCTGGGCATCGCTTTTGTGAAGATTGGTCAGGACATCCTCTATTTCTTTGCCCAGCTCAATATAGCCGATAAGGCCGCTGTCGTCATAGACCGGTTGCACCGAACGCAGGGTCAGATGTCCTTGATCGTCGAGCTCCAGGCCTGCTGCCATCCTGCCGGTGTGCGCGGCTTCCTGCATGGTAAAGCGGTTGATGACATCACCGTACCTCTCCGGTGTGCTCACCCGCAGCAGGCAGACTCTCTCAGGGCTGATAAAATCGAGATGGGTGATGCGCTGACTGTCCCGGAGTCCGGCCAGAATGGATTCATAGTCGCCCTGAAGGCGACCCCGGTCGCCAGCCTTCAGGGCATCACGCAGGTCTTTGTTCCGGAGCAGGATCTGTCCCAGGGAATTCAGATTCTGCGTCTGTTCGGCCAGCAGCGTGCCCATATCGCTAATGACCTCTTCGCGGGCCTTGAGACTGGACTGGTTGATGCTGTATCGCTGCTGTTTTATCTGGAGGAAGCCGAAGACCCCGATCAGCAGGAACAAGACAGCGGTCAGCGGAATCATCAGGCGGACCTGGATGGGTTTGACCCAGGCATCCACCCGCGTACGGGCGGCCAGGATTTCAGAGGCTGCCAGCAGCAGGGCGAGCATCAGTCCGCCCGGCAGGGCGGCATGGGATACAAGCTCCCAATTCCAGGAGCGGGCATCGATGTGCATACCCAGAACGGCGATCAATTTGCCGTTGTCCGGGTTGATCAGCGGGACGACTGCTGAGACCGATGTCCCCCGGTGGTCGGTAACCGGACCTGCCACTGCGTCTGTTTTTGTGTCAAATACCTGCCGGTAGATTGACGATGCGCTTTCAGGGGCCGGCCTGGCGTCTCTGCGGCCCGTTGCATCACTGGCTACCAGGGTGAAGATCTCTTTATCGGCCTTTTGACCTATCAGGTGGATGGAACGGCAATTTTTGTTGGCAGCTTTGATACTGGTCAGCTGTCCCAGTAAACGCAGATAGTGCGGATTGCTGAAATCGCCAGAGATATCTGTGAGTGCCTGAATGCGTTGGATATTCAATGATTGGGCTATCTGACGTGTCTGCTGCAGGAGGTTTCCTCGCATCTCGTGATCGGCCCGCTGGACAATCCAGAATATGAGTCCGGCCATTCCGGCCAGCATGACCAGCAGCGATGTCAGCCACCATCGGTCTCGTACCGTTATTTTCTTCAGTCTGTCCGGTGTGGTCATTGCTGGGGATAGGGGGCGGGGAAGAGTGTTCTGCTGCTTTCGATTTCAAGCCGATTGATCATTCCTGAATCCTCTTTTTATGCTTCATACAATGCAATCTCCTCCCGGGGCGCGGGCCAGGGGTATCCTCATCTGTTGCCGGTGGGGAGCTGGACGATGAAGGTTGTTCCCTTGCCTGTCTCCGAGATAAAACTAAGATGCCCCTGATGTTTTTTTTCGATGACATCAAGGGAAATCGCAAGCCCCTGTCCTGACCCTGTCCCGACATCCTTGGTCGTGAAAAAGGGGTCGAAGATCCTTGAGCGGATGTTCTCCGGGATGCCGGTCCCAGTGTCCTCCATGCAGACCTGCACAGACTCGGGCTGGGAGCTGGTGGTGATGGTGATTTTCCCCTTTTCCTTCCTGTCCGGGTACTTGTTGGTAATGGCATGGGCCGCATTGATCAGGATATTTAAAAAAACCTGTCCCATTTCATTGGCCAGGCAGAAAACCTGAGGAAGATTTTTCTCGAAACGTGTCTCTATGTCAGCACAGCATTCCCATTCATTTTTCGCGACGGTAATGGTGTTTTGCAGTATCCTGTTCAAATCATGCAATTCCATTTCCTTACTGCCGGGAAGCGAAAATTCCTTCATGGCCTGCACAAGGGTTGTAATCCGCCTGATCCCATCCTTGGATTGCCGGATCGCGACCGGAATTTCGGTGCTCAGATATTCCCAGTCGAGCCCTGCCAGCATATCCTTGGCCCCGGATTCCGCCTCGTGAAGGCACTGTCCCAGGGAAATGGCCTGCAGTACCTGTTGCAGCATATCGATCAGCTGTGCCGTGCTGGCAAAAGATTCCTCTAAGAAATCGATATTGGAGCTGATAAACTGGGCCGGCGTGTTGATTTCATGGGCCATACCGGCAGCGAGCTGGCCTACGGATTCAAGTTTCTGGGCCTGCAGCAGCCTGGCCTGGGTGAGCTGCAGGTCATGCAAGGCCTGCTTGAGCTGATCTCCCTGTCTCGTCAGGATCTCGGTCTTGCGCTGCACGACCCTTTCGAGATTTACATTCTGTGCCAGTATTTCCAGGGAGGATGAGCCTGCCTGAGCCCGTTGCTCTGCCGCGTCCATCAGGACATCGATGGTCTTCTGCCGGGCCTTCAGCTTAGATTGCAGTCTGGCAATGATATCATCTTGCTGGCTCATGTATTTACCCTGCGATTATGATTCCCGTGAAGGTCTGGTTGACATGCACGGAATTGAATTGCTCGCCGTATGTACTGAAGCCTACAACTTTATTCCGAGCCATCAGCTGGCCGATGCTCCCGTCGCTCCCGTGCTGCTCCATTTCAAGCCGTCGCAGAATACAGTCGCATCCGATAATGATCCGGGGTTCCCCCACCTCCTGCTTCATCTTTTCCAGGTCCTGATCCAGTCTTTCAAAGGCAGAACCTCCCTGACCGATGGTGAGCACAAGTCCCACGTCGATGGCGCAGAAAAATTTCAGGCTGCCGTCCGGTTCAGCATGGGACACTGACCGCACATAGTAGTCGTCTCCAATGCGGAGCATAAGGGGATTGCTGGAGAATACGGAGGAGTCGAGCTTGTCGACGTTGGTTCCCACCAGTTCCGCATAGGCGTTTGCCGCCGGTTCGCCGTTGATCTCCATAACCAGGCGTCTGGCGGGATCGGCGGCGGTGACGACCAGTCTGGTGGCTGTGGGGTGGAAGTGCTGATGCTTGAAGGCCTGGAAGGGCAGGGTAGTCAAAAACAGGCTGAAGACCGCCGCGTCCTGGAATAATTTTCCATCATAATAGACAAAGGTCTGCTTGAATTTCAGGCTGTCACCGGCGGATCCGCCAATGATCGGGACGGCCCCCAGTGACATATACAGCGATGAGATCAGGGATTCTTCCTGCATGGAAAGCCCATCGATGAGGAGAAGGCCAAAGGCTGACCGCTCATCGTCGGAAAGGAGCCCCTGTATCTCTGCAGTTATTCTGCCCACCTGGTCTGTCTGAGCTGCTAACGGGTGGATAAGATAAGGAACAACAGTGAGTTCGTCGCTGGCCAGCGATGCGCCTGCAATGCCGCCGCGCTGGAATCCTGTCTGCGACAGCTGTCCGGCGGTGGTGCAGCCGATTACCGGACCGGTGAGATGCGCTTGCAATGCCCGTCCGAGCTCCCGTAGGTCATACTCATCGGAAAAGAAGACCAGGGAGACCCGCGTATTCGGTTGTCTGATCTGGTCTGCCAGATCGCGTACGGCATCATACACCTCTGTTCTCGCGGATGTGCCTTGCCGCACTGTCAATCGTGGAGGCGCGGGGCAGTTTCCTGTGGGCATATCTGTTGGCTTCATCCTTTGAAGGCTGCTGGCTGCAGGAGTTGACGGTTAAGGAGGGGCTACATTTCCTCTTCTTTTTTTCTGAGTATCCATCATTTTAAAGGATCAGTCAAATTTTCGGCCGTATTTTATTTTTTAAATAGAGTCGTTTTTGTGTAAGGAATGCAAAAGTTTATTGTGACGCCCGAGGTGCGGAACGAGGTCATGATTCCTTAGATTGACAGGCGGCAGGCAGGGGCAGGCCCGGATTTTTGGCCGAAAGAGAGGTTGCATCGGTTTTCCGGTTGCAGGGGGCTGCGAAGGGGTATAAAAATTATCCTGCTTATTACATATTTCTGGCTATATGGTAAAAAATCTGGCATTTCGGATATGTACTTTTACAAAAAAAATCTCATCGTCTTTTGAGACGCGTATAAATACCCCGGGACTGGCCCTTGAAGATACTTTATTATGAATGTGCCGCAGGGATAAGCGGCGATATGCATCTGGCGGCGATGCTCGATGCCGGTGTCGATGAAGGTTATCTCCGGCTGCAGCTTGAGCGGTTGAACCTGGGCGGCTACAGGCTGGTCGTTGAAAAAAAGATCTGCTGCGGTGTCTTCGGGACGCAGGTGACGGTTTGCCTTGATGCAGAAAATCAATGGCACGGGGTGGCCGGAAACGATCATGGATGCGGCCATCGGAACCTTGGCGACATCATCGCCATCATTGCAGACAGCCGTCTGGATGCCGGTATAAAAAGCCGGGCCGCCGCAATATTTACCAGACTCGCCCGGGCCGAGGCCGCCGTGCATGGGACCACCGTCGAGGAGGTCCATTTTCATGAGGTGGGTGCGGTTGATTCCATTGTCGATATCGTCGGTGCAGCTATCTGTCTGGAGTATCTTGCCGCGGACCGGATTGTCTGTTCGACCGTTGAGTTGGGGGGCGGTTATGCCCGATGCCAACACGGGATCCTGCCGGTGCCGGCGCCTGCCACCGTGGAGCTGACCAAAGGAATCCCGGTCAGCAGGGGAAGGCAGGGCTTTGAGGCGACGACGCCCACGGGGGCGGCGATACTGGCCACCGTTGTTGATACCTTCAGTGATCGATGCGCCTTTACGGCCAGTGCCTGCGGCTACGGCATCGGTCATAAGGTGGGGAGTCTCCCTAATATGCTGCGGATCTTCATCGGCGAGGCCTGTGATATCCCGGCTGGAACGGGTGCTCAATGAACAGTCCTCTGTACCTGCGATTGCTGGAGTATTTCGAAAGGCTCGGGAATGCGGCCATCGCGTTTTCCGGCGGTGCGGACAGCAGCCTCGCCTGCGTCGCCGCCCATGAGGCCCTGGGGGATAAGGCCGTGGCGCTTACGGTATCGACGCCCTACATTGCCCGGTGGGAAATTGAAGAGGCGCGCGGCCTGACGGCCAAGCGTTCAATGCAGCACCATATCGTCTCGCTTGAGATGCCGGATGCTATCCGGACCAATCCCAAGGATCGGTGCTATCTCTGCAAAGGCATACTCTTCACCCGGCTGAAGGCCTTTGCCGGGGAGCATGGATTCACCAACCTCTGCGACGGCACCAATGCCGACGATCTTTTGGATAACCGGCCAGGTCTTCGGGCGCTTGCGGAACTGTCGGTCAGGAGTCCGCTGGCGGAGCTGAAGATCGCCAAGGAGCAGGTCCGCCGGATATCGAAAGAGCTGGGGCTTGACACCTGGGACAAGCCCGCGAATGCCTGTCTTCTGACCCGCCTCCCCTTTGATCGCGCCGTCAGCGTCAGCGAACTCAGGCGGATCGAAGAGGCGGAACATTTTCTTATAAAAAGAGGTCTTACGGCCATACGGGTCAGGGCCCATGGCGATCTTGCCCGCATCGAGACCGGGCCTCGCCTGCGGGCCGAACTGCTGGATGAGGGGCTGGCAGCTGAAATCTACAAGGCCTTTCGGGAATTCGGCTTTGCCTATGTGGCGCTGGATCTCCTGGGCTACCGCTCGGGAAGTTTCAACGAGGAAAACCAACGGACAGGAAGAGAATGTATCCCGATGAAATAAAAAAGATTCTGGACAGTGTCCGGGATGGTTCGCTGTCGTCCGAGGACGCCCTGATCCGGTTCAAAGACCTTCCCTATGCCGATCTCGGCCACACCAGACTCGATCACCACCGGGCCATACGCAAGGGCTATCCCGAGGTGATCTATGGTGCCGGAAAGACTTCCGGCCAGATCTGTGATATCGTCACTGCCATGCTGGCCCATGACAACAACATCCTGATCACCCGTGTCGCCGAAGATGTCTTTGCGGATGTACGCGACCTTGCGGCTGATGCCCGGTTTCATGAAACGGCGGGCATCATAACTGTTAAACGGCGTGATATTCCTGTGCCGCCGACCTCTATAGCCGTCGTGACCGCAGGCACCTCAGATATGCCTGTGGCTGAGGAGGCTGCGGTCACGGCGGAGTTTTTAGGCAACAGGGTTGATCGCATCTTTGACGTGGGCGTTGCCGGAATTCACCGGATCTTCGATCATCTGGACATTATCCGAAATGCCCGGGTGGTGATCGTCATTGCCGGGATGGAAGGCGCCCTGGCCAGTGTCGTCGGCGGTCTTGTTGACAAACCTATAATTGCAGTGCCAACTTCCGTCGGTTACGGTGCGGCTTTCAGCGGGTTGTCGGCCCTTCTCGGTATGCTGACCAGCTGTGCCAGCGGCATCAGCGTGGTCAATATCGACAACGGATTCGGCGCCGCCTATTCCGCCAGCTTGATCAATAAACTGTAATCGGCAGGAGGCCGGACGCTTCTCCGGAACTCAGCCCATTGTCCCATTTTCATGCAGATCCCCCCTGGAAAGCGAGGCCCTGCGGCGTCGCAATGCTGCAAGGGCGATCGCCGTCCCCATGCAGGGCAGCCAGACCCAGCGGACCTCGGACCACAGGATTATCAGCCCTTTAAAGGATAAGAAGCCGGAGAGGCCGAAGGGACATACCCTGAGCGGATGAACGGGGGCAAAGAACCGGGCATCCGAGAATGGCCACAGGAAGGCGATGCCCAAACCGCCGCTGGTGAAGGAGTCGAGGATGCCATGCGAGGCCGCGGCCAGGAACAGAAAGAAGAATGCGCCCCTTGCCGTGGAGAGCAGGGGACGGGCCAGGCTGGCGCCGATGAGGGCGACCGCGAAGGCAAACAAGAGCGAATGGCTGAACCCGCGGTGACCGAACGCCGACGCATAGGGGATGCCGAAACGGAAGGCCAGCACATCCAGGTCGGGCAGCACCGAGACGACGACTCCGGCAGCCATCAGGCGCTTCGAGATGATTTCGCGGCCAAGTCCCAGGGACATGGCGAGGGGGACAGCTGCATGGGTGAAAACTGTGGGCACGATGTTACTCCGGGAAAGAATTGAACGATTGCTACTCGCGGGGCAGAGGTGTAGGCCACGCGGGAAACCTGCCAACCGAATATAGCATTCCGTATGGAAATAGCTACTGCGAACATAACAGTCCGCGGGAGAATCCCGGAAAATATTTCCACCGCCGGAAGCGCCCGCTTCTTCCCTTTCTCCTCTTAAGCCCGTTCCACCCATATCGAAACCGCTGTACGGTCGGGCCCAAGACAGCCTTTTTGATCTGAATTGAACTTGTTACTGTTTGGTATTATATCGAATTTTATCGTAGTGGTCGTTTCTGGACAGGGCAAGCATAACATAAAATACGATGAGGCCTTGATTGTTGCCGTAATTTTTTGATACCCTTTATGAGTCAGGATCATCAGTTGTTGAAGTAAAAAAATATCCCCTTAAGGAGGTTATCATGGTTTGGTTTGTTAACATGAAGATCAGTATGAAACTTATGGTTGTCGCACTCATCTCCTCATTGAGCCTTGTCGGGCTGGGCGGTTATTCCTATTCCAAGATCAAGGAAGTGTTCACTGCGGCCGATTTCGGCAATACGAACGTTATTCCGAGCGTGCTGATACTGTCCCATCTGCTTAATCACTCAACCAGATACTATTCCCTGGCCCTGCGCCACGTCATCAATACGGACGCCTCGGCAATGAGTGAAATTGAAGAGAAACTGAAGCAGAACCTGAATGAAGCCTATAAGGATATAGCCGAGTACGAGAAATTTATTGCCGACGATACCGACAGGCGGCTGTGGGCTGAGGATAGCGCTACCCTTGAGAAAACAATAACTGTTGTTAATGAAATCATCCCCCTGTCACAAGCCGGAAAAAACGATGCGGCTCGGGAGATAGCCAATACCAAGGGAACACGGGTAAGGGAGGCCCTGGACAAGGCTATTAATGATCATTTGGAATATAATTTCAAACTCTCGGATGCATCCAGCAAAACGGCTGATAGCATCTATAGTGCTACGCGGTTGGAATTTTTGTTCGCAATACTTGCCATCATGCTTATCTTGGGCAGCGTCATTACGCTGATAACCAGAGCCATCGTCGGGCCGGTTTTCAGGGCGGTTGCCATGGCGGAGAGCATGGCCAAAGGGGATTTTTCCGCCAGGATCGATCTTGATCATAAGGATGAGATCGGTGTCATGATCAAGTCGCTGAACACCATGAGCGATTCGGTGGGGGCCATGGTCAAGGATATCATTCTCGGGGTTGAAAACCTTGGAGACTCCTCCAGTCAGATGTCTTCTATTTCCCAACAGTTGACCGCATCCGCTGTCGGGACTGCCGAAAAAACCACTGCCGTCGCCGCGGCTGCGGAAGAGATGAGCACCAACATCCAATCGGTGGCCGCGTCCATGGAGCAATCGGCCAGCAATGTCAGCATGGTTGCCGCCGCCACCGAAGAGATGTCGGCCACTATTGGCGAGATCGGCCAGAATGCCGAAAAGGCCCGCGCCGTATCCGAATCCGCCGTCAGACAGTCTCAGGTGACAACGGCAAAGGTCACCGAACTGGGAGAGTCTGCCCGTAAGGTCGGCCGGGTTACCGAGACCATCACCGAGATCTCGGAACAGACCAATCTGCTTGCCTTGAACGCCACCATCGAGGCCGCGAGGGCCGGCGAGGCGGGGAAAGGCTTTGCGGTGGTTGCCAATGAGATTAAGGAACTTGCCCGGCAGACCGCTGCGGCGACGGTGGAAATCAAGAGCCAGATCGACGAAATGCAGAACACCACCAATTCGACGATCACGGATATTGAAAATATTTCCGAGGTCATTGTCGAGATAAACGGCGTCATCAACGGCATTGCCACAGCGGTTGAGGAACAGTCCACGGCCACCAACGAGATCTCCAGCAATATTTCACAGGCCTCCGAAGGTATTGCCGAAGTCAATGAAAACGTGGCCCAGAGTACCATGGCAGTTACGGAAATAACTCAAAATATCCAAAGGATCAGTCAGGATACGATACAGGCCGGCGAGGGCAGCAAGCAGGTTCAGATCTGCGCGGGCGGATTGTCTGATCTCTCGGTTCAGCTGCAGAAGATGGTTGGAAAATTCAAGGTCTGACCGGTCTGCCTGCATCCTTGGTAAACAAAAGGCCATGTTTGGGAGTTGCATCTCCGGCATGGCCTTTTTTGTATGCGCCTGGACCTCTTTCTGATACATATTTGCGGTTTTCTGTCACCTTGAAGGTATCGGGAGGAAAAATGTGACGGAGCCTGAGACGGGCTCCTTTGCCGGCAGGCTTTCTGCGGTTCTCCGGCGGGATGTCTTATCGCTGCGACCATGAGAGGGTGATCATCTCTTGCCCGATAAACCGGATTCCATTATATTCCTGACTCATGACCGATTATGCCCCTTGCCCCTGCATGTCCGGACTTCCGTATGCGCAGTGCTGCCTCCCCCTGCTGTCCGGTGCCGAAACGGCTGGAACCGCCGCTGCCCTGATGCGTTCCCGTTACAGTGCCTATTGCAGGGGCGATACCGCCTATCTGCTGAAGACCTGGCATCCATCGACGCGCCCTTCGGCCATTGATCCCGCGACCATCCCCGACTGGTGCAGACTGGAGATTTTGAGCACTGAAAAAGGTCTGGCCGGTGACGATGAGGGCATCGTGGAGTTTAGAGCAATTGCCGTCTCCCGGAATGAAACTGTCGGTTTGCATGAGGTCAGCTCGTTTGTCAGAGAGGCCGGGCAATGGCTGTATGTCACGGGCGAGATCAGGACCCCGTGCAAGGCCGGGCCCGAATCGACAAAGGTGGGACGCAATGATCCCTGTCCCTGCGGCAGCGGCAAGAAATTCAAAAAATGCTGTGGTCCCTGATCAGCTGGCCGGCTGCAGCGAAACATGAAAGCGCGTCGCTTCGGTATGGCCGTGCCGCTGCTTCCGAGAGGCTTTCATGAAAATTTCAGACTGGCCGGCAGATACGGAAAAACACTCTTCGGGTATCCAGGAAAATCCGGCCAAAAAAGAGCAGGGCGATACCCGCCGCCATACGGTATCGCCCTGCCATGGTGCCGTCACCTGCCGTCCGTGCTGATCTCGAATTCCGTACCCAGTTCGGCATTGCTGTCACTGCCGATCCAGACCCGGTAGCGACCGGCCTCAAAGACCTCATTGCCGTTGTCATCCAGATAGGAAAGTTCCTTCGGGCCGAGCCTGAACGCAATGGTTTTCGTTTCGCCGGCCTCAAGGGTGACACGTTCGAATCCTTTCAATTCCCTCACGGGGCGTGCCACACTGGCCACAATATCCCGCACATAACATTGGGCGACGGTCGTTCCGGCCCTGTTGCCGGTGTTTGTCACCTCAGCGGAAACGAGAATTTCCGGTGTTTGAGGAACCTGAGACGTCTGCAGATTGCCATATTCGAAGGTTGTGTACGACAGCCCGAAGCCGAACGGGAAGAGCGGCGAGTCGAGCGAGTCGACGTAACGGGAATGACGGCGGCTGTTTGCAGGCATCGGCCTTCCGGTAGGGCGATGGTTATAATAAAGGGGGATTTGCCCTGAAGACCGGGGGAAAGAGATGGGCAGCCGTCCGGATGGATTCACATCCCCGAAGAGGACATCGGCCACCCCCAGACCGCCCGTAATACCCGGATGCCAGGCGAACAGGACGGCGTCGGCCCAGTCCATCACCCGTGTGAGATTCAACGGGCGGCCTCCGAACACAACGGCGACTATGGGGATCTCCATGCGGCGGGCTGACTCCAGCAGCGCCTCTTGGCCGGCCGGCAAATCGATGGTGGCCGTGCAGTTATCCTCGCCCGAACGGCCCGCCGATTCTCCGATGGCGAGGATCAGGACATCGCTTGAACGCGCAAGTTTGACGGCATCGTCCGGCAGTTCATAATGGTGAAGCCAGGTCTCAGGTCCCAATCTGCCGGCGATGGCCTCCTTCAGCGTTGTCACCTCCTCTTCCTGCCCGTCGGGAGTCCAGCAGCCGAACAACTCCTTGCGCCGATCTGCAAGCGGCCCGCTCAGACAGATGGCGAGCTTGTCTGAGCGGAGGGGCAGGACGCCGTTGTTTTTCAACAGGACCATGCTATCGGCGGCCAGCCTGCGCAGAGTGGCAAGCGATTCGGGCAGGAGGTGGACGGCCTGCGAGGCATTCGGGTCCGCGTACGGGTTTTCGAAGAGGCCAAGGGCAAACTTTATCCGCAGCAGCCGGCGCACTGCATCGTCCAGGCGGGCAGCAGAAAGCTTGCCGGCCTGGACCAGATCGGGCAGGTTCTCCAGGTAGACCATGCTGCACATGTCCATATCCACCCCGGCCTTGCAGGCCAATTCGGCGGCGCGGCTGCGGTCGGCGGCAACGCCATGGTTGATCAATTCCCACACCGCACCCCAATCGGAAACGATGAAGCCGCCAAAGCCCCATTGCTCTTTCAGGACATCAGTAAGCAGATACCGATGGGCGGAAAGCGGGATGCCGCCGATATCGTGGAAGGCGCTCATGACGGTGGCGCAGCCGGATTGTATCGCCGCCTTGAAGGGGGCGAGATAGACGTTGTGCAGTGCCTGGCGGGTGATTTCGGTTGTGTTGTAATCGCGCCCGCCTTCCGCCGCCCCGTAGCCGACGAAATGTTTGGCGCAGGCGACGATGCGATCGGCGGCAAACTGTTGCGGGATCGAGTCCTGATCATTGCCCTGAAAACCTTTCACCGCCGCTGCGGCCAGCTTCCCTGCCAAAAAGGGATCTTCGCCAAAGCCTTCGGCGACCCGTCCCCAACGCGGGTCGCGGGCGATATCGAGCATGGGCGAGAACCCCCAGTGGATACCGTCGGCACGTGCCTCTTTGGCGGCTATCGCGTTGGCGGCCTGTATCAGCTCGGGTGACCAGGCGGCAGCCATCCCGAGGGGAATAGGGGCGACCGTACGATAGCCATGAATTACGTCTCGTCCGAAGATCAGGGGGATTCCCAGGCGGGATTCCGTGACCGCGATTTTCTGGATTTCATTGATGCTGTTAGCAAAAACCCGCTCCTGATGATCGTTGCCGGCCGTGGAACTGTTGGCGAGCAGACCGGAGCCGATCTCTCCCTTGCGCACCTGATCGTAATGTTCGGGACCGAGGTTGTACCATTGATTCAGCTGTCCGGCTTTTTCTTTAAGGGACATACGGCTGAGCAGATCGTCAATGCGTTCTGTAACGGAGCGTGCCGGGTCTTTATATGCTGGAATAGTCATCGGAATAACTCCTTGTAATTTCGGGGATAGCGCCTTAAGGGTTGAAATAACCTGTCCGTTTGAATTTTATCATCTTTTGGACCCCGAAGGAAAACATAACTTTGATTTTACCCTGATCGCCTGCTGATTCCCCGACCTGTTTGTCCATTTGCATTTTTCGCGTTCCGTAAGGCCTGGATGAAAGAGTCAACGAAGAACGTCATGCCAAAGCGGTACAATGACCCGGCCATGGCGCGGAGGGCACCCGGCTTCCTTCCGGCATACGGCCGGGCATTTTGCCTTGGCGGCATAAGGATTTATCTATCACTCGCAAGAAGTTATTGACTTGTCCCCAGCTTTTTTATAGAAACTTACCGTGTAGTCTGACCGTGGGATGCGGGGAGAGATAGCTTGGCGCAATACCTGTTGCAATGCGCCGCGTTCGATCAAGAGCCAGCCATCGTTTTTCCCTGACGTACCATGCAAGCCGGCAATCCTGCTATGCCGACGAAGGATTCGTCACTGCAGATCGGCGCCACTCAATGCAATGAACTTTGAATCCAGATGCTTGAATCCAACCATTTTTTCGTTGAATTTCTTCGATTGGCCAAGCTTTTTTGGTGTTCGAACCGAAAACTGAAGATTCGGGGCACCATCTTGTTTCTGGCAGTCCTGACCATGGGGCAAATGGTCATGGCCGTGTTGCTTACCCAGTGGAGCGCGGGCTTGTTCAACGCCTTGGAGCAGCACTCGATGAACGGCCTCGTAAGGCAGGTCGGCATCCTGGCGATTCTCTTGGTTGCTGATATGATCCTGACCGGATCGCATCTGGTCGTCAAACGTAATTTGATGATCTATTGGCGCGACTGGATGACGGAATATGTTTTCTCCCGCTGGATGAATGCCGGCCGCCATTTTCTGATCTCCCATCTGCCGGGTGAACACGACAATCCGGATGGCCGTATCGCTGAGGATTGCCGGGTCGCAACCGAGTCGGCGGTCACCCTGGGCCACTCGCTGTTTTACAGCATTTTGGTGCTGATCAGCTTTACGGAGGTACTCTGGTCACTGTCAGGGGTTGTGACGTTCGACCTCGGGTTTGTCCAAATCCCCATCTACGGGCATCTGATCTGGATCGCGGTTATCTACTCGGCCCTGGCATCCTGCTTTGGCTGGCTGGTGAGCCGACCGCTGACCAAGGCCACCAATATCAGGCAATCGGCGGAGGCCCACTTTCGTTCCAGTCTGCTGGAAGCGCATGAGAACAGTCAGGCCATTGCTCTGATCCATGCCGAGGCCTGCGAGCGGCATCAGTTTCGTGAGCTCTTTCGCAAGATACGGCTGGTGTGGGACATGCAAACCAAGGTTTGGAGAAATATCCTGATGTTCAGCACCGGTTATGCTGATCTCTCCATCGCCTTTCCGATCCTGATTTCTGCTCCGCGCTATATCCTGGGGAAAATCTCCCTGGGTACCCTGATGCAATCCGCCCAAGCCTTCCAGCACATGTCCTCCGCCCTTTCGTGGCCGGTCAACACTGCGGGCGCGATTGCCGAATGGCGCGCCTCGGTGGAACGTATCCTGAGTCTGCTTCAGGTCCTGGATAATGTGGATAATGAACTGGCCAGACCGGATCATTGGATCCAGGTGAAGAGCAGCGATCGGCCAGTATTGGCTTTTCAGAATCTGAGCATCGCAACATATGACGGGCAGGTGTTGGTCCAGGATATCAATATGGAGATCGGCAAGGGGGAACATGTGCTGATCACCGGCAACACATTCGCCGGGGCGAAACTGTTTCACGCCATCGCCGGGATACGGCCCTGGGGCAGCGGCGTCATTGAACTTCCTGGCAAAAGCCGCCTTTTCTTCATGCCTCCCCGGCCGCATCTCCCTACCGGTACTCTGCGCAACGCCATTTGCTACCCCTCTTCCCGTCGGGTTTTTTCCCAGGAGCGGATCGAGCAGGCACTGCGTTTTTCGGGTCTTGAACACCTGATCGATCAGCTTGAGCGGAAGGATAACTGGGTCCACACTCTGGCGCGTGAGGAACAGCAACGCCTGGGAATGGTGCGCCTGCTGCTCAACCGGCCCCAGTGGATATTTATGCAGGAGGCTTTCGACTCCCTGGACTTCCACGAAGAGGAGCGGATGCTGGGCCTGATCTGTGAGCAGATCCCCGATGCGACCCTGCTGACGATTTCCCACATGCCAAACGGCGCCTCCTTCTATTCGCGCCGTTTGGTCTTGTAAAACCCTTTTCAGGAGTCCTGCCATGGCGAATGCAACGATTCACGGAAACGGCGACAAACTGCGCGGTGTCAATCTCGGCGGTTGGCTGGTGCTGGAAAAGTGGATTACTCCGAGTCTGTTCGAGGGGCTGGATGCGCTTGATGAGACCTCCTACTGTGTGGAGCTAGGCGAAGCCGAGGCGACACGGCGTCTGCATCATCACTGGAACACATTTATCACCCGCGACGATTTCGCCTGGCTGGCCCGTGCCGGTGTCAATGCCGTGCGTCTGCCGATCGGCCACTGGCTGTTCGGCAAGGACTACCCTTATCATCCCAGCTACAAGGAAGTTCGCTATCCCTTTGTGGTGGGAGGACTTTCAGTCGTCGACAAGGTTTTTCAATGGGCCGGGGAGTTCGGCCTGCGGGTGGTCCTCGACCTCCATGCGGCGCCGGGCTGCCAGAATGGGTTTGACAACGGCGGTATCCAGAATGTTTGCGAGTGGCATACCAGCGAGGAGTATATCCGCTACTCTGCAGATCTGCTGGAGCGCCTGGCACAGCGGTACGGCGCCCATCCTGCCCTGCACGGCATTCAGGTGCTCAACGAGCCGCACAGGGATATCGCAACCGACCTGTTGAAACGCTATACTACCGATGCCTATCACTGCATTCGCCGCCATTGTCCGCCAGAGCGGGTGACGGTGGTCTTCCATGACGGTTTCCGCGACTTCCGGGAATATGCGGGATTCCTTCAGGAGCCGGAATTCCGCAACGTGGCCATTGATATCCACCGCTATCAGTGCTTCGGCAGGGATGACAACGATATGGATATCTTCGGCCACATCTGCAAGAGCGCCGTGGATCTGCGCAAAGAGGCAGACGAGATCATCCGTGATTCGGGCTATCAGGTCTATTGCGGCGAATGGAGTCTGGGGCTGGATCTGAAGATGGTTTCCCTCTGGGCTGAAGAGCATTTCAACCATGCGGTGGAGGGAATGGACGAGTTCCAGCTGTCGGCGGCCTACCGCGGCTACGCCTCGGCCCAACTGCTGACCTTCGAGAAATATGCCGGCTGGTTCTTCTGGACCTACCGCACCGAGGACCGTCCGGAATGGTCCTACCGGGACTGCGTGGATCAGGGACTCATTCCGGACCTGGGCAGGCCGGAGGAGTTCGCCAAGATCCGCGTGGTCCTGGAGTGGGCCAGGAATCGGATGGCGTGACTACGGGTATCCTTTATGATCAAGGTAATGAGCTTCAACATCCGTTACGGCCTGGCTGATGACGGGGAGAATCACTGGAACCATCGCAGGTCGCTTGCCCTGGCCAGGATCCACGCCTTCGGGCCCGATTTGATCGGTTTCCAAGAGTGCCGCGACGATGCCCAGGCCGATTTTGTTCGCCTGGGCCTGCCGGACCATCATTTCCTTGGCATCCATCGGGAGGGTCCGGGCGATACGGCGCTGGAGATGGCGCCTCTGCTGTTTCGCCGGCCGGCCTTCAGGCTTCTCGATGCCGGATGGTTCTGGCTGAGTGAGACCCCGGAGATCCCTGGCAGCATGAGCTGGGGCAGCGCCTATCCGCGAACGGTGAGCTGGGCCAGGCTCGCCTGCCAGCCCACGGGGGCAGAGCTGACCTACGTCAACACCCATTTCGACTACGAACCGGCAGCCATCGATGGGGACGCCCGATGCCTGCAGCAGTGGCTTGATCAGAGAGACCCGCGGACCCCGCTGATCCTGACCGGCGACTTCAATGCCGATAAGGATTCCAGCGCCTACTGTCTCCTGACCGGTGCAGGGGGGCTGATTGATGCCTTCCGGCAGGTCCATCCGCCTGAGGAGGACGACGCCACCTTCCACGCCTACGATCGTCAGGAGGAGATGGCGCCTCTCGACTGGATCCTGGTTTCCAGTCATTTTCGCGTCCTGGATGCGCAGATTGACCGGACACGCCAGGGGCACCTCTTTCCATCGGATCATTACCCCATAACAGCCGTACTCGACTGGAAGGCGTAGGGGCGTCCGGACACGGGAGGGATACTTTAACAGGTTGTGCCGCAGGCTGCTGAAGGCTGCGGCCTCCGGCAGACATATTACCATCGAGGCGGTTCAATGGCGCTTATTCACTGTCATTTCTTTTCGCAGGTCCTGGGCTTGATGTCGACCATGACTGTCATTCTCCCTGATCCCGGGCCGTTTAAGGCCGGTGTCACCTCAGAGAACCGGGGAGGACCATATCCGACGCTCACCCTTCTGCACGGCCTGTCCGATGATCATACTGCCTGGCAGCGTCGCACAGCCATTGAGCGCTATGTCGAGGGTCTCAATCTGGCCGTTGTCATGCCCGCAGTGGAGCGGAGTTATTATGCGGACATGGGGTTTGGCCGGCAGTATTGGACATTTATCAGTGAAGAGGTGCCGGCTTTCGCCCGTCATTCTTTCCCGCTTTCCGGGAATCGCGACGAGAACTCTGTGGCCGGTCTGTCCATGGGGGGCTATGGGGCCTTTAAATTGGCCCTGGCCTATCCGGACCGGTATGCCGCCGCCGCGAGTCTGTCGGGCACCCTGGATGTGGTCCGTCTTGCCCGGACTGAGCAGGCGGCAGGCCAGACTGAGCTGAAAAACATTTTTGGCGAGGCGGATGCTCTGGCGGGCGGGGCGAACGACCTTTTTGCCCTGACGAAGCAGCTGGCCGCACAAGGAAGGCCACAGCCCAGGCTGTATCAGTGGTGCGGAGTCGATGATTTCCTGTATGAGGATAATATTCGCTTTCGTAAACATGCAGAGTCCTTAGGGCTGGATCTGACCTGCGAAGAAGGGCCGGGCGGGCATGAGTGGAGGTGTTGGGATGCGCAAATTCAACGGGTACTCGCCTGGTTGCCGGGAGTCAAAAGGCAATAGGCCGGCCTCTCGCATGCCCTGCCGGAGTTTTCCTGTGGCCCACGGAACGCCACGATCTTTAATCTTTCAGGATTTCCCGCCGCTGCCTGTTTCCACCGGCAGTCCCTGCTGCTTCCAGTCAAAGAAGAGGGATTGGAAGATATTCTTATAGCTGAGCTGCATCAGCTTGCGGTAGGCTGCATAACTCCTGCTGCCTGAGTTGCAATAGACGACGATCCGTTTGCCCTTGTCCAGGATGCCCGACTGTGTGGCGAACACCTCCAGCGGGATATTGATCGCCCCCGGGATATGGCCTGCCTGAAACTCCTGGGGATCCCGGACATCGACGACGGTGATGCCGTTCCCGTTCGCGGCGAGCAGGTCATGAAGTTCGGTGGGGGAAAGTTTTGCTGTTTCAAGGGGTTTTTGGTAATTCTCGCCAGCGGATATCGGGTATCCCTTTTCTTCCCAGACCGGCATTCCGGCTGCAAATACGGCGACGTTGGTATAGCCTGCCTCAGCGGCCTTTTGGGCGGCCAGGCCGCTCTTTCCGCATTTCACCCCATTACAGTAGAAGATCAGCCTGGCCGTTCTATCTTCAGGCAGGAGGTTTCGGGATTCTTCAAAGTTGTTGACCGGAATACTTATCGCCCCCCTGATGTGGACCTCCTGGTATTCTTCGGGGGTTCTGGCATCCACCAGGACACAACCGGAGCCGCCTGCGTCAAGAAGGGCCTTCAGTTCCTCTGCGGTAACGATTGCTGCCGGGCCGTTTTCTGCCGCCTGGATGTCGGCGGTTGCAACCCAACAGACAAGAAAAAGGGCAATCAGGAAGAAATTTTTCATAAGAATGATCTCCGGTTTGAGGGTGAATTGTTGGAAAATTACGCAACGAACTGCAGCCTTCCTTCTCTCTTCCGCACTTTGGGGCCGGGGTGGGCCCTGTCGCCTGAAGACTGCAGTTCCCAAAACCTTTCAGCCGTATTTGCGGCGCAGGACCTCCGCTGCCGCGACGATGGCGCAGAGCTTTTTGAAGGCGACCTCCTCGACATTGACCGAGCGGCTGGCGAAACAGCCGAAACCGCAGTCGGTATTGAGGAAGAGCTGCTCAGGCCGGTAAAATCTCAAGGCTTGTTCCGCCTTGGCCACAATGCTCTCAACGGACTCGACCTCATCGGTGCGGGGGTTGACGACGCCCAGGCCCAGTTCCCGGTCGGAGAGCTTTCTGCCGACCACCTCAATATCCCCGGCCCTGGGAGTGGCGTATTCGAGGACAAACTGGCGGACCTTCATCTGCTCCAGGGCGGGCAGAAGCCTGGTATAATCGCCGCTGAGCAGGACCTCTTCCTGCTTGGACCAGTTGCCCCGGCAGATATGGACCCCGATGCGGATCCCGTCCACACCCTCAATTATCCTGTTGATCAGGTCGGCTGCAAATTTCAGTTCCTTACCCGCATCCCGGCGGGTTGCAAGGGTCGCTCACATGAAGGTGCGCCGTTCACACTCCTCCGACATGACAATCTCGGTCAGCACGGGCTCGTCGAACTGGACGAATTCGCAGCCTGCGGCCCGCAGCTCCAGCAGTTCCTCCCGGAGGATTCTGACGATATCGTCGGCCATTTTTTTATGGTTCCGGTAGACCTTGCGGGTCAGGGCACCGACCCACATGGATCGGGTGAGCAGGTAGGGGCCGGGAAGGGTGATCTTGACGGGTTTCGCGGTCAGGGTCCGCATAAATTCCAGATCTCCCACCGCCAGCGGCTCCTTTCGGGAGAGCCTGCCAACACAGGTTGGGTTTTTTATGGCCGAGGCCGGCATATCCATGGTCCGCAGCATCTCCTCGAATTCGGCCTTGTCCTCGACAAAGTCAAGCATGTCGGCCAGCGACATCAGCTGCGTGCCGGCCACCTTGTCGGTCAGAAAGGCGTAAAAGCTCTCCCGCCGGTGCTCCCCGTCCACCAGGATGTCGAGCCCTGCCTGCTCCTGCAGGGCCACGGTCCTGCGAATCTCGCCCTCGGCTGCGAGATTGAATTCCTGGCGGGAGACTGTGCCCTTCTGATAGCCGCGCAGCATCTTCAGCATCTGCCTGGATCGGGGCCAGGAACCGACCTGGGTGGTCAGAAAAGTTGTAGCCATGGGATAGAGCTCCTTGAATTTTAGACCATAACGAGCTTGAAGCTCAGCTCGGCTGCTTTTTTCAGGGTGGCGGCCAGCGGCGACCGGTCGATGGACCGCTGCCAGGCGGCAGTCACCTTCGCCTCATCCTCAAAGGTGGAGGCAAAGCATTTTACTTCGATGGCTTGCACCGAGGGGTCGCCTTCTTCCAGACCCATGTGGGCGAGGATATTGTTGAGGGAGCCGCTCAGGGACAGCTCGATGTCGTCGACCTCCAGGTTGTCCCGTGCGCATTCCGTGGCAAAACCGGTGGCAAGCGATCCGGCCAGCGCCCCGAAGAGATATTCCAGGGCACAGGGGCGGGCGTCCTTTTCCTCAAAGCTTGCCGCCTGGCCTATGTCGAAGGAAAAATTCCTCGCGTAGATAGTGGATTTTAGATGGCCGGTGGCCCTGGCCCTCAGTCTCCATGCATACCTCCTGGCCTCTTCCTTATCCCGCCGCAAGCTCTCCTCTTCCTGCTGCAGCCCGGCGCCCTTGCGGACGAAGTAGCGGTTGGAGCCTTGGCCTGCCTCTTTTCCCAGGTAGGCGTGGCCGGACATCCTGCACCAGGGCGGCAGGTCGTCGGCGACGGTGGGCTCGTGGCTGCGCATCTCCAGGATGCCGCCGGCCGGGACTTGAAGCATGTTTTCCCGGATCAGCAGGATAAGGCCCGAACCGCAGTCCAGATCGCCTCCGTCAAACATATGGTCGGGCCTGATTGTCTCCGGATCGATAGCCATGGTCGATGTCCCCGGCTGCGGCTTAATAGGCAACGCAGGGAGAACCGTTGGACAGCCACTCCACCAGGGCCGCACCGCCGGCGGGGGCTGCGCCGTCGATCAGGCCGGCTTCGGTGATGCCGCGTTTTTTCATGCAGGGGGTGCAGACATAGATCTTGCCGCCGGCCTTGATGAATTTCTCTACCAGGTCTTTAAGCGGCGCAAAAGGAGCCCCCTCGTCGATCTTGGCCATCTCTTCGGGGACGGCGCACCAGACGCCGTCGGAGCTCAGGAATACCAGGGTCTCTTTTTCGCTGCCCTGGGCGGCATTGGCCACGACAAAGCCCAGCGTCGCCTTGTCGCCGTCGGTCTTGCAATGGGTAATGGTCACACAGAAGGTCTTGGACATGGGTTACCTCTCTATCAGTTCGGGTTTAAGGGTGATGAGATAATAGGGGTGCCGCATTGCGGTCAACCGGTTCCTGGTCATCCTGCACCAGGCCGGAAGTTCGATCGGAGCCCCGGGGTCGCGGGAGATCACCAGGATCCGCCGGCCGGGCTCCTGGTCCCGTATATAGAGATGCAGGTTGATGATGACCCGGCCGCAGGTCTCTTCTCCTCCGTCAAATTCGTCGTCAAACTCCCAGGTGGGTATATCGGTCATCGTATTTTTTGTCATAGGGGAAAGAGAAAGCCGTTTTCTTTTCATGGCCCTGATATCTAATCTCAATATACCTATATTACAAATAGGAAATATCTATAGATTGATGATGGAGTCCTGAATATTCCGATAAGTGAGCCGCCAGTCTGAAGCCTGTCGTCCGCCGACAGGAGGAGACGGAGGGCGACTGGAGATGATCGGATTTTATTTTCCTTTCCGCAAGTCTTCCTTGACGCCGGGCCTGTTGTGAATGATTCTGTCTCTATCCGGCTGCAATTTCCCTGACATGCGCTGTTTTAAGGCAGAGGCGAGCCGAATGCGGGAAAGGACTTTCCTGCAGCAGGGTGGAGAGGGTGAGGCGCCTGCAGGGCGCGTCAAGTCGTCCTGACAGAGGAGCCCGGATCGGTGCAGAAAGCGGTATTTGAAAATCCGGACCCTGTGGACAATATTTTTCAAATATGATTTGCTTATAAAAACGAGGAAGACTGTCATGGAACAGCTGGAAAAACAGGATATACAGTCCGGGCAGGCATGTAGTCTGCGATCAGGCGGCTGAGCTCCCCGGGATACCGCCGGTGGTCACCGGGTACAGACTGTCCCCATGGGAAAGGAGGAGAATGCAGCCGGCCGGCCGGTGTTCACCGCTCAGGAGAAAGAGGAAATACGCCAGGCCATCAGGAGGAAATATGCTGGTGTCGCATCCTCCGCCGCGGGCTTTTTCAGATATCCCGTCGGCAAGGAAGGAGCGCTGAGCCTGGGCTATAAACCCGGCCTTCTGGACCAGGCTTCCGACGATCTGTTGAGTTCTTTTTGCGGTGTCGGAAATCCCTTTGCCATCGGACGCATAGAAAGAGGCGATCTGGTTCTGGATATCGGTTGCGGGGCGGGATTCGATGTCTGGGTGGCCTCCCGGCTGATCGGGGAAAACGGTCGGGCCTTTGGCGTGGATCTCACAGCTGAAATGGTGGCCAAGGCCCAGGCAAATCTTGCCAGCGTGCAGGCAGCCAATGCGGAGATCCGGCTGGTGGCATCGGAGCAGCTTCCCTTCGCGGATGCCTTTTTCGATGTGGTGATCTCCAATGGGGTGATCAATCTCTCACCGGACAAGCCCCGGCTCTTCAGCGAGATTAATCGGGTCTTGAAGACCGGAGGGCGGTTGCAATTTGCCGATATCATTGTCGAGAAGGAATTGCCGGCCCCTCTTGCCGCAAGCGTCGAATCCTGGTCCCAGTGAGTAGGCGGCGCGATCCCCGGCGGGGATCAGATTGTTTTGATGGAGAGGGCAGGCTTTACTTGGGTCAGCTGCCTGGGAACCACGTCGGTCAGGACGTCCGGCTTTACGGTCGGTGCCCTGTTTAAGGGGGTAAAGAGGGGATGAGGTGATCGCGGCAGATCGGATTGCGGGCAGATTGTGAATCGTATTGAACCACGAGGAGAAATGTATGCGTATCGGTGTACCGAAGGAACTGCACAGGGGTGAAAGACGCGTAGCGACAACGCCTGAAGCGGCCAGACGTATCAAGGAGCTGGGGTATGATGTCGCGGTTCAGGCAGGGGCAGGCAGTGCATCAAAATTTATCGATGATGCATACCGCGAGGCGGGTGTCGAGGTGGTCCCCGACGCGCAGACCCTCTACTGGCAATCCGACATCATTCTCAAGGTCCGGCCGCCTGAAACCGATGCCGAGGCGGGTGTGGACGAGATACAGCTGCTCAGGGAGGGGCAGGTCCTGATCAGTTTTATCCAGCCGGGGCAGAATCCCGAACTGCTGCAGGCCCTGGCCGGCCGGAAGCTCACCGTCCTGGCCATGGATGCCATCCCCCGTGTCTCCAGGGCCCAGAAGATGGATGCCTTAAGCTCAATGGCCAATATCGCAGGTTACAGGGCGGTGGTCGAGGCGGCACAGCACTTCGGCCGCTTTTTCACCGGCCAGATAACCGCGGCGGGCAAGATCCCTCCCGCCAAGGTCATGATTATCGGCGCGGGCGTTGCCGGCCTTGCGGCCATCGGTGCCGCCAAGAGCATGGGGGCAATCGTCCGGGCCTTCGATACCCGGCCCGAGGTGAAGGAACAGGTCGAGAGCATGGATGCCGAGTTTCTGCTCCTGGACTTCCCGGGCGAAGACGGCACAGGCCAAGGCGGCTACGCCAAGGTGATGAGCGAGGAGTTCATAAGAGCCGAGATGGAGCTTTTTGCCCGGCAAGCCAGAGAGGTGGATATCATCATCACCACTGCCCTGATCCCCGGACGTCCCGCCCCCGAGCTGATCACCGAGGCCATGGTCAAGACCATGAAGGAGGGTAGCGTCATTGTCGATCTTGCAGCCGAGATGGGAGGCAACTGCAAGCTTACCCAAGCGGATGCGGTCGTGGTCAGACACGGGGTCACCATTATCGGCTATACCGATCTGCCCTCCCGTCTGGCAAGCCAGTCAAGCCAGCTGTATGCCACCAACCTCCGCCATCTGCTGACAGATCTGACCCCTGAGAAAAATGGAGCGGTCCATATCAACATGGAGGATGAGATCATCCGCGGGGCCACCGTTGTCAAGGAGGGCGAGATTACCTGGCCTCCGCCGCCCCCCAAGCTTTCCGCGGCTCCGCAACAGGGGCAGGCTAAAGCCCAGGCGCCGGCCGCCGCTGCTGCCAGGGTTCAGAAAAAGGCCGGTCCCCTTGCGATCCTCCTGCCTTTTCTTGTCGGAGCTCTGGCGCTGCTGGGCCTGGGGAGCGTGGCGCCTGCCGATTTCATGTCGCATCTCACTGTCTTTGTCATGGCCTGTTTTGTCGGCTACATGGTCGTCTGGAACGTGAAGCCTTCCCTGCATACGCCGCTGATGAGCGTCACCAATGCCATCAGCAGTATCATCATCATCGGCGCCCTGCTGCAGGTCTCATCGGATAGGGCCTTCATCGTCTTTATCGCCGGGATCGCCATCCTGATCACCAGCATAAACATCTTCGGTGGATTCGCCGTCACCAATCGCATGCTCGCCATGTTCAGGAAGTAGGAGGAGACATACATGTCATACGGTATTGTAACTGCATCGTACATTGGCGCAAGCGTCCTGTTCATCCTTGCGCTGGGCGGTCTGAGTCAGCCGGAAACCGCCCGGAGAGGCAATTTCTACGGCATTATCGGGATGGCGATGGCCCTGGCGGCCACGATTGTGGGGATTGTCACCAACCACCATTTCATCCTGTTCGCAGGTCTTATTATCGGCGGCGGCATCGGCCTGATGCTGGCCAAGAGGATCGCGATGACCCAGATGCCGGAGCTGGTGGCCATCCTCCACAGCCTGGTCGGAATGGCGGCGGTGCTGGTGGGCTTCGCCAATTTCATGGGAAACGATGCCGCCTTGAGCGGGGCCGCCAGGACAGTTCACGATGCGGAGACCTATGTCGGCATCCTCATCGGGGCGCTGACCTTTTCCGGTTCGGTGGTTGCCTTCTTAAAGCTCAGCGCCAGGATCAGCGGCAAGCCCCTGCTGCTTCCCGGCCGCCACTGGCTCAATCTCCTGCTGCTGCTGGCTGCCTTCTGGCTGGGCGGAAAATTTATCCACCTTTCGGCTGCGGGAGGAGGAAGCCTGCCTCTGATTGCCATGACCCTCATCGCTTTGGCCTTTGGCGTGCATATGGTCATGGCCATCGGCGGTGCCGATATGCCGGTGGTGATTTCCATGCTCAACAGCTATTCGGGCTGGGCGGCGGCGGCCACCGGATTTATGCTGAACAATGATCTGCTCATCGTGGTCGGCGCCCTGGTCGGCAGCAGCGGCGCCATCCTCAGCTATATCATGTGCCGGGCCATGAATCGGCGGTTCATCGCCGTCATCGCCGGCGGGTTCGGCACCTCCGGAGGCGTTGCTGCCACGGATTCGCAGGCCGAGGCCGGAGAGGTCGTGGCCATCGAGGCCGAAGCGGTTGCCGACCTGCTGGTCAACGCCAGGGAGGTCATGATCATCCCCGGATACGGGATGGCGGTGGCCCAGGCCCAGCATACGGTCTCCGAGATCACCCGCAAGCTGCGGGAGAAGAAGGTCAACGTCCGTTTCGGCATCCATCCGGTAGCCGGCCGGATGCCCGGGCATATGAACGTGCTGCTGGCCGAGGCCAAGGTTCCCTACGATATCGTCTTTGAACTGGATGAAATTAACGATGATTTCCCCCATGTGGACGTCTCTGTGGTCATCGGGGCCAACGATATCGTCAATCCCGCCGCCCAGGAGGTGCCGGGTAGCCCCATTGCCGGGATGCCGGTGCTGGAGTGCTGGAAGGGCAAGACCACCGTCGTGCTGAAACGGTCCATGGCAACGGGCTATGCCGGGGTGGCCAACCCTCTCTTCTATAAGGAAAATACCCGGATGCTCTTTGGCGATGCCAGGCAAAGCCTGGATAAGGTACTGAAAAACCTGGGATGAACTGAAATTGGCCAGGGAAAGTGCTCTTGCTGACGGATATTGATACCGACAAAGGAGCCGTCAGGGACAATTTTCCTTTTTCGCGGTCTCTCACCAGAACACAGCACCTCGGTCACGGATGCCTTGGTCTTCTAGGTGTGGCGGGCATACGCAGGCGGATGACGCCGGCCAGCTAAACCAGCACGGCTGGACCAGATTGACCAGCCTCAGCGAAACATGAAAGTTCCTCATTTCAGGATGGCGAGGATGCTGCTTCTGGGAGATTTTCATATAAAGGCGCTTACATATAAACTGCCCTCAAATGCTTCTCAGGCCCGATCGCTCCCCATGAGTGGTCGGGCCTGGATGAGGATATGGTTGAAGCCTGCGGGCCTGTTCCGGTGATTCCCTTTTGCAAGGAGCAGGCCGTATTTGCACCGCCTGGCTTTCTGACCCGATGCTGGAAGGAGATTCGCCTTTTCGAGGCGGCCCGGTGCTCTTGGCTGTCGAGAGGTCTTATTCGTGACAGGGGAGGCAGCCTTTCCACTTTTCTTGGAGTTCTGGCTTTTTGGATTTCGCGCCGTTATGACAGACCCTGCAGCGGGCATGGGCTGCATCCTTGAAGGTGTCAATTTTAACGAGACCGCTGTCCGCGTTGTCCGCACCGGGCATTCCTGATCCGGAATAGTGACATTCTTCGCATTTTTGAATTGCCATTCCTTCTACATAGGGAATCTGCTTTCCGTCCTTTCCTCCATGATGACAGACTGCGCATTTGAATGCAGCCTGATGTGCAGCATGGGGGAATTTCGCAGGTTTTGGAATGGCGGCTTTATCCCTTGTCGTCTGCAGGACCATATCCTGCGGACCCTTGCCGCCTTCTGCCGCCCGGCAGAGATGGACAGAACTCAAGCAGGCTGCTGTCAGGGCCAATCCGATAATCACAGTGTTTCTGCTCATCTCTCTCTCCTGTATTGAAAATCCGTTCCCCGGCCGCACTCCGGAGCACGATTCCGTCGGGCGATCCGAGGCGATTGCCGGGATTGCTCCGTCCAGAGGGTGTTCCCCTCCTGAATCAGACGGTGTTGACTCCCGAAATGAAACGATTATCTGATCCTTCCTGAGCCAATTGTCAAGATGTTTTTGCAGGGGTTGAGGACAGAAGCCTTTGCGCCTTGGGGCCGGGAAGATTCGTCATGCCTGTCAAGGGCTGTATCCGAAACAGACAGATCAGCCGCCGCCGATCATGGGGAAAATACCCAGCTGGTCGCCGTCCCTGAGTTCGGCGTCCAGTGGGCAGTGCCTGGAGGAGATCATGGTCACACCGACCGCATTGATATCGATGCCGAGGTCGTTGATGACCCCGGCTACCGTCGTCCGGTCCGGATATTCCAGCTGCTCTTCAATGAATCGTCCCTCTCGGAAGAAGGCAAAGAGCCTGACCGTGATCTTCATCAGAAATCCCAGAAGGAATCGATCTCCTCTCCGGTGAAATCCCAGACCATATTATGGGGTGCAAGAGGCTCATACTCGAAAAATTCGGGCAGCCGGTCGTCGGTCCTGGTGAAGCCGGCGGCCTCGTTAAAGGCCCGTTCCGTCTTTAGGATATACTTGCCCAGGTTCACCACGTCATCACCGGTCAGGTTGATGCCGAAGCGGGCGTTGATCAGGTCGATCAGGGCCGGCAGACAGGTGGCGTCGTCCAGGGCGGCAAAGGCGATAAAGAGACACATGCCGGTGGAGTCAATGGCCGCCGTGGCGATCTGCAGATTGCGGGACAGCTCGACCTGCCCTTCCTTGGCCAGCGGGTCTACCGAGCCGCCGACCTTCAGGATGTTGGTGGCGATGGCATAGCCCATGGTATGGTCGGCCCCCATGGTAGAGGTGGCATAGGTGATGCCGATGCCTTTTATTGCCCTTGGGTCGTAGGCGGGGATGGCCTGATTTTTGACGACAGGCACCCTGGCCACGCCGAAGGTCTTGCCGACCAGGCCTGCGCCGCCCCCTATGATTCGTCCGAGTCCGGTTCCTTTAGCCACCTCTTCCTTGAGGATGCGGAGTATGCCCTCGCCGTCGCCAAATTCCAGAAGGCCGCCCTCCATGGCCACGCCCATGGCCACCGAGGTCTCGATGCTGTCCAGCCCCAGGTCGTCCATCAGGGAGTCGGCCTCGGCAATATGGTCGAGGTTGTCGACGCAGCAGTCGGCGCCCATTGCCCAGATGGACTCGTACTCAAAACCCGATGTCTTATATTGTCCCTTGAGGTCATTGTAAATCTGGGAACACTGGATCACACAGCCCGGGTGACAGCCATGCTTGGGCTTACCGCCGCGTTCCATAATCCTGTCATACATGGTCTCGCCTGAAATCTTGTCATGGCCGGCGAATTGCCCTGCAGTGAAGTTTTTGGTCGGTAAACCTCCGGCTTCGTTGATGATGTTG
Organism: Desulfocapsaceae bacterium; assembly: GCA_031292275.1. Taxonomy (GTDB): domain Bacteria; phylum Desulfobacterota; class Desulfobulbia; order Desulfobulbales; family Desulfocapsaceae; genus CAIUQR01. The sequence continues at coordinate 65,418 of JARLHL010000113.1, read as the reverse complement.
ACCAGGACATTGGTGCCGTACTGACCCAGTCCCTGGCTGATGGGGTGGGAGGTCAGGGCCTTGGTAAAGATCTTGTTGGCTGCTTTGAATTTTTCCGGATCGGCGATGGCCACCTTGCCGTCCTGGGGGTCTATGGTGATGAATTTGACCCGTTTGGAACCCATGACTGCGCCCAGGCCTCCGCGACCGGCAGATCGCAGGTGGCCCTCACTATCCTTGACGGAGATATTGGCCGCCGCCATCCGCATCTCGCCGGTCTGGCCGATAGAGATAAGGGCATGTTTTTTTGCGATACGGCCTGTGACGGTGCTGACGACCTCGAAATTTCCCTTGCCGATCAGTTCCGTCTCGACATTGATGGTAACGCCTTTCGGGCTTACCGCCAGGCTGTACCAGGTATTGCCTGCGGGCCGACCTTCCAGGATCAGGGCCTTGCAGCCGCAGCGGGCCATGAGTTGGGCGGCAGTCCCGCCGGCATTGGATTCTTTGATAGTGCCGGTGAGGGGGCTTTTGCCGCCAAAGGACAGACGGCCTGAGTTGGCGGCCGGCGTACCGGAGAGCAGGCCGGGGGCGATAATAAGTTTGTTGTTCGGTCCCAGGGGGTGGCAGGTGGGAGGAACTTCGGCGGTGACAATGGTGGATGTCAGACCGCGCCCTCCATGGCCGGCCCAATTTGCAGGGACTTCCTCAACGCAGGTGGTGAGGGTAGTCATATTAACGCGAAAAATTTTATCACTCATGGTGTGCCTCTTTGGTGGTGGTTTTTGCCGGAAGGATCGCTCCCCTCATTTTTATAGTCAGTTGAATGGTGTCGGTTGTCCGCAGCCGTTTTATCAGATCACTGTCCGCCAATTCCTGCCCGGAAAAGAGAGCACGGCTGATGGAGGTGAGAAAAGCCGGATGGCCGGCAATGAAATCCAGGAGTCCCGCCCCGGTACAATGCACTCCCGCAGCAAACAGCGCCTCGCCTTTTTCGGCGGCGACCATGTTGAAGAGCTTGAGCCGGACGCCGATGATCCTGCTCTGCGTGGATGGGGCAGCGAAATCGGGGATTTTTGCTGACCGTAAGGCTGCATGCATGCTGTTCCGCCTGAAAATGGCACCTGCCAGACCCGGCATGGCCGCAGACAGAGCTACAACCGGTGCAGTGCCGGAAAGCGGGGTCTCCATGTCATCGACAGCCGTGCTGTTCAGAAAGATAGTCTGCACGCGATTGATGATGTAATCTTTTGAAAAGCCTGGCAGTCTGTCGAGGAAGTCTCCGATGGAGCAGGGGACTGTGGTCATAATGTCGACGCCGGTCTGCAGGAGACTGGTATACCGGCATCCTGCATGAACCTGAATTTCAACGGTCGGAGGAACTGCTTCTATCATAGAGTCAAGGGGGAAGGAGACGAAATCTTCCTCTTAATTTCGGGATCAATGCTGCATCTTCATTTATTGATTATAGGCGAGTCCGGCCAAAAATTCAAAGTGTATTGCATGCTGTCTCATAAATATTTTTGATATCTCAGATCAAATAACGACTGAAAGGGTGATAAAATAACCTCGAGGTCTGTATCATTCGGCCTTGGTTCTTCCGCCCGAGGGTGGGGCTGCATGAACATGCCCCCTCATGTGTGGGCAGGGGCAGAGACAATAATTTAATCAAAATTTGATACAATCCGGCTTTTTGGCGGATAGGATAATGACTGTCCGATCGGAAAAAGAGCGGTCGACCTGTAAAAAAAGGCCGTAATAGGATACATTACCATGATGCTGGGCCATCCTGACCGATCCCATTCGGCCTGCATGGACGGCTTTTAGCGATACGATCCAACAGAGAGGAGAGAACAATGAGGCGATTGATGACATCTATTCTGGCCCCGCTGGTTGCGGTTTCCCTGCTGCAGCCGTGTTTTCTGCCGGTGGCCCACGCTGGGACGGCATCTAAGGATCAGCAGACGAAGATTCCTGCGCTGACCGCCCAGCCCGATGTCGGGCCGGAACTGGCTCCATACTTCCGCGCCCCCCACAAGGAACCTGCGCTGTCCCAGGACGAGCTTGTACGGCTGCTGCGGCAGAAGATTAAGTATGTTTTTATCATATTTAATGAAAATCATTCTTTTGACAACGAGTTCGGCACCTTTCCAGGTGTAAACGGGCTGTATTCCGACAGGACAAAGCCCCGGTCTGCCGAAGATACGCCGGGCTTTATCCAGACCTATACCGATGCGGGGGGGGGGATTGTGACCGTCCAGCCCTTCCGGATCGGACCCGAACAGAACGCCAGCGTTGTCGACAGTGTCGACCACTCCCATGCCGGACTGGCAAAGAAGATAAACGTGGTCGGGGGAGTGGCGCGGATGGACGGCTTTGCTGCCGATGAATACCAGCGGTTCGCCTCCAGGGGCGGAGCCGCAAATATTGCCGAGGGGACCCAGTTCGCCCGTCTGGTCATGGCCCATATCGACTGCGATACCATCCCCTTCCTTTGGCAGTGGGCCAGCCGATTCACCATCTTTGACAATATCTTTGCCACGGAGGATACACCTTCCACCCCCAATGCGGTGGCCATGATCGCCGGTCAGTCGGGGGAGACCCAGTGGGTTAAACACGGTCCCGGAGGCCTGAGCATCACCGTCAACGGTCATGGCGGCATTACCCAGGGTCCTCCGCTGGTCAACGATCCCCAACCTTTCTACGGATCGCAGTTTGATACGACCGGCACCGGCCGGCAGCCAGCCGGCAGCAGCCAGGAAAACTACAAAGACGACAATATCGCCTCCAACCTGACCTTTGCCAGCCTGCCGCTGACCTTCATGGGCAGCAGGGTAGGCAGGATTATGTCCGGGAATCGCGATCCGGGCTTTGACCTGGCTGACATCGGGAAGGACATCCCTTTTATCCGGAAAATGAAGACCAGGCCGGTGGAGTGGCGATGGTATCAGGAGGGCTATGATCAGGAGGCTACCGATGCGGGTGGCCTGGCCACGCATTCTTCCTATGTCAGCCACCATAACGGGGCTCAGTATTTCGGCTATATCGCCAATACCCCGGAGGCGAGCGCCAACCTGCGGGGACTGGCCGATTTCTTCAGCGACATGGCCAACCGCCGTCTTCCCGACGGCGGAGTCTTTTATATCCGTGGCGGTTTCACCAACCAGATGGGGCTGAAACCGGCCATTACCAGGGCCGATACCCCCGAGGATGAGGTGGCGGTCATTAATGCAACCAAAGCGGGTGACGACGATCATCCCGGCTACACCGACAGGCAGCTCAGCGAGGCCATGGCGGCCAAGGTGGTCAACGCCATCGCCCGAGATCCGGAAATCTGGAAACAATGCGCGATCATAATCACCTATGATGAATCCGACGGCTTTTATGATCATGTCCCGCCCCGGATCCTCTCCTACGGTCCCGACAGGCTGCCCCTCTCCCGCGGTATCCGGGTGCCGTTGATCCTGATCTCTCCTTATGCCCGGACCCATGTCGTCTCCCATGTGGAAGGCGACCACAATGCGGTGATCGAGACCATCAACACCATCTTCGGGCTGCCGCCGTTGGCCAGTCTGCCGGACGAGGCCCGGGCCCTGGCCGCCGGCAATTCCGAAAAGTTTAATGTCTTCGGTCCACCGGGCTTTCATCAGAAATACCTGGGGCCGCGTGATATCAACTCACCTCTATCGGAGAGTCTGCTGTCCGGATTTGACCCCGGACGTTTGATGGGGCAGGCTCCGCTGCTCCCGGCCGAACTGGCGATCATCCCGGACGATGTGATCTCTTCGCTGCCGCACTACGGCAGCCAGGGCTGCAAGGTCACCGGGATAATACCGGAGGATGTCCGGCAGGGAATGGTCAACACAATTCCGGAGGGTTTCAACCCCCTGCCCGGCACCTACAAAGAGGCGAACTGATATGCCCCCTCGCCAGTCCGCTCATAGCCGCCGGAAAATGATTCTGGCTCCATGCTTTCTTCTGATCGCCCTGATCCTCGTCGGTGCCGCTGGCCAAGATGCCTGTGCCGGTGAGGTCCTGCAGCGGGTGAAGGCCCACGGCATCGTCCGCTGCAGCGGCGCTGTCCGTCCGGGACTGGCAAAGAGAGATGCAGGCGGGCATTGGCAGGGGATCGAGGTGGATGTCTGCAGGGCAGTGGCCGAAGCCGTGCTGGGTTCGGCGGATCGGATGGAGTTTTCGGCCTGGGATGCGTTGCCGGAGGGCAAGAAAGAGATCGGTGCCGATATCGCCTTTCTTACCGGCTCCGAGATCGCAGACAATCGGTTGGCCGGCAGGGTCCTGCCCGGCCCCGTGGTCTATATTGAATCCCATGGGATTATGGTCCCCGAAAACTCTTCCGTTGAAAAGGCTTCCGGTCTGTCCGGGAAGGGCATCTGCTATATGACCGGCAGCCGGGTAGAGCAGAGTCTCGAGGCTTATTTTGATACCATGCACCAGGGCTGGCTGCGCCGGGCCTTCTCCGAGGAGGGGGAGATGATGGATGCCTATCTGGCCCGGAACTGCCAGGCCCTGGCCGGTGAGCGTACGGCTCTGGCCTCGATCCGGCAGGTCCGGGGCGTCGATCAGAGGCAAAGCCGCATCCTGCCCGACTCCCTGGTTGACTTTCCGGTACTGGCCGCGACGGGTGCAAACGACGGGCAGTGGGCCGCCATCGTCGCCTGGACCGTGCACAGCCTGATCAGCGGCGAGGAACGGCAAAGTCCGTGGAGGCCCGGAGGGGCGGGGGCCATGCCGGTTGAAGCCCAGGAGCTGGGGTTGGAGAAGGGCTGGCAGAGCCGAGTCCTGCAGGCCGTCGGTTCGTATGGGGATATCTACGAACGCAACCTTGGCCGGCAGTCCCCGCTCGCGCTTGAGCGCAGGCTGAATGCAGGCCATGCCGATGGCGGGCTGCTTCTCAGCCCTTTTCTGGAGTGATCTTTCGACGGGATGTTTTCCTGCCGGCAGGAGATGTCCGCCGGCAGTCGTCGTATCAGGGCGGAATGGTCCGGGAATGGCCAGCTAGGGAGCGGAGGGACTTGGCCGGTCTTCGGAGGCCCTTTTCAGGCGCTCGGCCTCGTCCTGAATCATTCGCTCCAGCTCAGAGCGGTGCGCCTGAACCTGCCGTACACCGGATTCACCGGCCTTTTTCATGATCTCCTGATTCTGGGCTACAAGCCGTTTTCCTGTCGGCGTGGCATAAAACGCATTGATCTCCCTGAGCTCCGATTCTGTGAAGGCCTCTGTATACATCCTTGCGAGTTCTAGTCTGAGGGTCTCATAGTTTATATATTTTTCAAAGAATTTGAGGATCACCCCCTTATACGGGGCGAGGACGGGCTTTTGTCTGATCTGCAGGTCCACCATCCTTCCAATCGCCTGCTGCACCTGTCCGTTTGCATCCAGAGAATCCAGGAGCTTTTCGGCCTCGCTGGTGGATTTCTGGCCCGGTTTCTCAGGGCCGGCAGGCGGTTGATGGTCTTCTGCGGGAGGGCGCCCGGAGGTCATGCGTTGCACCGTGCCGTTCCGGATCCCGTCTAAGAGCCTCGCTATGGAAGCGTCATCGGGATTGTTCTGTCTGTAGGCCTCCAGGTTTTCCAGAGCCTTGGGTTCATCTCCGAGAAACAGATAGGCCGTTCCGAGGGCATAGGAGGCATCGGCCTCGCCTGAGGCGAGGGCCTGCTTCAGGTAGGGAAGGGCCTCTTTTGCCTTGCCCGAGCCTGCCAGGAAGGTCCCGTATATATAATTCCCGCCCGAATCCGTCGGGGCGATGGAGAGGAGTTTCTGGAGATCCGACGCCGCCTTTTCCGCAGAACCAGGGATGTCGAGGTTGTGGCCCATGCTGTTGAGGAATCCTGCCCGCCGGAGTATTTCCGGATTCGGGGTCGGCCCCTTGGTCAGAGTGCCCAGCATCCCCGAGAGTGCGGTCACATCCTTGACGGCCTGCTGCTTGTCCCGGGGGGTATCAAACTGGGGAGGATAGTTCTTGGCGTGAAGGGCCAGATTATTGATCATTAAATCCAGGTATTCGATATCGATGCCATACTTTTTCCCGGAAGGTGATTCCGATACGGTGAGAATTTGCTTCGGGTTGTATTGGCCGTACTCCTTGGCGATGGAAAGGGATGAACAGAGCAGTATCAATATGACGATGAAGGCTGCACGCATGAGAAAATGGCCTCCTGGTGGACTGAGGGAAGGAGTGATTATGATGTATTTTTTTAGATACTATCATAAAAAGAAACAGCATCACATTGTTTTTCTCAAGGGCAGTTCACGGGTCTTTTTCCGTGTCAGGCTTGTGGGGAGTCCGAATGACGTTCCAGGGTCTCTCTGACGGTCCGGACCATCTGGCTGATAATCAGCGGCTTCATCAGTATGTGGCGGATGCCGATTTTTTCAGCCTTTTCCTGCAGCATTCCATCGCCAAAGCCCGTGCAGAGGATAATCGGGATACCCGGCCGGAGATCCAGGATATGCTCGGCAAGCTCCAACCCCGTCCATTGCGGCATGGTCTGATTGGCAATGACCAGATCGAATTTCTCCGGTTGAGCCTGAAAATCCTTCAGGGCCGCGGCACTGCAGTTTGTTGTAACTACTCGATAGCCAAGCCGTTCCAGGGTCTCCTGCGCCAACTCGATGATAATGCTGTCATCGTCGACCAGCAGTATGGTCTCGGTGCCTTCAGGAAGTGATGCCTCCTGCGCGTCTTCGATGTCTGCCTGCTCTTCAATGCAGGGGAAAAAGAGCTCGAAGCAGCTTCCCTTTCCCAACTCGCTGCGGACAGCGACGGCCCCTTTGTGCCTGCTGAGGATGCCATGGACCACCGACAAACCCAGCCCGGTCCGATCATCCTTTGACTTGGTGGTGAAGAACGGATCAAAAATGTGCTGCAGGTCGTCTTTGGCAATCCCGCAGCCCGTATCGCTGACCGTGAGCTTGATGTAGCGTCCGGGGCTGAGGTCGGGATGAGGGAGGCCTGCGGAAATATGGATTTCATACAGGCCGATGCTCAGGATGCCGCCATTTTCCCGCATGGCGTGGGATGCATTGGTGAAAAGGTTGACGATGACCTGGCGAAGTTGGGCCGGATCGCCCATCACCGGGCCGGCGCCCTGAAAGTTTTCCAATATCTGGATGGTGCGGGGGATGGCCGGGCGAAGCAGCTTCAGGGCGTCCCTGGCTATCTGAGCGATCTGCAGGGAGATAAAACGGGGTTGCGTCTGGCGGCTGAAGGCAAGGATCTGCTGCACCAGATCCTTGGCTCGTTTCCCGGCGTCGTAGATGGCCTGTATCTCGTTGGTTACGGTGCAGGGACTGCATACATTCAAGAGAGCGATCTGGATATTTCCCAGGATAGCGGTCAGAATATTGTTGAAGTCGTGGGCGATTCCGCCGGCCAACGTTCCGATGGACTCAATCTTCTGGGATTGATAGAGCTGGTGCTCCATGACCTTTTTCACCTGTTCCGCCTTCTTGCGCTCGGTAATATCCCGGAAGGTGATGACTGCCCCGATGATACTGCCTTTTTCCAGGATCGGCGCACTTGAATAGACCACGGGGAAACAGGTTCCGTCCTGGCGCCAGAGGACCTCGTCTCTGACCCTGCAGGTGGTCCCTGCAGTAATGGTCTCGTGCATCGGGCATTCTGTTAGGGGGTAGGCGGTGCGGTCAAGTCTGGAATGATGGATCATCTGGTGCAGGTTCTGGCGCAGGATTTCATGGGCCTTGTAGCCGGTCATGGATGTGGCTTTGGCGTTGATGAAGATGACATTCCCGCGAGAGTTCAGGCCGACGATCCCCTCGTCGGCGGTGTTCAGGATGAGCTGATTGCGGTGATTGAGCCGGTTGATCTCGTCTTCGGAGAGCCGACGCTCCCTCTCCCGCGCCTCCAGATCGGCAGCCATGGAATCAAAGGCACGGGCCAGTGCGCCTATCTCTCCGCCCAGCAGGGGGGACAGTCCTGAGCGTTCATGAAAATCGCCCGCGCCCAGTCGTCCGGAAAAGGCCACGAGCCTTTTTAATCTGTCGATAATGATGACTTTTCCGATAAGACAGGTCGCCGCCAGGGCAAGGAATGCGGCCAGACAGATGAGCCCTGCGTTCCTGTAAAGATGCTGTCTGGCATTGGCATAGGCAGTCTCTTCAGGGACTCCGACCCGGATATACAGGTACGGGCTGTCCTCTTCGCGCAGGCGGATCTGGATGTAGCCGTAAATGCGGTGGATCCCGTCCAGGCCGGTGTCCAGATAGATTCCCTGGGGGAGGGGCCCTGAAATCTCCTTCCAGATCTTCTGGCTGACAGGCTGCCCGATTCCCTCCATGGATCCTTTATCCGATTGCGGATACCGGCACAGACGGATCCCCCTCCGGTCTTCAATATCGACAATCGACCCGGTCGGGAGGAGGCTTTGCGACAGAAATCGCTCATACTGCTCAAGCTTGAAGCCGGTGATTACCGCACCCCGCAGCTGTCCCTTTCCGTCCTCTATCGGATAGACAAAGGGCAAAATAGGATTGCTGGTGGCGCCTGAGACCTGAAACTCACCCACCCCGAGATCCCGGTCGGTCAGGGCCTGCTGGAAATATTGTCTGTCGGCAATATTGAAGAATGATATCTCCGGCCTCATTCCTGCAAGGCGCCGTCCGTCCGGCTGCACAGTGAAGATGGCGTCCAGGAAGGGTGTTGAACGCATAACATCGCGAAAGAGGTCGTTGCAGGCAGAAATATCGCCGTTTTGAATCTCAGGGAGCTGAGCCATGGTCAGGAGCATCTGCCGCGTAGCAAGCGTGATAGTCTCCTGATAGCCGGCAAGATTCTCGACAGTCTGGAGAATTCTCGTCTTTACCTCTTTGTAATCATTTTTCTGCTCCTCGATCGCAGAATAGACAATGATTCCCATTGATGGCAGGATTGCCAGAAGGATGAGCAGCGTTAACAGAGTTCTGATTGACCACGAATTGATTAATGAAAACGTATTGTTATGATGAATGTTGCTTTTTGTCATATTCACAGCTGTCTTGTTTTCTAACGAACCGGCGCGTCTAGGCCGGACAGGACCCGGCCGCAACAACGCATGAACGCTTGTCACTCCGGCAAGGCAAGGCCGCCGCTTTGACGAGACTTTCATATAAATTGTAGAGATTCCATCTGAGATTCCCCTCTTGACCAGCAAGGAGTAAAATCCTTTCAAGAGCCACTGTATGCGAAAAATATGCCAGACTCTGGTCTTATTCTTTCTCCTGTGCCTCATCTGCATGGTGCGATAATTGTTTATGATATTTATGACGAAGACAGGGCTTTGCCGCCTTGGCCCCTGTACAGGAGTCGAAAAAGGAGGTAAAAGTACCACCATTTTCCGGTGCCTCTGATCTTTTCAGGCCCCGTCCTTCCATGGCGACACGGCAGCATGAGGTGCTCTCCCGGGATGGCGGCGGTTTTTTTATCAATTCGTCCCCGCATACCCGCAGGAGGTTGATTTGCCACCCCGCGACGGCGGCCTCGCTGACAGATGCACCGGCATGGCAGGATCAGATGAACAACACCCTATGCAAGCGTATAATTCCTGAATCGGGAGACCGATTCATTTTACGCAAAGCATGGTTACGGGACAGGATGAGGGCAATGCAAACGTCAGGCTTGTCTCTCCTTTTTTTCTTTGCAACAGATTGATTCGCGGATATCTTAGATCAGATAGTTCAGGGCTTGCCAGGGAACGTCTTCGCACCGGTCACTGTGATCGGGGATTGCACAACCTCCTAGCCAAAACGGGGTGAGTCTCTTCCTGATTCAGCCGAAGGATTGCAAAAAGACAATGAGATATCTTTTTCGCCATGCATTTCATCTTGTATTATTTTTCGTTTTCTTCTGTATGATTGTGCTCTCAGGTGCAAGGGCTCATGCGATGCCGTCATATGAAGAGGCACGGATAAACGCCATGCTCACTGTTTTGGAAAAACGTTCCGATGTTGTATTTATTCGAAACGGTAATGAATATACTGCCGTTGAGGCTGCTGCACATCTGCGGCTGAAGTTGGATAAGGCTCGTAATCGTGTCGATACTGCCGAAGAGTTTATTGATAAAGCAGGGTCTTCCTCCTCTTTTTCGGGGAAACCCTATCTTGTCCGTGAGCCAGGAAAAGAGGCGCTGCCTGCCAATGCCTTTCTGCATCGACTTTTAAAACCGGTGAACAAATAAGCCGGTATGGCTGAACCAGTCATGCCGGCCGCAGCAAAACGTGAAAGCTCGTCATTTTCAGCATGGCAAGGCCGCCACTTACATGAGACTTTCATACAAATAAAAAGAGAAGGGGTCTGCGTGCTGCCCCCTCCAGATACTTCGACGGACAATTCTATGCCTCGCACCTCCTCACAAAAACTTCTTTGTCGGATACGGAACTTCGACTTATGGCACCGAGAGATATGAAGATTCTGAACAGCAAAAGAATGGTGAAAAGGTGGGTGATGCCGGGGATACTTGTTTTTTTTACCCTGATGCTGATCCTTTGCGTCCTGTGGTGGCGCCTGGGCGGCGGTTCCGGTGATGCGGCAACCAAGATCACCATCAAGGATTTGAAGGTCGCAGCAGATATCCGTCCCGCGCTCAGCGTCACGACAGCGGTCCCGGTCTCTGCCGACTGGCTGGAGACCTTCAGCGCCAATGGCAGTATTGCCGCCTGGCAGGAAGCTACCATCGGAGCGGAACTCAATGGATTGCAGTTGGTCGAGGTCCGGGTCGATGTCGGTGCAGAGGTCCGCGCAGGCCAGATTCTGGCGGTCTTCTCCAGTCTCACCGTCAAGGCCGATGTAGCCCAGGCCAGCGCTGCGGTGGCCGAGGCCGGCGCTGCGCTGGCCGAGGCAAAAGCCAATGCCGACCGGGCCCGCAAGGCGCAGGGTCCGGGAGTGATCAGTGCCCAGCAGATCAGTGAATACCTTAACGCCGAGCGTACGGCCGCAGCCCGGCTGGAGGCTGCCCGCGCCCAATTGCTCAATCAGCAGACCAGGCTCAAGCAGACTATGGTCGCGGCCCCCGACGACGGAGTGATCTCTGCCCGGAGTGTCACAATCGGTACAGTCCCCGCTGTGGGCCAGGAGCTTTTTCGTCTTATTCGGGCCGGCAGGCTGGAGTGGCGGGCGGAGGTGACCTCCGAACAGCTGCGTCTCATTCGCATCGGCCAGGCCGTCTCCATCACTGGGCCCGGCGATATCCGGGCCCGGGGCTTGGTACGGATGCCGGCACCGACGGTCGATCCGCAGACCAGGATGGGGCTGGTATATGTCGATGTTCCCGCCAATTCCGGCCTGAAGGCCGGGATGTTTGCACGGGGCGCTTTTGAACTTGGTCGGAAAAGGGCCATGACCCTGCCGCAGAGCGCAGTGGTCCGGCGGGACGGATTTAGCTATGTATATCGCCTGGCACCGGGAAATACGGTGCACCAGACCAAGGTCCAGACCGGCCGCTGCCAGAAAGAGGCCATGGAAATCCTGGACGGTCTTGAACCCGACGTCAGGGTGGTGGCGACCGGGGCGGCTTTCCTCGTAGACGGCGACACGGTTCGTGTTGTCGACCCCCTAGGCGATCAGTCCGGGAGTCCGCAATGAACGTCTCCGCCTGGTCGATCAAAAACCCGATTCAGTCGATCGTCCTCTTCTTTCTGCTCACCATGATGGGCCTGGCCGGTTTCAGGGCCATGAAGATCCAGAACTATCCCGATATCGACCTTCCAACGGTGGTGGTAACGGCCTCCATTCCCGGTGCGTCGCCGGGGCAGATGGAGGTCGATGTGGCCAGGAAGATCGAGGATTCCATCGCCACTCTGCAGGGCGTCAAGCATATTTACACCAAGGTACAGGACGGCAGCGCCACTGTCACCGTCGAATTCCGGCTGGAGAAACCCACCACGGAGGCCGTTGACGACGTCCGCGATGCCGTGTCGCGCATTCGTGCCGATCTTCCCGGCGACATGCTGGATCCGGTGATAGCCAAGATGGATCTGGCCGGATTGCCCATCATCACCTATACCGTGGCCTCCAATCGAATGGACGACGAGGCCCTGTCGTGGTTCGTCGACAATACCGTGAACAAGGCCCTGTTTTCCGTGAAAGGCGTCGGCTCGGTGGATCGGGTGGGCGGCGTCACCCGTCAGATCCAGGTCGAGATCGATCCCCAACGCCTGTTTGCCCTCAGGGTGACGGCAGCCGAGGTCTCCCGGCAACTGCGGCTGGTCGAGCAGGAGGCCGCCGGCGGCCGGGCCGATGTGGGTGGGTCGGAACAGTCCATCCGGGTGATCGGCTCGATCCAGTCGGCAGCCGAGCTGGCCGAAATGGACATACCGCTCCTGGATGGCCGGCATATACGGCTGAATCAGATAGCCACCGTCACCGATACGGTGGCGGAGCAGCGTTCGGCTGCCCTGCTGAACGGCAGGCCGGTGGTGGGCTTTGAGATCACCCGATCCCGCGGCTCCGGTGAGATCGAGGTCGATAAAGGTGTGCGCGCCGAGATAGTCAAGCTCCAGCAGCGGTTTCCGGAGATCTCCTTTGTCGAGGCCTTTAATTTTGTGGACCCTGTTCGGGAAAACTATCACGGTTCCATGTCTCTGCTCTACGAGGGGGCGATTCTCGCCATCATCGTCGTCTGGCTCTTCCTGCGGGACTGGCGGGCCACTCTCGTGTCGGCCACCGCGCTGCCCCTTTCCGTAATCCCAGCCTTTGCCTGCATGTATTTTCTGGGATTTACCGTCAACGTGGTGACCCTGCTCAGCCTGTCGCTGGTGGTGGGCATCCTGGTGGATGATGCCATTGTGGAGATCGAGAATATCATGCGCCATCTCCGAATGGGAAAGACTCCCTATCAGGCTGCAATGGAGGCGGCCGACGAGATCGGTCTTGCGGTCATAGCCACCACCTTTTCGCTGATCGCGGTCTTCCTGCCTACTGCCTTCATGAGCGGTGTCGTCGGCAAGTTCTTTGTCCAGTTCGGCTGGACGGCATCCATTGCCGTCTTCTTTTCACTGGTGGTGGCCCGGGCGCTGACGCCGATGATGGCCGCCTATATCCTCAAGCCCTTTGTCAAGCCTCGGAGGGATCCGGGGTGGCTCGGGCGTTATACGGTCTGGGTGGTCTGGTGTCTTGAGCATCGGCTGCGCACTGCCGTGGTGGTGACAGTGCTTTTCTTCGGCTCCTTCCTGCTGGCCGGCATGCTGCCGACAGGCTTCATGCCGGCGGACGACCTGTCTCAGACCATGGTTTCTCTGGAGCTGCCCCCGGGCAGCACCTTCCAGCAGACGCTGGCCGTGGCTGAGCAGGCCCGGAAGGCGGTGGAGTCCAATCGTTATGTGAGGATGGTCTATACGGCGGTGGGGGGCGGCAGGTCCGGAGGCGATCCCTTCGCCCTGCAGGGTGCAGCTGAGGTCCGCAAGGCCGCTCTGACCATTAATCTGACCCCGCGTAGCGAGCGGCATGGGGTCAAAAAACACGAGATAGAGTCCCAATTGCGCCAGGCCGTGGAGACACTGCCGGGCACCCGGATCAAGATCGGGCTGGGTGGGGAAAAATATGAATTGGTTCTGGCCAGCGAGGATGGCCAGGCCCTGGATATCCTCGCTGGAAAAGTCGAGGGAGAAATCAGGACTGTGCCCGGTATCGGCAATGTGAGCGCCAGTTCCAGCCTGGTGCGTCCCGAGCTTGTCATCCGTCCGGACTTTGCCCGCGCCGCCGACCTGGGGGTGACGTCGTCGGCCATTGCCGACACCCTGCGTTTGGCCACCTCCGGTGACTATGAGCAGTATCTGCCCAAACTGAATCTTGCTCTCCGCCAGGTCCCGATACTGGTGAAGCTGCGCTCCGAGGCCCGACAGGACGCGGAGCTGTTATCGCACCTGAGCATTCCCGGCGCCCGCGGTCCGGTAACCCTGGGCAGCCTCGCCCAGCTGAGCCTTGCCAGCGGTCCGGCTGAGATCGATCGGTATGACCGGCTGCGCAACGTGAATTTCGAGATTGAGCTGAACGGCAAAGAGATGGGGATTATCAAGGACCAGGTGCTGGCCCTGCCGAGCCTGAAAAATCTGCCGCCTGGCGTCAGTCTGGCCCCGGTGGGCGACGCGGAGGCTATGAACGAGCTCTTTTCGGGGTTCGGCATGGCCATGATAACCGGCGTCCTGTGCATTTACATTGTCCTGGTCCTGCTCTTTAAGGATTTTGTCCAGCCTTTTTCAATCCTCACTGCGCTTGTGCTTTCCGTTCCCGGCGCCTTTTTGGGCCTCTTCCTGACCAGGACGGCCCTGTCCATGCCGGCCATGATCGGTCTGATTATGCTCATGGGGATTGCGACGAAAAACTCCATCCTGCTGGTTGAATATGTCCTGATGGCCAGGCGAAAGCTGGGGCTCAGCCGTCGCGACGCCCTGCTCGACGCCTGCCTCAAGCGGGCTCGCCCCATTGTGATGACCACCATCGCCATGGGTGCCGGCATGCTGCCCATCGCCCTAGGCCTGGGCAATGACCCGAGCTTCAGGGCTCCTATGGCTATCGTGGTGATATTCGGACTGATTACGTCTACCTTCCTGAGCCTTCTGGTTATTCCCGTGGTCTTTACCTATGTGGATGATGCCATGCAGTGGCTGCGGAGGCGGATGCAAAAAGGCCAGGCTCTGTTGGCTCAGGGCTCTTCGAGGCCGGTGAATTCCCCGCCCTTTACCTGAAATTTAGAGGATGTCCTTTGTGATGATGCACTGGCTGAAAAAGATCCTTGGCATGGTGGTTACCGTGCTGCTTGCCGCCTGCATGGCGGTAGGGCCGTCCTATCAGCAGCCCGATCCGGACATGCCTGCCCGGTGGACTGCACCCGCTGCACCTGCTGGGGAGACACCGGATCTTGCTGTCTGGTGGACGCTTTTCAACGATCCCGTCCTTAACTCCCTGGTTACCAGAGCCCTGGCCTCCAATAAGGATATCCTGATCGCCGAGACCCGTATCCGCGAGGCCAGGGCTCAGCGGCGGATGATCGCAGCAGACCGTTTTCCCAGCCTCAATGCATCGGCAGCCTATACCCGCAGTCAGACGGGATTGAACGCCCTGTCGGGGCAGATTGGCCAGGACCTCAGTCAGTTTAATGTCGGGCAGCAGTCCTCTCAGATCAATCAGGATCTCTATCAGGCAGGGTTTGATGCCGGCTGGGAGCTGGATGTCTTCGGCGGCAGGCGCAGGGCAGTAGAGGAGGCCGATGCCACTCTTGCCGCCACGGTGGAGGACAGCAGGGACGTGCTGGTTTCCCTTGTGGCGGAGGTCTCCCGGAATTACCTGGAACTGCGGGGTGCCCAGCAGCGGCTTACCGTCGCCGGGGAGTGCCGCGATCTGCAGGAAAAGACCCTCGACATGCTCAAAAAAAGGTTTCAACTGGGCTTCGGCAATGAGCTCGCCGTCAGGCAGGCAGAGGCCCAACTGGCCCTGACCGTCTCTCAGCTGCCCGCCCTTGAGGCTGCTGCCCGGCAGTCCATGCATCAGCTGGCCCTGCTTCTCGGCCAGACGCCCGAGACTCTGGTGGCGGAGCTGACCGGCAAGGGCCTTATTCCCTCTGTTTCTCCCCAGGTGCCCGTGGGGCTTCCATCGGAGCTGCTCCGGCAGAGGCCCGATATCCGCCGGGCTGAACGCCAGTTGGCCGCCGCTACGGCTGATGTGGGCGTGGCCACTGCGGATCTCTTCCCCCGCTTTTCGCTTTCGGTCTTTCTGGGGGTCGAAAGCCTCAATCTTTCGGATCTGGTGACGTCGAGCAGTCGGCTCTGGTCTGTGGGACCCGCGGTGAAGTGGAATGTCTTCGATGCCGGCCGGGCCCGGGCGGGCGTGGAGGCCAGCGACAGCCGCCGGGAAAGGGCGCAGATTGTCTATGAAAAGACCGTACTCGCTGCCTTGGCGGAGGTCGAAAACACCATGGTGGCATTTGCCCGGGAGCAGGAGACCTGCAAAAATCTGCAGGTCTTTGTTGCCTCGAGCAAACAGGCTTTGGATATCTCCAGGGGCCAATATGAGCTGGGGCTGGTTGACGCTGTCAATGTGCTGCAGGCCGAGCTCTCCCTTGCCCAGTCTCAGGATCAGCTTGTGCTGAGTGAACAGCGCCTGTCTCTGGACATGGTGGCCCTGTTCAAGGCCCTGGGCGGTGGCTGGCAGCCTGGCGGAAATCCCTGAACAGTGCCGAACCACCGGAGTATCATGTCACCGGCGTCGGTGGATAAACCTGCCTTTCTATTCCATCGTATCCTGGAAGAGTTCCCGGCCGATGAGCATCCGTCGGATCTCGCTGGTGCCGGCGCCGATTTCATAGAGCTTGGCGTCACGCAGAAACCTGCCGGCCGGATAGTCATTGATATAGCCGTTGCCGCCCAGGCACTGGATCGTTTCCAGGGCCATCCAGGTCGCTTTTTCCGCCGCATAGAGGATCGCGGCGGCGGCGTCCTTCCTGATGCCGCCGCCGCGATCTGCCGCCCGTGCCACGGTATAGACATAGGATCTGCAGGCGTTCCAGGTCGCATACATATCGGCAAGCTTGCCCTGCATCAGTTCAAATTCGCCGATGGCCCTGCCGAATTGCCGGCGGCTGTGGATGTAGGGCAGCACCACGTCCATGCAGGCCGCCATTATCCCCAAAGGGCCGCCGGCCAGTACCAGGCGTTCAAAGTTCAGCCCGCTCATCAGCACGTGTACTCCTTGGTCCGGTCGGCCAAGGATATGGGAATCGGGAACCGCGCAGTCGGTGAAGACCAGCTCGCATGTGGGAGAGCCGCGCATGCCCAGCTTGTCCAGCTTGGGGCTGGTGGAAAATCCCGGCATGGTCTTTTCCACCAGAAAGGCGGTGATCCCCTGCTGATTTCTCTCAGGCGAGGTCTTGGCGTAGACGACGAGGACATCGGCATGAGGGCCGTTGGTGATCCACATCTTGGTTCCGTTCAGGATGTGGCAATCCCCTCTTTTTACTGCGGCAAGGCGCATGCCGACCACATCGGAACCGGCACCTGCCTCGCTCATGGCCAGGGCGCCGATCTGCTTCCCCGCGACCAGGCCGGGCAGATAACGCTGTTTCTGCTCCTCGGTGCCGTTCAGCTTGATCTGGTTGACGCAGAGGTTCGAATGGGCCCCGTAGGCCAGTCCCACTGCTGCCGAGCCCCGGCTGATCTCCTCCATGGCGATGACATGTTCTAAATATCCCATCTCCGCGCCGCCGTACCTTTCGGGGACGGTGATGCCCAGAAGGCCCAGTTCTCCCATCTGCTGCCAGAGCTCTGGCGGGAAGGAGTCGTTGCGGTCGATCTCGGCCGCCAGAGGGGCGATCTTGCTGCGGACGAAGTCGCGGACCGACTCGCGTAGCAGGCCGGCGGTCTCTCCCAGGCCAAAATTCAAGAAAGAATATGTCTTCATGCGCTCTCTCCAATCAGCTGTTGAGTTCTGTAAGATGAGCAAAAAAGTCCAGGGCTTCGGGATTTTTCAAGGCATCCCTGTTGGTGACCTCACGGCCGTGAATCATCCTCTGGACTGCCAGTTCGACCTTCTTCATATTCAAGGTGTAAGGGATGTCCGGTGCCTGGATGATCCGGGCCGGGACATGCCGGGGCGAGGCGTCGGCCCGGATGGCGCTTTTAATTCTTTCCCGCAGAGCGTCGGTCAGCTCGCAGCCGGGCTTCATTGTCACAAAGAGGATGATCCGGGTGTCGTCCTGCCATTCCTGGCCGACAACCACGCTGTCCTGGATCTCCTCCAGCTGTTCGATGACCCTGTAGATCTCTGCCGTCCCTATCCTGACCCCGCCGGGGTTTAAGGTCGCATCAGAGCGGCCGTAGATGATGGTCCCGCCCCGCTCGGTAACCTCAATGAAGTCACCGTGGGTCCATACGCCCGGATACCTCTTGAAATAGGCAGACCGGTATTTCTCCCCACTTTCATCATCCCAGAAAGAGATGGGCATCGAAGGGAAGGCCGCAGTGCATACCAGCTCTCCCTGGCGTCCGACCACCGGCACGCCCTCTGCATCGTAGGCATGCACCTTCATCCCCAGTCCCCGGCACTGGAGTTCGCCCTCGTAGACCGGC
Source organism: Desulfocapsaceae bacterium (assembly GCA_031292275.1). Lineage (GTDB taxonomy): Bacteria > Desulfobacterota > Desulfobulbia > Desulfobulbales > Desulfocapsaceae > CAIUQR01. Next base: position 47,367 of record JARLHL010000113.1, on the reverse strand, counting down.
CCCATGGGATTGCCCAGGGCAAAGCAGCCGTTCAGATCCGAGCCTCCGGAGATGGAGGCCAGCAGCAGATCCTCCTTTACCTCCCGATAGATGAAGCGGAAATCCTCTCTTGAGAGCGGAGAACCGGTGGAGAGCAGGGTCTTCAGGGGGCTGAGATCAACCTGCCGGCTCGGTCCGACTCCGGCCTTTTTCAGGGCGGCGATATAGCCGGCGCTGGTTCCGAAGATGGTGATCCTCTCCTCCTCAGCCATCCGCCAGAGGGCGTCCGGCCCAGGATGGAAGGGGTTGCCGTCGTAGAGGACCAGGGTGGCGCCGGCGGCCAGCGAGGCCGCCAGCCAGTTCCACATCATCCAGCCGCAGGTGGTGAAATAGAAAATTCTGTCCTCCCGTTTGAGATCGGTATGGAGGAGGAGTTCCTTGAGCTGATTGATCAGGACGCCGCCCGCTCCCTGGACCATGCACTTGGGCAGACCGGTGGTCCCAGAGGAGTACATGATATAGAGTGGATGCTCGAAGGGCAGCTGGGCAAATTCCATCTCCCGGATCGTACTGGCGGCGAAGTCGCTGTAATGGACTGCCTTGGGCAGGCGGGAGAGATCGGGGCATTCCTGGGTATAGGCAACGACGACGATCTTTTCAATGGAGGGGAGTGCACTGGTGATCTCTGCTATCTTCTCCAGGCAGTCCAGGGCCCTGCCCTTGAAGAAATAGCCGTCGGCGGTGAAGAGGATCCGGGGCCGGGTCTGGCCGAATCTGTCCAGGACCCCCTTGATGCCGAAGTCCGGGGAGCAGGATGACCATGTCGCCCCCAGGCTGGTGGCGGCCAGCATGGCGATGATCGTCTCCGGCATGTTGGGCATGAAGCCCACCACCCTGTCGCCGGGCACTATCCCTGCCGCCCGCAGGGAGGATGCAAGCCGAGCGGCAGCCCGGTAGAGCTCGGCATAGGTAAGGGTCCTGCGGACCCTGTCTTCGCCCCGGAATATCAGGGCTGTCCTGTCGTCCCGGCAGCAAAGGAGGTTCTCGGCAAAGTTGAGCCTGCATCCTGAAAACCACCGCGCACCCGGCATTTTGGCCGGATCGTCGATCACCTGGTCGTAGCCTCTGGAGGCCTTGATCCCGGCATAGTCCCACATTTGAGCCCAGAAAAGAGCGATATTTTCAACCGACCACCGGTATAGTGAAGGGTAATCACTGTGATCGGTGCCCCAGGTGCGGTTCACCTGCTGCATGAACCGGTACATATTGGATGCCCTGATGCGCTGCTCTGACGGTTTCCATAAAGGTTGTAGCATGGCCTTCCTCATCTGCTTGGCGGGAGAAGAGGTCTCAGCACCCTTCCAGGCGCGTTTTCGCGATCTCCCTCAGTTTGTATTTCTGGATCTTGCCGCTGGCCGTTGTGGGGAACTGATCTACAAAGAAGAAGTATTTCGGAATCTTGTGAAAAGATATCCGCTCCCTGCAGAAGGCGGCCATCTCTTTGTCCGTGGCCTCCTCCCGAGGTTTGAGCAGGATGAAGGCCGCCACCTCTTCTCCATATTTTCTGCTGGGGACGCCGACCACCTGGACATCTTTGACCTTGGGGTGGAGATAGAGGAACTCCTCGATCTCCCGGGGGTAGATGTTTTCTCCGCCCCGGATAATCATGTCCTTGATCCTGCCGGTAATGCTGCAGTAGCCGTTGGCGTCCATAACGCCGAGATCGCCGGTATGCAGCCAGTTGTCCTTGTCCACCGCCCTGGCTGTGGCCTCGGGCATCTTGTAGTATCCCTTCATGACATGATAACCCCGGGTACAGAGTTCTCCCTGTTGGCCAACAGGCAGTTCCTCTCCGGTGACCGGGTCGACGATCTTGACCTCGACGTGGGGCAGGGCCCGGCCGACCGTGGTGGTCTTCAGCTCCAGAGAATCGTGATCCCTGGTCTGGGTGATGCCGGGTGAGGCCTCGGTCTGGCCGTAGACGATGGTCATCTCCTTCGCCCCCATGTCCTCGATCACCCGTCTCATGACCTCGACGGGGCAGGTGGAGCCGGCCATGACGCCGGTACGCAGCGAGGAAGTATCATAGGCCTGCCTGTCCATTTCTTCGAATTCGGCAATAAACATGGTCGGCACCCCGAGAAGGGCCGTGCATCGCGAGGCCTCGACAGTCCGAAGCACATCGGCGGCGCTGAAGGAGGTCACGGGGGCCATGGCGGCGCCGGAGACCATGCAGGTGAGAGTGCCAATAACACAGCCGAAACAGTGAAAGAAGGGGACAGGGATGCACATCGTATCGTCGGAAGTCAGCTTCATGCACTCGGCCATGCTGAGCGCATTGCCTATCAGGTTGGTATGGGAGAGCATGACCCCTTTGGGAAATCCAGTCGTTCCCGAGGTGTACTGCATATTGATGACATCATCGGGCCGAAGCTGGGCCCGTCTTGCCTGAAATTCCGGATCCGTGACCGTCTCCCCCCTCCTCAGGACCTCGTCCCAGTTGTACATCCCTGCAATGTTCTCTTTTCCCAGGTAGAGGATGTTTTTCAAAAAAGGGAGATTTTTTTCGCTGAGGTTCCCGGGCCTGCTGTCAGCGATGCCCGGGCAGACCGTGTTCAGGATCCTGATGTACTCGTAAGGCTCACGTACCCCGCCGGTCAGGATAAGGGTTGTGGCGTCGGACTGCCGGAGCAGATATTCAAGTTCACTGCTGCGGTAGTTGGTGTTCACGGTGACAAGGACCGCCCCCATCCGGGCGCTTCCATATTGGGTATAGACCCATTCCGGCAGGTTGTTGGCCCAGATGGCGACCTTGTCACCCCGGGCGATACCCAGGGCCATCAGGCCTTTGGCAACCTGGTCCCAGAGTTCCCGCAACTGTCTGAAATTGTGCCTGATGCCCAGTTCGTGATATTCCAGCCCAATGGAATTTCCAAAATTTTCTGCAAGAATATCTACCATGTCACTGATGGTCATTTTTCCCGCTGTGATGTCTGGCCTCTGCATTTTCACCTCCCCCTCAATGTAAGATAGTGAAGGTAATCTTGAATGCGAGCCTCCCTGTTCAAGATTCCCTGAAGTGATAATGTCTGCGATCTCAAGATTCGGTTTCTGGCAAGACACCGTTAAAATCCCTTTTCCTGCCAATCGGTGACCCGCCAGGGGCCCAGGGCCTTCCCCTTTTTGGACATGCGATGTGCGGACCGGTGCCCGGATTAAAAGGCGAAGCCCTCGGGAAGCTGGTTATTTTTTGTTCCCTCCGGGACCCAGGAGAGGTCCAGAATGGTGAAGGTCGGCTCACTGGTCTTGAAAATCGGCACTACCTTCATCCCGAAGGCCGGTTCGCCAAGACTGAGATAGCTCATCAGGATCGTCGGCACACCGTCGAACTCGATATTGATGAAGGTGATGGGTTTTGCCAGTACATTGAAGGCCCCGGACCGCGCGCAGACCATGAAGGTGTGGATGCGGGCGGTCTTTTTGGCAATATCCGTCAGATCGATGATGGTGTTTCTGGCAAGGCAGTCCGGACAATGGATCCGGAAGGGGATATGGATAGTCCCCTCACTCTCGCAATTTCTGTTGTCACAGCGTGTTGCCAGCAGCTTTTTCTGGCTCAGCGATTCGAAGAAGACCGCCTCGCCGCCATAGGAATGGATGTAGGTCATATCCCTTGGGTTGGTTACACCCAAAAGCCTCCAGCCGTTATCGGCGTCGCGGATCGGGGTGTTGGGCGTCAGGTGATGGAAGTCGCCTCTCATTTTGTACTGGTTGTTTTTGACAAAAACCTGTCCGTGCATGCTCATGATAGCCCTCCTTTAGGCATCTTTTTTCATAAGATGATCCGGATCCATCAGGATCGTGGCCGTGACATGGGAGCCGACGCCGGCATGGCTAATGGCCATGCCTCTCCGGGCGCCCCTGACCTGGAGGCTGGTCCAGTCGTCGGGCTTTTCGCGGTTGAAGTCTTTCCAGGTCTTTTCGTCGCCGTGGATCTCCTCCCATCTGTTCCAGATGTGGGTGGCGACTTCCAGGGTCTGCATGATGCCGGTGGCGCCCACCGCGTGCATGCAGCCGATGAGTCCTCCCGAAAGATTCGACGGCAGCCTGCCGGGTTGTCCGGTGTGGGGATTGGTATGGTAGCAGTCACCCGACTCCACATAGTCACGGCCATAGCCGTAAGGGCGCAGGCCGATATCCTCATAGGTCTGGACATCGCTGATGGTGAAGGCGTCGTGGAGTTCCAGTACATCGAGATCTTCCATGGGGTCGGTGATGCCGGCCATGCCGTACCCGTAATAGGCGGCCATCCGGGCAGCCAGAAAACCGGTGAAGCCCGGATAACGTTCGCCGCCTGGAAAACGCTCGCCTAGATCTTTGTACTGATCGGCGGTCTCGTGGGGCAGCAGCGGGATGTCCATATGCCGCCGATCGGCGGGGCGCAGGGTGTGTGAGCCGGCGGCGGCCCAGATGCGCAGGGGTTTATTCTTGGAGTTTTTGGTGAGTCTAAAGGCGGTTTCCTCGTCGCAGAGGATGGTGCAGGCGGCGCCGACGCTCATCAGGCAGCAGTCCAGGGCATGCAGGGGATAGGCCACAACCGGCGAATTCAACACATCGTCGACGGTGATCTTCATCGGCGAATGGGCGAAGGGGTTAAAGCGGGCGTAGCCGTGGTGTTTGACGGCGATCGCTGCCAGGGTCTTGCGGAAAGAATCCTCCGATCTGCCGAAGATCTGCCAATAGCGTTGGGCCATGACGGCATAGTAGCCGGTATAGATGTGGCCCAGCGGCGACTCCCAGTCCTTGTCGGCGGCGCAGGAGATGAGGAAATTGCCCTCGTCGGTAGGGACCTCGTCCATCCTCTCCCAGCCCATGACCAGGACGCAGTCCGAGTAGCCGGAGGCCACGGCCTTTACCCCTTCCCATATGGTCGATCCGCCTGTCGCCCCTCCGGTCTTGACCCCGACGTTTCCCAGGGGATCCAGGCCCAGCCGGTCATGGATGACAGATTCCCCCAGCAGTTGATCTCCGAAATGATCGGCGAAGTGGCCGTAATAGCAGGTGTGGATCGAACGCTTGAGATCGGCAGGCGAAATATCGAGCAGGGAGGCCGCCATGACGAAGGCGTCGATGCAGAGCTCTTCGGTGCGTTTGTCGGGGAAGGCGCGGTCAAATTTGGACTGGCCTGCCGTCACCAGATAGACGGGTCTCTGGAGTCTGGGGATTTTTAATTGCTGCTTACTGAATGTGATCATACACCGGTCTCCTCATTGGTTGTGGTTGAGATGTCTTTACAGTCTGCTTAAAGGGTTCCCACCCATAGGACAAAGCTGGTGGCGGTGCTGGTGCTGGTGATTTTCTGGCGTTCGGGATTGGACCAGAAATGGACGGAGTCCCCTTCTCGCAGCTCGATGGTCTCGTCACTGAGCATCAGCTCGATGGAGCCCTTCAGCACGCAAAGGACCTCCTGGCCGTTTTTGATGTTTTTTCGCGCCGGGATCGACTTGCTCGCCTCGACCGCCAGGATGGAGGTGTCGATGACGCTCCGGGAGTCCGGGGGGAAGAACCGGCGGGTTACAAAGCCGGTGTGGGACAGGTCGATATCGTCCCATTCCGATTTTCTTATCAGGACTATTTTTTCCTGTTTGCTGGCCAGGGAGATGAGGTCCCCTGCATTGACGCCTATAGCGCTGCAGATCCGGATCAGGGTGTCGACGGAGGGCGAATTGACATCATTTTCCACCTGACTGAGGAAGCCTTCCGAGATAGAGGCCTTTTCCGCAACCGACTTCAGGGTCAATTTTTGTTCCTTTCTGTATTTTCTTAAGAGTGTGCCGATATTCATTGTGCCTCACGTGGAGATCAGGGAGAGGGAGATATGTTGTTAATATTTAATATAGATTAATATTAACTTATATTAAATATTAATGAGGTGTCAATGGGAAATTGCATTGGAAGAAGAAAAATAATGAAGAAAGAAAGATTGCAGTCGGTTGTAAGCCGGCGGCTGTCTGCCTACTGGGTAGATGTGGCTGCATCCTTGAAAAATGCCTGGATGTCCGGACTTGAGGGGTGCAGCGGGGATGCTGCGGCAGGAAGAGGGAAGATGATCGGCGGCTGTCTCTTTTTTTCTTTATATCAAAGTTTCGTCAGAGCGGAGGCGTTGCCTTGTCGAAGTGACGAGCTTTGGTGATTTGCTGTGGCCGGCCTGTCTGGTCCAGCCATGCTGGTTAGTTGGCGGTATTGTGCCTGAAGGGGGCCGTGCCGGCCACCAGGGCCAGCCCCATCAGCGCGCCCCCGAGCAGACAGACGCCCGGCCAGCCGCTGCGCGTCCAGATGGCGGTGCCGGCCAGTGAGCCGCAGGCGCCTCCGGCAAAAAAGGACACGATGTAGATGGTGTTGATCCGGCTCCTGGCCTCGGGCATATGGGCGAGGATTCGAGTCTGGTTGGCGACATGGGCCCCCTGGACTCCCAGATCGAGAAGGGCTGCACCGCAGGCGAGAATCACCAGGGAAGCTCCACCCAGTCCCATCAGAATCCAGGCCAGCAGTATGGATGCGCTTCCGGCTGCGACGATCCGCCGGGCACCCAGCCGGTCGGCCAGGCGGCCGCTGACGCTGGCGGCTATGGCTCCGGCGGCGCCTACCAGGCCAAAACATCCCGCCGCCTGCGCCCCCAGATGCGAGGGCAGCGACTCCAGGTGGAAGACCAGAGTGGTCCAGAAGACACTGAAGGCCGCAAAAAGCAGGGCCCCGCTCAGGGCCGCCTCCTTCAGGACAGGGACCTTCTGTAGCAGTCCCGGCAGGGAGGTGAGCAGTTCCAGATAGTGGAGGCCGTTCTTCGGGCTGCTTGCGGGCATCAGCAGGCGGATGAGACCGGCCAGCAGGATCATAGCCAGGGCCGCGCAGAAATAAACAGCCCGCCAGCCCAGATGAGCGCCGATAAAGCCGCTCACAGTCCTGGCCAGCAGTATGCCCATAAGCAGCCCGCTCATCACTGTCCCGACATTCCGTCCTCTTTCCGCAGGTCCGGAAAGAGTGGCGATAAAGGGTACGATGATCTGGGGCACCACCGACAACAGACCGATCAGGAAATTCATGGACAGAAGGACAGTGGCGGAATGCACTGACCCGGTTATGGCCAGCGCTCCTGATGCTAAAAGAGTAAGGATGACAATGAGGCGTCTTCTCTCGGTTTTATCTCCCAGAGGAGTAAGGAGGAAAAGCCCAAAGCCATAGCCGGTCTGGGTCAGGGCCGTTATGAATCCGGCCTGGGACTCTTTGATATGAAGGTCGCGGGCAATCTCTGCCAGGAGGGGCTGGCTGTAGTAGAGGTTGGCAATAACAACCCCGTTCACTATGGCCATGAGCAGGACGAGGGGACGGGAAACTCCGGTTTCGGTACAATCAGACACATCGGTCATATGCTGCCCTTATAAATTCTTTGACGCAGTCTCCCAGCCCTGCTGCGGGTGTTTTGCTTGCCGGAGATGGATGCTTGTGGAGAAAAGTAAGGCAAGGTATTGCTCCTGTCAACGAACCTATCTATAATTTCAGCGTCTTATCTCCTTCTAAAAACTCCTTGAAATCTGGTGCCTTGCCATACAGGAGAGAGAAAACTGTATGTCTCATTGCGGCCGGTCAACCCGGTTTTGCCCTGCCGGTTTATCGAGTGTTCGGCTTTCAGAATCCGTATTATCGGAAAAATTCCGTATTACTGAACTCTTTACCTGGCTATTTTCGGGAGCTCCTGCCGTGTAAATATTCTATATGTTAGGATATGTTAGGTTTTTTACTTGTTGGCATGCAATTTGTATACTACTTCTGATAGTGAGGTGATGGAGTTGGATGCCTTGAATTATAAACATAATGAGGAGGATTCTGAAAAAGAGATACTTGTTAGGTTGAATTTATAAATAGTTATCAAAAGAGATCAACGGGATCTCAAAGTTGTTGTTGAAGGAATTAATTACAGATCAATACAAAATATCGGAGATTTACAATGTTTAAAGTTACGTTTTCTACCCTTTTGTTGGCCGTATGGCTTTCTGTTCAATCCGCTTTTGCCGGTACCATAACTATCCCTGTTAATGGCTCATCAATACCAACTTACGGGACACATATGGTCGGGGATCTTACAGCAAATCTGGACGGGAATGCGATCGACGGTGGTATTACCTGTTTGGATATCAATGTAAAAACGAGCATTCCCAACACTGGTTTTGAAGTCAACATTGGAACCATTTCTCCCCTGGATCTGACAGGGGCAAGGTTCTACGATGCCGCCGACCCGGTTGGCAGCCTGTTGAAGTATATGGAGGCCGCCTGGTTGAACACACAGTTACATCTGGCCACGGAGGCATCAGTAATCGGGCAGATTCAGTTTGCCATGTGGCGTGTATTTTCTCCCGAGGCTACCTCAGGGGAATCCTTAGCAAACGTCAGTGCTGAGGACGAATGGATGAGGCTGGCCTTTGAGACCGTAACAAATCCTCTTCTTACCTTTGATTACAGCTCTGTACGGATTTATACCCCGGCCGGGAATGTCAATCAGGAGTTTATCTCCGGTGGCGCGGTCGGCGGGGCTGCGGTTCCTGAGCCTGCAACCATGATCCTCTTCGGCGCAGGCCTTGCCGGCCTTGCGGTGATTCGCAGAAAAAAGGCATGATCTTCACCTTTGCCTGATGTTCCGATCGCTATGGCTGTGACCTTTTCCCGGCCATAGCGATTGGGGACAGAGGCATTTTCCTGCATCAGTCTTTCCCTTCTCCATTTTTTTGTTGCGCCCTGTCATGGCCGAATCTCAAGGTTGAAGAACTCTACTGCATTTTTGCAGCAGAACCTCTCCAGGAAATCTTCCGGGAGATTATCTGACCGTACTCTCTTCAACTCGCGGTCCCAGGCATAGGGGATACTCGGGAAATCTGATCCGTACATCAGCCTGTCAGCCCGGTAGGAGCTGAGGTCAAGTGCCTCCTTAAGCGGAAAATATCCGGAAACCGCCATGGCCGTGTCCAGCCAGAGATTGTCGTAGGTTTCGGTCATCTTTTTATAGGCCGAGACTTCATCAAGCCCCAGATGGGGGACGCAGATCTTCAGATCCGGGAAATCCTTGACGATCTGTTCGCATTTTTCGGCGCTGCACATCTGATGCGGGTCGCAGCGGTAGGCGGCGCTCTTGGGTTCCCGGCCGATATGCATCAGGATGGGTTTTTTATTGATCCGGCAACAGTCATAGATTCCATACATCTGTTCACAATTCACGTCAAAGCATTGTACATGGGCATGCAGCTTCAGTCCGGCCAGCCCGGCGTCGAAGGCCTCCTGCAGGATCTTTTCTGCCTCGGGTTCTCCCGGAAAAACGGTGGCAAGCCCGGTAAGGCTTCCCGGATGGGCGCGGCATTTGTCAACCATATAGGAGTTGAGCATCCGCGCGATACCGGCCTTGTGGGCATATTGGAGGGCAATAATGTGCGCAACGCCATGGGCCAGCAGAAAATCAATAACCTGGTCAGAGCGGATCTGGTAGCGGATACGCCAGCCGTTTTCATCAAACCATTTCCACACTGCTGTAAAGATGCCGAAAGGGAAAATATGGACATGGGCGTCAATGACGGCAGGGAGGCCCGAGGGGACTCTCAGGTCCTCCCTGTCAAAGAGGGAGGGCATCTTGGGTTTCAGCATAGATCACCTCTGGTGCACCTGTGGCCCGGTCCTGCCCCATTCCGGGATAGCCCTGTGGAACCGTTGAAGATCACATCTTTCTGGCTATTCGCCTGATATCGGGCAGGAAGGCGGCCAGCAGACCGATCAGCGGGAGAAAAGAGCATAGGTGATATACATAATCGATGCCGCGGATATCGGCAAGCTTTCCTAACACGGCGGCGCCAATACCTGCCATCCCGAAGGCCAGTCCGAAGAACAGCCCCGACACCATGCCGATTTTTCCCGGCAGAAGTTCCTGGGCGTAGACCAGGATTGCCGGAAAAGCGGAAGCCAGCATAAGACCGATGATAAAGGTGAGCGGGCCTGTCCACAGCAGATTGACATAGGGGAGCATCAGCGTAAAGGGCGCAACCCCCAGGATGGATCCCCATATCACCCGCTTGCGGCCGACCCTGTCACCGATCGGACCGCCCATGATGGTGCCGATGGCGGCGCCGAAAAGAAAGACGAAGAGATGCATCTGGGCAGAGAAAACCGATATATGAAACTTATGGATCAGGTAGAAGATGAAATAGCTGTTCAGACTGGCCAGATAGAAAAATTTCGAGAAGATCAGGGCCAGCAGAATCAGTATCGGCCATGCCACCTTGCCGAAACTGATTGCCGGCCGGTCGGCGGCAGGCGCCATTTTCTGCCGGTTTTCCTGCAGTTGTCTGAGCTTGTACCAGCCGCCCACCTGCCACAGGACAAGAATGCCCAGGAGTGCCGCCAGAGAAAACCAGGCGATACTGTGCCGGCCCAGAGGAATGACGATCAGGGCAGCCAGCAGCGGACCCGTGGCCGTGCCGGCGTTGCCGCCGACCTGGAAGATCGATTGGGCCAGACCGTATTGCCCGGCGGAGGCCATCCGGGCAACCCGTGAGGATTCCGGGTGAAAAATCGACGAGCCGAGTCCAACCAGACCCACTGCCGCCAGCAGCAGGGCATAGGTCGGGGCTGTGGAAAGGAGAAGCAGGCCTATCAGGGTACATCCCATCCCGGTGGCAAGTGAATAGGGCTTGGGGTGGTGGTCCGTATAGAGGCCGACCGCCGGCTGCAGCAGCGATGCGGTAATCTGATAGGTCAGCGTGATCATGCCGATCTGACTATAATTCAGTGAAAATACACTCTTTAGTTGCGGGTAGATTGCCGGGATCAGGGACTGGAGCATATCGTTTAAGAAATGAGAGAAGCTGATTGCCACCAATATTTTGAGTCCGATTTTTTCTGCGCCGGCAACCGGCGCAGCGATTGTTCCAACCTTCACTGTCCTTCCTTTTATTAAAAATGTTTGTTCCTGAAACCGGCATGGCTGGACCAGTTTGATCAGCCATTACAAATTTGAATGCTCAGTACTCCGGCAAGGTGAGGCCCCTGTTTTTGGGGAGCTTTCGCATAAATCTGACGGCCGGAGGCCGGTGCTGATGAAGCCGCCGGCCCACACCTCCTTGTTCAGATATCTACTGACGCGGCGGTTTGTGCCGGCCTAATACTCATCGAGATGATGCCATTCCGCGTTTTCAAGCCAGCCTCCCGGCTCCGGTCTTGAGACGAACTCGACAATATTTTCCATGATCCGGATATGACCCGTTTCCTCCCTGACCAGCAGATTAAGAATTGCCTTTGCCTGTCCATCCCGGGCCTCATCAGCCTTCTGCTGATAAAAATTTCTGCTCATCTCTTCAATTTGAAGGGCCTTTTTAAAGGCATTTATCTGGTCTTTCATGTCGGCCCCCGGTGGCTGTTTTGCCATCGTAATGAAAATATTTTTCACATTCTCCAGGATTCGGGAAGGCTGTCCCTCTTTGGGGGGCGTCCGCTGATGCAGGTCTTCGAGGAGTTTCCGGTGCTGGACTTCCTCGTCTGCAAGGAGGGTGAAGATCTTCTGCAGGCCGGTAGGCCGACTGGCCTGCGCCAATTCCCGGTAATAGATTTCCCCGTCCTTTTCCATCTGGATTGCAAATTCGAAAATTTCCATCAATAAACCTCCTCGTTTGCGTAGTGTGTGTAAGAATCCCTGTGTTTCCGCACAAGGTAGTATTGCCTGAGGCATTTGGCAATCCGGTAAAAAAAACTAAGCTGCCGGTCGGATTTTCGTCATATCGTCTGCCCCGTGGTCTTTTGCCGGAACAGCAACATTCCATCATGGAAAGACAATGGTTACCCTGTCGTCTCCCGCTTCATGCACTGAATTGATTTTCAGATCCATACTGCTGTTGCGAAAGCCGAAGGCAAGGGTCGTTGTACCGTAATTGTCCTCCATGTGGGTCATGGATCGTATTGCCGCAATGGCCTTCCTGGCTGTGGCTGGACCGGGGGCAGGCAGCTCAGCCTTTCTGTATTGTGCCGTGACCCTGAGCTTTCCGTCTTTGGTGCTCACGATTGAGACCGATTCGGCACTGCTGTTGATGCCGTGGAGGACGGCCAGGGCAATCCACTTCAAGGCAGCCTGTTCTGTATCCGTTTCCTGAGCCATCTTTGACATCTCTTTGAGCGGATCAGTGGTTGCGAAACAATCGCAGAGTTCTTGAACCTTCTGGTGGAGAGTAGACGTATCTTTCATAATGAGTCTCCCTTGTTGAAGACGCCCCGCCGGGCCGGGGCGCTGAGAGGTAACCTTGTCAGCATGGCTGGACCAGATCGTCCGGCCACAACAAATTATGAAAGCCTCGTCACTCCGGCATGGCAGGGCGCTGCTCAAACGGGACTTTCATAGTAAAACATGGATTGTAAAAACCTATCCATAGAATAAACACAATGCGTGTATGCGCAATCGCTGCCGGCCATTGCAGATGATGAGATGGCCCCGCAGGCATGGATGGCGGTAAGCAGGAGGATCGTTGCCTTGTTTTTTCCGTCCCCCGTCATAAATATTGCTCGAAGAGGAAGAGTCATGCTACCATGCCGGAGAACCGGAACCTGTCCGGATGCACTGTTCAACCATCAATTACAAGGGGGCCTTTCCATGACTGCACGGTTTCGTATTCTCATACCTCTTCTTCTCAGTCTTCCGCTTCTGTTCGGCTGTACCGATAACAAAAAGGATAAAGCTGTCATCGAGCAGGGTCAGGACACAGCGGCGGAACAGGCCATCCAGGCGGTCAAGGTCCCGATGGACCGGGCCCGGACTGCCGCTGACCAGGAAAAGAGTCATATCAAGCAGGTCGAGGAACAGGAAAAGAAGCAATAAAGCCTTCGGAGTGAGGGATATCTGCGGCTGGATTTGACTGGTGTCCGTGGCCTACCGGATGGTGATTTCGGGACTTCCTTCCCCCATCTCGCCGACAAGAGCGGCATCTTTAATGCCTGCCCCGTGCAGGTCCTGCAGCAGGTTCTGAGCCTGGGCTTTAGGCAGGGCGAGCAGCAGTCCGCCTGAGGTCTGCGGGTCGTAGAGGAGTTCTTCCTGGAAGCGGTTGAGCCGGCAGTCAATGGTCAGAGGAGAGCGCGCCACCAGGGCCCTGTTGGCTCGATTGCTGCCGGTGGTCTGGCCCTTCATATACATTTCCAGGGCCCCGGCATAGAAGGGCAGGTTCGCATAGTCGAGCAGGGCCTGGACCTTGCTTCCTGCCGCCATTTCCAGCAGATGTCCCAGGATGCCGAAACCGGTGATGTCGGTACAGGCATGCAGATCATAGGCCAGGGCGCAGGTGATGGCAGTGTTGTTGAGACGTGCCACGGTCGGCAGTACTGAGCGTTCCAGTTCCCTTTTGTCGAAGACCCTGGCCCGGACCGCATTGAAGAGGACGCCGGATCCCAGGGGTTTGGTCAGGATCAGCGCGTCGCCGGGTCTTGCCCCGGCGTTGGTTATGATCCTGTCCGGGTGGACGACGCCGTTGACGCAGAGACCGTATTTCGGTTCGTTGTCGTCGACGGTGTGCCCGCCCGCCAGACAGGCCCCGGCCTCAATGACCTTGTCGTTTCCGCCCCGCAGGATCTCCTTGAGCACGCCCATGTCGAGCTTGGTGGCCGGAAACATCACCACGTTCAGGGCAGTCAGCGGCCTGCCTCCCATGGAATAGACATCCGATATGGAATTGGCGGCGGCGATCTGGCCGAACCAGTAGGGATCGTCAACCGGCGGGGTGATGAAATCGACGGTGTTGATCATGGCGACATCCGCGGAAATCCGATAGACAGCAGCATCATCGGAGGTCTCAATCCCGACCAGGAGGTTGGCGTCATGTTTGAACTGCAGGCCATTGAGCGCGTCCGACAAGTCCGCCGGACCGATTTTCGCTGCTCAGCCGCAGGTCCTGGCAAGGCCAGTCAGGGTCTTTTTCTTGAAAAACTGCATTTCCTTCTCCTGAAAAAAACATTGCGCTGCCGCATAACGGCGGTCATCAAAACGAGCGACTCCAAACCTGAAGAGGTGCCCCGGACTTTATCGTCAAGTTATAATAAGCCGATATTCAGTCCCGACAAGGGGAAAAATCTTCTCCGGCATTATCCCTGCCAGGCGAGACGTTGCCTTTTCAGGGGCATTGCCGGTCCGCGGTCGCCCGTCGGCAGGCTGCAAAGGGCAGGATTAGGAGGGCGCCTTCATCAGTTCGCCAGCGTCGACTATCCGGTCGCAGATGGTGCTCAGGGCGGCCAGGAAGGCGATCTGGACCTGGGCCGCCTGCACCGTTTTCCCTGCAAACTGAAGGTCCCTGGTGGCAGTGGCGTCGGAGACGACAGTGCAGGAAAAACCCAGATCCGCTGCCGCTCTGGTGGTGGCGTCGACACACATGTGGGTCATCATGCCGGTGATTGTCAGCTCCGTGACACCGAGCCCTTTCAGAGTGTCCAGGAGGGGGGTGTGGAGAAAGCTGTTCGGAAAATTTTTGGTTATCACTTTTTCGCCTTCCTGCGGAGACACCAGGCTGTGAATCTGCTGGCCGCTGGTGCCGGGAAGAAAAAAATTCGCGCCTTTCCGCGTCATTTCATGGGCGATGTGCAGGATCGGCAGACCCTTGTCCCGAAAGTATCCCTGGAGGGCTCGGATATTCCGTGCCGCGGCTTCGGCCCCTGCCAGTTCCATGGGGCCGCCGGGAAAATAATCATTCTGGATGTCGATACAGAGGAGCGCTGATGCGTTGTTCATATTTCCCTCCCCAGGGTGTCCCTGGAATAGTTTGTGTCCTTGTCCTTCAAGGATGGCTTTCTCCGATGACGTGCTAAACGGCATACCGGGCTCTCACCTTCCGTCTACCGGAAAAAATTCCTTTCTGACAGAATCGGGTTAAACCGGCAGGTCGGCAAAGCTGCTCCCCTGTGCCGGTCCAGGCAGTGTTGTTTACGCCTGCAGGAGATCGGTGCTCAGGTAGCGTTCGCCGGTGTCGGGCAGGAGGGTGACGATGGTGAGTCCCCTGTTTTCCGGTCGTCCGGCAAGCTTAAGCGCCGCCCAGGCCGCAGCACCTGAGGATATCCCGCAGAGTATCCCTTCGCGTACGGCCAGTCTGCGCGCCATGTCCAGGGCATCCTGATTGGTGACCGGGATGACCTCGTCGATGATTTCGCGGTTTAGGACCGCGGGTACAAAACCGGCGCCGATGCCTTGGATCTTGTGGGGACCGGGCTTGCCGCCTGACAGCACCGGGGAACCGGCGGGCTCGACCGCCACAGACCGCAGGCCGGGCCGCCGCTGCTTCAGGACCTCCGAGACGCCGGTGATGCTGCCACCGGTACCGACCCCGGCCACGAATATGTCGACATGCCCGCCGGTCTGCCGCCAGATCTCTTCGGCGGTGGTCCGGCGGTGGATCTCGGGGTTGGCGGGGTTGGTGAACTGGTTGGGCATAAAACCGTCGACGGTGGAACGGAGCAGGCCCTCAGCGGCGGCAATGGCTCCCCGCATGCCCTCGGCTGCCGGGGTCAGCACCAGCTCCGCACCCAGATGCCGTAAAAGCTTTTTGCGTTCATCACTCATGCTTTCCGGCATGGTTAGGATCAGGCGCAGCCCCCGGGCGGCGCAGACAAAGGCCAGGCCGATACCGGTATTGCCGCTGGTTGGCTCGATGATGGTGGTCGTGGCGGAGATGAGGCCGTCCCGCTCACCGGCCTCGATCATTGCCAGGGCGATACGGTCCTTGACGGAACCCAGGGGATTTCGAGATTCCTGCTTGGCCAAAACCGTGGCCCCACTGGATGCGCTCAGATTGCTGAGGGTGAGAAGCGGGGTATTGCCGATGGTTGTGATTATGGAATTGCTCATATGCCTGCCTCGCTGCAGTCGGATGAAGGGGAGGGTTTGCGAACGGCTGTCAGGTGAAGATCAGTTCGGGACGCTTCAGCATGACCTTGGTGCCGGCCGGGACACTTTCGGTGAGCCAGATATTGCCGCCGATGACCGCATTGGCTCCGATGATGGTCTCTCCGCCAAGAATGGTGGAATTGGCATAGATGATGACATTGTCCTCGATTGTCGGATGGCGTTTTTTGTGGCGCATCTTTTCGCCGGCGTCCCGCGGCAGTGACAGCGCTCCCAGGGTGACGCCCTGGTAGAGGCGGACGTCCCTGCCGATGATGGTGGTTTCGCCGATGACGACGCCGGTCCCGTGGTCGATAAAAAATCCGGGCCCAATGGTGGCTCCGGGGTGGATGTCGATGCCGGTCAGGCTGTGGGCGTGTTCGGTCATAATCCGGGGAATGATCGGCACCTTCAGCAGGTTGAGTTCGTGGGCGATACGGTAGATGGAGATGGCCAGCAGGCCGGGATAGCAGAAGATCACCTCGTCGGGGCTCTGGGTGGCCGGGTCTCCGGCCAGGGTGGCCCGGATATCGGTGGCCAGGGTCGTGGTCACCTGAGGCAGGGCCTCGATGAAGGCTAAAGCCAGCTTGTGGCTGCGCTCGTCGCAGTTGGTGCAGGGCTGCAGCATGCGGCGGCAGTCGTGGCGGATGGCCATCATGATCTGCTCGCTCAGTTTATCGTAGAGGTCGGTGGTCTCCTGGCCGATGAAATACTCCAGATTGTTCTGGTGCAGCTTGGCAGCGCTGAAATAGCCGGGAAAGAGCAGGGAACGGGTCTGGCGAATGATGTCGATGATGGCCGCATGGGATGGCAGGGCGACCGGACTGATATGTTCGAAACAGTCGTTGGCGCTCCAGTTGGCCACCAGATTCTTGATCACTGGCGGGAGCTTGGTGTGCTGGTGATTCTTCGTGTGATCCTCACTGTCGCAGAGCGCGGTGATGGAGGTGATGCAGGGCTTTCCGGTCGTAAGCATGGCTGTTCTCAAGAGTTGATGGGGTTGAGGGAAAAAATCGATGCACCAGCGGCCGTGGCCCCTAGGTCCCTTCGGCTTTCCCGGGAAATTTTTTCTCGATGGCAAAGATTCCGTAGCAGGCCCTCAGGTTGGTGCACCAGCGGACGATATGGCCCTGCCGGTCATGGTGGTCTGTGTTGATTGCTGCTTCTCTGACGATGGTATAGCCCACCTCGCCTGCAAACCTCCGGAAGTCGTCCAGGGTGATCACCCGGATGTTGGGGGTGTCGTACCAGGAGTAGGGCAGCTGGTCATTTTTGGGGGCCAGTCCTTTCATCAGGAGCTGCAGCCGAATGGTATAGTGGCTGAAGTTGGGAAAACTGACAATGACCTGCCTGCCGATCCGGGACAGTGAACGCAGGAGTCTTGCCGGTTCCAGGACCTGCTGCAGGGTCTGGCTCAGGATCACGTAATCGAAGCTGCGGTCCGGGTAGTCGTCTACTTCGGCATTCAGATCGCCCTGCAGCACGCTCAATCCCCTGGCGATACAGGCGGCGGCCTTCTCCGCATCCCTCTCGATGCCGGTGCCTCTCACGCCCCGCTGGGCGGCAAGCCACGCCAGGAGATCGCCGTTGCCGCAGCCGAGATCCAGTACCCGGCTGCCTGCAGCGATCCAGGAGGCGATGGTCTGGAGATCATAACGCATTATCGGGCCTTCAGGCAAGTCCATCGAGAAATCCTCGCACCAGGGTGTTGAGCCGCTCATCGGGAATCAGAAAGGCGTCATGACCGCAGTCGGCCTCAATCTCGCAGAAGCTGACGTCCCGTCCCGAGCGTTTCAGGGCCTGGACCAGTTCCCTGGCCTGATAGGTGGGGTAGAGCCAGTCGGAGGTGTAGGAGACCACAAGAAATTTTGTCCCGGCTGTCCCCGGCTCCCGAAAGGGCTTCCCCGGCGCCTCCTTGAGGTCGAAATAGTCCGAGGCTTTGGTGATATACAGCAGAGAATTGGCGTCGAAGCGCTGCACGAACTTATTTCCCTGGTGGCGCAGGTAGCTTTCCACCTGGAAGTCGGCGTCGAAGCCGAAGGAGAAATCCTGTTTATCCTGGAGGCGGCGGCCGAATTTACGGCGCATGGCCTGATCAGAGAGATACGTCACATGACCGATCATCCGGGCTACCGCAAGGCCGGTATCGGGCCCCGCGGTGCCGTAATAGTCGCCCCTTTTCCAATTGGGGTCCGCCATGATGGCCTGCCTGGCCACTTCGTTGAAGGCGATGGCCAGGGCCGAATGACGCATAGTGGTGGCAATGGGGATCGCCGCCCGGATCATGTCCGGATAGCGGACGCACCATTCCAGCGTCTGCATGCCGCCCAGCGAGCCGCCGATGACCGCGACCAGCCTGTCGATTTCCAGATGATCCAGCAGGGCCTTCTGCGCCGTGACCATATCGCCGATAGTGACCATGGGAAAATCAAGGCCGTAGGGCCTGCCGCTGGTCGGATGCAGCGAAGAAGGACCGGTGGAGCCGGCGCAGCCGCCCAGGATATTGGAGCAGATGACGAAGAACCTGTCCGTATCGATACCCCGGCCGGGCCCGACCATCGAATCCCACCATCCGGGCCTGGCATCGTCGGGCTCGTCTGCATAGAGGCCGGCCACATGGGAGTCGCCGGTAAAGGCGTGGGCCACCAGGATTGCATTGTCTTTCGCGGGCGTGAGCCTGCCGAAGGTTTCGTAAGCGATGGTCACCGGTCCGATCCGCGAACCGTTCTCCAGCACCATCTCATGAGGCGCCTGGGCGAAGCTGAAGGAGTGTTTTTCTCCCCGCAGGACGGGGCTGGGGCTGATTGAGGGCATAGGGGCCTTACCTGCTCTTTTTCGATCCGGCCAGGGCCTGGTCGAGATCGGTCAGGATATCATCGACATGTTCGATGCCCACCGACAGGCGGATCATCGAATCCGCTATTCCTGCGTCCTGCAGCTGCTCAGGCGTCAGCTGGGAGTGGGTCGTCGAGGCCGGATGGATGGCCAGGGTCTTGGCATCCCCCACATTGGCCAGATGCGAGACCAAATTCAACGCCTCGATAAAGCGGCAACCCGCTTTGTGCCCTCCCTTGACACCGAAGCCGATCATGCCGCCGAAACCGTTGCGCAGGTACTTGACGGCATTCTCATGCCCCGGTGCGCCAGCCAGTCCCGGATAGTGGACCCAGTCCACCTGGGGATGCCCCTCCAGGTAGACCGCAACGGCCTGGGCATTGGCGCAGTGCCTTTCCATCCTCAGCGACAGGGTCTCAATCCCCTGCAGGAAGAACCAGCAGTTGTCCGGGGTGATGCAGGCCCCCAGATTGCGGAGCGGCACCAGGCGCATCCGCAGCGCGAAGGCCACCGGATTCATGGCGCCCAGATCATGGGCATAGCGGATGCCGTGATAGGAGGTGTCGGGCCTGTTGTACAGATCGAATTTCGGGTCGGTCCAGTCGAAGGTCCCGGCATCCACGACGATGCCGCCGATGCCGACGCCGTGCCCCCCCATCCACTTGGTCAGAGAGTGGATGACGATATCGGCGCCGTGTTCGATGGGGCGAAGGATGCAGGGGGGGGTGAACGTGGAGTCGACCAGCAGGGGCAGGTGATGGGCATGGGCAATGTCGGCCACCGCCTGCAGATCGATCATATTCAGGGTCGGGTTTCCAAGAGTTTCGCAGTAGATGGCCCGGGTCCGCTCGGTGATGGCCGCTTCGAAGTTGCCGGGATCGGTCGGATCCACCATGCGAACCGTGATTCCGAGCTGCGGCAGGATCGAATCGAATTGGGCGAAGGTGCCGCCGTAGAGATTGCTGGATGCCACGACCTCATCGCCCTGAGAGCAGATATTGATGATGGAATAAAAAATGGCCGATGTCCCGGAGGCCAGAGCCAGGGCCGCCGCCCCTCCTTCAAGTGCCGCCACCCGTTTTTCCAGGATGTCCTGGGTGGGATTACCCATCCTGGTATAAATATTGCCCTCTTCTTTCAGGGCAAAGAGGTTTGCCGCGTGTTTCGTGCTCTTGAACAGAAAAGAGCTGGTCCGGTAGACCGGTACCCCCCGGGACAGGGTGTCGCGGTCTACGGTCTGACCTGCGTGCAGGGCAAGTGTCTCGAATTTCATAGGATCTCCTTGGGTGGTCGTGAACGGAAGGCTGATATTGTCAGGCTTCCTCGATAATCGTCCGGCCACCGGTCTCTTCGTTTTGCACAGGTTTGTTGCAGGGTATGGGGCATTGCCTGCGCTGAAATGTTTTGCTCGCCTCCATTCCTGAAGAAGATTCTTGCGGGTGCACGGCAGCTCACCGTCTTCCTCCCTGCTGCCTTTTTGCCTCCTGTATGTAGTCCCGTACGAAATCACCGTTGGCGGCTTTTGCCTCGGGGTCGATGCGCAACAGTTCCTCCCAGGTGGCGATGGCCCTGTCCGGGCTGTGCAGTTCCTCCAGCAGCACAACGCCCTTGTTGAGCCGTGCGGGCTGATGATGCGGCTCAAGCGCAATGGCCCGGTCAAAGTATTCGATGGCCTTCTCAGGCTGGCCTGCGCCGCGGTACATCATTCCCAGGTCGGTCAGGAGGTTGGCGTCGCCGGTATGGAGGTCCAGAGACCGGGTGTAGGCCCTGATGGCCTTTTCCGGCTGGTTCGTATCGTAATAGGCGTTTCCCAGCTGTATCCAGAGCTGGAAGTCTCCGGGGGCTGCGGCGGTCTGCTTCTCAAGGACGGCGATGGCCGCCGCCTGCTCCCCGGAAATCCCGCCCCCTGCACCATCGCTTCCGGTTTGGGTGATCGCGGCGGCCGGGCCTGTGGTTTTATAAACTGCGAATCCGGCTCCTGCCAGAAAACCGCAGCCAAAACTGATAAAGACCGCTATAATCAAAGTCTGTCTTTTTATCCCTGGCACCGCCATGAGCTCTTTCCTGAAAAATGGTTTAAATTTCTTGAAACAGAGAACCTGAATCTGCGCTGAGGCCCCTTCTTCTCCAATAGAATAGGCTGACATCTGCCTCTGCGCAATGATGATTGTCATTTTTGTCCCGTCAGGAAAAAGACGTCCGGGGAGTGATCCGGATAGGGATCACGGGGAATACCTCTTCATAAGAGGATCTTTTATTTGAGAGTGCGGCGTGTAGAAATTTGTATTGCAGGCATATAACTGATATCCTGGATATAAAATATGTGCATATCTCAGAGGACGGATACGGTGTTTTGACGGTGGTCCGGGAGAGGCTGCCCCCCGGAAGAAATTGATTGCTCTCAATAAAGCCCTGCATCATCGCATGAAGGGCACAGGAGGAAGCGAGATGACAGCTACGGACAGTGCGATGCCACAGTCTGCTTCGGCAACGGGTCCCAAGGTTTTTTTCCCTACCAGCGCTGAGTCCATTAAGGACAATATTATCCATCATCTAATGAGCTTTCAGGGCAGGGATCCCGAACGCTCCGGCGCCACCGATATCTACAAGGCCCTGGCCTACACACTCAGGGATATCATGGTGGAGAAATGGATTCAGACCCAGAAGACCTTCTATGCCAAGAAAAAAAAGAGGGTCTACTACCTGTCATTGGAGTTCCTTATCGGCCGTTCCCTGGAAAACAGCCTGATCAACCTGGGCATCTTCGATGAAGTTACAAAGGCCATCGGTGATCTTGGCTATGATATGGACGAGATCCGGGAGCATGAAGAAGATGCCGCTCTGGGTAACGGAGGCCTGGGGCGGCTTGCTGCCTGTTTCATGGATTCCATTGCCACCCTGAAGATTCCTGCCTACGGGTACGGCATCCACTATGAATACGGACTGTTTTTCCAGCAGCTTATCGACGGTTACCAGGTGGAAACCCCTGATAACTGGCTCAGGTACGGGACCCCGTGGGAATTCGAACGACGAATGCCGGTCTTCTCCGTCCATTTTTACGGCCGGGTCAGCAGTTATCTGGATGAAAACGGCTGTTACCGGGCCAAATGGATTGACACAAAAGACGTAATGGCCATCCCCTGCGATATGATGATTCCCGGATTCAGGAATAATCACGTGATCAATATGCGTCTCTGGACTGCCAGGGCCTCCCGGGAACTCGATCTGGGATTTTTCAGCCGCGGGGATTATATAGGAGCGGTGGAGTCCAAGGTCAGTTCCGAGACCATTTCCAAGGTCCTCTATCCTCCCGATCATAATCTGGCCGGTCAGGAGCTGCGGTTGAAACAGCAGTATTTCTTTGTGGCCGCCACCTTCCAGGATATCATGCGGCGGTATTTGAAAAACAACTCGACCTTCGATAATTTCTCCGATGCCGTGGCGGTCCAGCTCAACGACACCCACCCCTCCATAGCCATTCCCGAATTGATGCGCCTGCTTCTGGATATTGAGGGGCTGGGCTGGGAGAAGGCCTGGGATATCTGTACCAAGACCTTTGCCTATACCAACCATACCCTGATGCCCGAGGCCCTGGAAAAGTGGACGGTGGAACTGCTGGGCAAGGTGCTGCCGAGGCATTTGGAGATTATCTACGAGATCAACCAGCGGTTTCTGGATATGGTGGCCCTGCAGTATCCCGGAGACACCAATAAGATGCGGAAAATGTCCATCATCGAGGAGGGACCGATCAAAAAGGTGCGCATGGCTAATCTTGCCATAGTCGGCAGCCATTCCGTCAACGGGGTTGCGGAGTTGCATACCCGGCTGCTCAAGGACAGGCTTTTTCCCCATTTTAATGCCTTTTATCCCGGGAAGTTCAACTCCAAGACCAACGGAATTACGCCCCGGCGCTGGCTGCTGATGGCCAATCGCGGACTGGCGGATCTGATCACGCGTTCCATCGGTCCGGGCTGGATAACCGATCTCAGTCAGTTGCAGGGCATAGAAGAATTTGCCGACGATTCCGGGTTCAGGGTCTCCTGGCGGGACGTGAAGAAAAGCAATAAGGCCCGGCTGGCGCAGTATATTGAACACCATTGCCGGATCAGGGTCAATCCAGAGACGATGTTTGATGTCCAGGTCAAGAGGATTCACGAGTACAAACGCCAGCTTCTGAATGCGCTGCACGTGATCCATCTCTATCACCGGCTCATCCGGGAACCGGAACGGAATCTTGCCCCCCGCACCATGATCTTTGCAGGAAAGGCGGCTCCCTCCTACTGGAAGGCAAAACTCATCATCAAGCTGATCACCTCAATCGGCGATGTGGTCAATAACGATCCGCGCATTGCCGGCAGGCTGCAGGTGACCTTTCTGCCCAACTATAATGTCTCGCAGGCCGAGATGATCATGCCCGCCGCCGACCTGTCCGAACAGATTTCCACTGCCGGAACCGAGGCCTCGGGTACCGGCAATATGAAATTCGCCCTCAACGGGGCGCTTACCATTGGGACCCTGGACGGTGCCAATATCGAGATTTTGGAAGAGGTTGGCCGCGAAAATATCTTTATCTTCGGGATGACCACCGAAGAGGCGGAGTATGAACGTCTGAACGTCAGCCGGACCCCCTGGGAGATCTGCCAGGCCAATCCTGATATCATGCAGATCATCGACGCCATTCGCAATGGAGCTTTCAGCCGCGGCAATACCGGCCTCTTTCAGCCCCTGGTCGACTCGCTGCTCGATCCCCACGATCCCTATCTGCTGATGGCGGACCTGCAGTCGTATATCGCCTGCCAGCAGAAGGTGAACGATGTTTTTCTAGATGAGGAGGCCTGGACTCGGATGGCGATCATGAATGTAGCCAGGATGGGGAAATTCTCGACGGACAGGACAATCAGGGAATACGCCAAGGAGATATGGGGGGTCCCTGTTGAGTAGGCCGGCCTGTCTGCGATGACTTTCGATCAGGCAGGCCGGTTTGGTCCTCGCCTTTTTTGATTCGCTGCCAAAATGGATGAGCGCGCTGTCGATATTTATGCTATACAGGCGATCTCCCAAGGAGCCTTCATCGTAATGTGCAGCGAATTTTGACAGCCAGGACACTCCCGGACGGAGGTCTTTGCGATCGTTTCAGGCCGGCGCGGGTCTGTTTGCCGGTGCGGGAAAAGAAAAAAGGGTTGAAGACCGTAAGGTCCTCAACCCTTGAAATCTCTGGAGGCGGCGATCAGAGTCGAACTGATGAATAATGGTTTTGCAGACCACTGCCTTGGCCACTTGGCTACGCCGCCGTAAATGCAAACACATGAGACCGCTCTTTATACCATACGGAGTCTTTTTGACAAGAGGAAAAAGTACAGCATGGCCACAAATCTTAATATCCTGGTAGGATTGAATAAAGAAATTCTGAGTGAATTCGAGCAGATTGTCGGATACCGTTTTACCGATCTGCGTTTGTTGCAAAAAGCCTTGATCCATTCGTCTTTTGCTTTTGAACAGGCGCAGATCGGTAAAAATAATGAAACCCTGGAGTTTCTGGGCGATGCGGTGATCGATCTGGTGGTCGGGCATATCCTGATCAGGCGCTATCCGGAAATGCGGGAGGGTGATCTGACCAAGCTGCGGGCCGCCCTGGTCAACGAGACGCACCTGGCCCTGATGGCCAGGGACATCGATCTGGGACGCTTTCTCTGCCTCGGCAAGGGGGAGGACGCCTCTCAGGGCAGGAATAAGTCTTCCATCCTTTCCAGCGCATATGAGGCAGTGATCGGCGCTATTTTTGAAGATGGCGGTTATGAGACGGTAGTAGCCTTTCTTGAACGGTTTTTTCTGCCCGCCATCGAGGGGAAGAAGGAGGGCCTGTTGATCGCGGACGCAAAAAGCCGGTTGCAGGAGGAATTGCAGGAGCAGTACAACGAGGCCCCCTCCTACAGGCTGGATAGCGAGGAGGGGCCATCCCATATGAAGGTGTTTACGGTCTCCGTGGTTTTTCAGGGAGCAGTCTTGGGCAGCGGTACTGCCCGTTCCAAAAAGGAGGCTGAACAGCGGGCCGCTGCCGATGCCCTGGCCGGGAGAAGTTCAGCCGGTTTCCTCAGGCAATCCTGATCCGCACCGAACCGCTTCCGACTCAGTATCCGGTTATGCCAGCACCAGCAAAGTCTCTGGTTATCCCCATCTTCATTCCACACCGGGGCTGTCCGCATCAATGCCTCTTTTGCAATCAGCATTCCATCATCGGCCAGGCCTCGGAGAGGGAAGACGTCGTTGCGGAGATCGGCAGGACGATTGTGGCCTGGCTGGCCAGATCCCGGAGGCGGCCGGAGGTCCAGGTTGCCTTTTATGGCGGCTCTTTCACCTGCCTTGACGCAGAGGAGCAGATTCGGATGCTTGAGGCCGTACAACCCTTCCTGCGGTGCGGTGAGGTGCAGCGCATCCGCCTGTCCACCCGGCCCGACTGTCTCGATGCCGACGTCTGCGCCTTTCTGCAGCGGATGGGTGTCGGTATTGTCGAACTGGGGGTTCAGTCCCTGGATGACAGGGTTTTGCGGCTTTCCCAACGCGGCCATTCGTCGGAAGACTGCCGTCGGGCCGTTGGCCACTTAAAACGGGCGGGGATCGAGGCGGGCGTCCAGCTGATGCCTGGACTTCCCGGCGACAGCAGCCTGTCCTTTTTACGCGGGGTGAGGGAGATAATCGATTTGGCCCCGGCCTTTGTCCGCCTCTATCCGGTCCTCGTTGTCGGCCAATCAGGACTTGCGGAAATGTATCGAAAGGGTGAATATAGGCCGCTTACCATGAATCGGGCCATCGCCCTGACCCGCAGGGCCAGGGAACTCTTCATCCGGGCGGGGATCCGGGTGGTCCGGATCGGCCTGCAGCCTTCGGTCTCGCTGGAGCAGGAACTTCTTGCCGGCCCCTATCATCCCGCTTTCGGCGAGCTGGTGGTGGCCAGGGACTGGTTTCGCAGGATCCGGGCCCTGCTCGGCACCTGTCCTTCAGGACAGGTTACCGTGCGGATCGCAGAGAGGGATTTGTCGGCCTTTCTCGGGCCGAAACGCATGAATATAAAGCGGCTGGCCCGGCTCGGGCTGGCTGATCGTCTCAAAATAGAAACTGGCAAAGCAATGCAACGAGGAACGTTTACATATGTTGTCGATTAACGGTCTCGATGTCCGGTATGGCGATAAACACCTCTTTAAGGACGTATCTGCACGCGTCCATGAGGGGAACCGTATCGGGCTTGTGGGGGTCAACGGTGCCGGCAAGTCGACCCTGCTGAAGATCATGGCCGGGGCCGCCGCCACCGATGACGGGGTGGTCAGCCGGGCCAAAAATTTTACCGTCGCCTATCTGCCCCAGGAATCCAGCGCTCTGGTCAGTAAGAGGACCCTCTATGAGGAGGCTGAAACCGCCTTTGCGGGTCTGCTGGCTCTCCAGGCCGAGGCCGAGCGCCTCCATGATTCCCTGGCAGTGGTGGATCCCGACTCCGAGGATTTTTCCGCCCTGCTCCAGCGGCAGGGAGAGATCCAGCACGAACTGGACGGCAGCGATATCTATTCCATCCGGGCCCGGATTGAGAAGATTCTGCAGGGGCTGGGGTTCAGGCAGGAAGACCTCGATGCGCCGGTGACCACGTTTTCCGGCGGTTGGGTCATGCGCCTGATGCTGGCCAAGATGCTCCTGGCCGCCCCCTCGCTGCTGCTCTTAGATGAGCCCACCAACCATCTCGATTTGGAGTCGCTGACCTGGGTCGAGGAGTTCCTCCGCTCCTATAAAGGGGCCATGGTGATCATCTCCCATGATCGGACCTTCCTTGACCGGACCACCAGATTGACCTGGGAGATCAGCCTTGGCAGACTCACTGTATATAAGGGAAACTACTCCTACTATGTCATGGAAAAGGAGGAACGGCGCGAGGTCGAGAAGGCCGCTTTCGACAACCAGCAGCAGAAGATCAGGCAGACCATGCGTTTTGTCGAGAAGTTCAGGGCCAAGTCCACCAAAGCCAAACAGGTGCAGAGCCGGGTCAAGCAGCTGGAAAAGATGGATATCCTGGAGTTGGAAGAGGACGAGCGGCAGATTCGTTTCAGCTTTCCGCCGGCGCCGCCTTCAGGCCGGGATGTGCTGGAGGTGGAGGGACTTGCCAAACATTATAAGCATAAGGCGGTCTTTCAGGATGTGGAGCTCATCCTTCAGCGGGGAGACAAGGTGGCGGTGGTCGGCGTC
The DNA here is from genome assembly GCA_031292275.1 of Desulfocapsaceae bacterium. Classification (GTDB taxonomy): domain Bacteria; phylum Desulfobacterota; class Desulfobulbia; order Desulfobulbales; family Desulfocapsaceae; genus CAIUQR01. Next base: position 20,393 of record JARLHL010000113.1, on the reverse strand, counting down.
AACGGGGCGGGCAAGACCACCCTGGTCAAGATCATCGCCGGCCTGATCGAGCCAGATGCCGGGAAGATCCGCTTCGGGGCCAACGTCAGGCTTTCCTATTTCGGACAGCATCAGGCCCAGGAGCTTTCCCCTCAGCTGACGGCCCTGGATACCATGGCCACCACCGGGGTGGAGATGACCGTGACCCGCACCCGCTCGCTGCTCGGCGCCTTTCTCTTTCGCGGCGAGGAGGTGGAGAAAAAGGTTGCGGTGCTTTCCGGCGGCGAGAAGAGCAGGCTGGCGCTGGCTAAGATGATCGCAGCCCCTGCCAATCTGATGATCCTGGACGAGCCGACCAATCATCTGGACATGAGCTCCCAGGAGGTCCTGCAGGAGGCCATGGCCCAGTACGACGGAAGCATCGTCGTCGTCTCCCACAACCGCTACTTCCTGGACAGCTTTGTCAATAAGGTCCTTGAGGTGAAAGACGGCCATATCACCCTCTATGAGGGAAATATCAGCGAATACCTGCGCAAGATGCAGCAGCTTGCCGATGAGAAAAGCGGCAGGGCGGCAAGCGAGGCGGTGATTGCCGTCGAGGCCTCCACCGCGCGGGAGGATGTCGCCAAGGAGAAACGGAAGGACAAGCGGAAGCAGGAAGCCCAGAGGCGGCAGGAGAGGAGCCGTCGGGTCGGCCCGTGGAGTAAGAAATTGACAGAGGCGGAGAGCGAGATCGAAAAGCTGGAAGGAGAAAAGGAAGACCTGGAGAGGCAACTGGCCGATCCCGATCTCTATAAGAACGAGCAGGCCTGGTCCCGGACCAGCAAGGAATATGACGAGTGTAAACGGCGTCTGGAGCGCTGGTACGAACGCTGGGAGATTGCCCAGGGCAAGATCGACGAAATCGATGTCCAGATGGCAGGAGAGGATTAAAAAACAGCTGTTTGCTTTCTCCGGGGCATATTGCTCTGCCAGGGTACTTGCCATTACGGCCCGATGGGATTATAGCTTTGATATCCTCCTTTTTCTGATATCTGTGGGCGCAGCCTGTATGGCACGCCTTTTTCCGTCAGCCGTCCCTGCCTGGGCAGGATATGAACGGAGCCTTGCTCAGGGGTGAAGAAGAACAGGCCGGGCCTGAGCCTGCGAAAACGCCTGCCGGGAGTCAGAGAATCTAAGCGGCTGTTCTTCGTATAAAACCAGCATGGCTGGACCATTCTGGTCGTCCGCAACAAAGCATGAACGTTTGTTACTTTGGCCTGGCAGGGCTGTTGGTCCTCAAGAGCTTTCATATAAACATATTTGATAACCTATGAAAATTTTCGCTGTATTGTCTTTTTGGCTGGTGCTGTTGTCGTCTGCAGATCTGTCGGCGCATTATCTGGTGGGCTACATACCTTCCTGGCAGGGAGCCGCTGAAGATATTCAATATGCCAAGTTCACCAATATCAACTATGCCTTCATCGTGCCCTCTTCTTCGGGTGATGGGACCCTGGGGGCGGTGGAAAATCCGTCGAAGCTGCGCCAGATTGTCGAATTGGCCCATGCCCACGGCGTCAAGGTCAGCATTGCGGTGGGTGGCTGGACTGATTTGAAGAATTCAGGATTTGAAATATTGTCGGCATCGTCTGCCAGCCGGGAGACTTTCGCAGAAAAGCTGCTGGAATTTCTAGCGACCTATAAACTTGACGGTGTCGATATTGATTGGGAATATCCGCAAGGGGCTGCCCAATCGCACAATTATGGGCTGATGATGCATCTCCTGGCCGATAAGCTGCATGCCAGGGGGAAAATTCTGTCGGCAGCCGTGGCGGATGGTGAAGAGAATGGCGGGGGAATACCGCCTGAAGCCTTCGAGTACGTAGATTATATGAGCATTATGGCCTACGATGGGGACGAGGAAGGCGCCCACTCTCCCTATTCGCTTGCCGAAAACGCCCTGGAATACTGGTTGGACAGGGGCTTGCCCCAGTCCAAGGCCGTGCTGGGGGTACCCTTTTATGCACGGCCCAGCTGGAAGACCTATAAAGAACTGCTGGCCAAGGGGGCCGATCCCCATGACGACGATTTTAAAAATGATAACTATAATGGCATGGACACCATTGCCCGGAAGGCCGACCTGGCCATCGAGCGCGGAAACGGCGTCATGATCTGGGAGATCTCCGGGGATGTCCAGGGGCCGTATTCCCTGGTCTCCGTGATAGCGGAAAAAATCGGCAAACGGTAGCGGGACTGCAGGGGTTCTCTTCGATCGAAGCGCCCCGTCCTTATTTCTTATTTTTGCGGGATGAAGGAGATATTGGCCTTTATCGCCTCTTCCAGCTGCCGAAACCGGCCGTAGAAGAAATGATCCGCCTCGTCGATGACGACAAAGGCCGCCGCCGGATTCCAGCCAGGAAGATGGCGCTCGATCAGCTCAGGCGGGGCGAATTCGTCCTCACTGCCGGTCAGGACCAGGGTGAGCCGGGACTCTCGCGGGACCATGGAAAAGTCCATCAGGGCCACCGGCGGCGCTACCATGATCAGGGCAGAGACCTCGGGGGGCAGGGAGGCGATCCGGGCGTTGACCCAGGCTCCGAACGAATAGCCGGCAAGATGGATTTGATCTATGCCGGAGGCCTTGAGCAGACTTATTGCCGCCAGGACGTCATCTTTTTCTCCCAATCCTTCGTCATACAGACCCTCGCTTTCCTCAACTCCTCTGAAATTAAAACGAAGGGTGGTGATTCCCTTATTGGCGTAGGCCTGGGCGATGGACTCGACCACCGGGCTCGCCAGGGTCCCGCCATAGAGGGGATGGGGGTGAGTGATGACCACACCCGAGGCCTTCGACAGGAGATTGATCTGACCCTCCAGTTTTAAGGTTCCGGAGTGAAAGATTATTCTGCTTTCCATAGGTCCTCTCTGCGGTTTGTGGGGCGAGGTGCCCGGAGTGATGCCGCCTGGCGGTTTATGAGCGCATTTACTATGCTGGTTCACGGGTGTGATCGCAACTGGAAAATGCGGGCTGTACCGTATTTTCCTGGCAAGCAAGGGTGTTTGCCCATTTTTTTGGTGCGAAGCCCCCCCTTTGCATCATCATGCCGATCTGTCCTGGTCATCCTTTCTACGAGAGTCTGGTCAGGAAAATGGAAAATTCAAGGGCAAGTGGCACATGGTGGTATTGTTTCCCCGCATTTTAGGGGTATTATAAAGAGTTGAGGCGACGGAAAGGCAGAGAGAAGATTGTCCTCTGTTATTGGTATATTATAAGGGTTGCTTGAATAATTAGAATTTTCGCTCAAGATCAAGGCATGCGAAAAATTTCACCGCAGGCATAGAGTCAATATCGGAGTTTTCATCAACCGTCGGCGATGAAATTTTGAGCATAACGAAGAGATTGGACGAAAGGGCAGTTATTCCAGGTGGCCAATAAGTTATTGATGCAAGGAAACTCATGGATAAGTGTATGCAGGAAATAGAATTATTTGTGGGCCAATGGACCGATGGTCCAGAGCAGAACAGACGGGCATTTATAGAATTGAAGGAGTATCTGGCTGCTCTGACTGGTGTAAAGCTGAGTTTTAATCCGAGACCCGGGTTGACCTATTCCCTTCGCGCCAGCCAGGACGGTCAGAAGGACAGACCTCTTTTTGTCATGGTAGACGTGATCGAAGATAATCCCCGCTGGTTATCAGCGTGCTTTTACGGCGATATGATCAGTGACCCTGATGAGAAGGGGGATTTTGTTCCCGGCGGTCTTCTTGGACAGGATGCCCGTTGTTTTGATATCAATCGTTATGACGCGGACTTTATGGGCTACATTAAAGCCAAGATAGTTGAAGCCTGCACAGCTGCCCGCCGGTAGATCCGGATCATGGGCATGCACGATTGAGGCAGTCTCGATACTCTCGGAGGAAGGGATGCGTATCCGATCCTGAAGGAAGAGAGCGGGCAGGGAAAGGAGTTCCCGGCAGCATGAGAGGGCCCTCCTGGTGTTTGGCCGTGCTACACTCTTGCCTGTCGGCATAATAAGATGCATGGAGGCTGTAAATTGTCAGGAAGACGTTTTCTGGAAGAGAGATGAACGTTTTTTGAGAAGATGAGGAACGCTGCAGCTGATGGGGGTAAAACGGCCCCGCGGCAGGATTGGTCTCTGCCGCGGGGCCTGCTTTTCGTATCAAAAAAAGAAGGTCTGCTTATTCAATGTCAATGCAGTCTGCAGGGCAGGAAGCTTGGGCCTCTTCCGCGCAGTCAGCATTATCATCAAAATCTTCCAGCACATACGCTTTTTCTTCATCATCGTCGAAACCGAAGACGTCTGGACAGATTTCAACACAGCTCTGACAGCCTATACATTCGTCTGTATCAATTGTGACTTTTTTGGCCATTGGTGTTCTCCTTTGCTTGTTTAGAGTAAAATGCAGAAACGGTTATGCAAGACAGTGCGGTAACAATACTACCTGTTACAGGGAAGAACAAGGGAATCGCTCATCTTTTTTTAGTTGTTCTCCTGTATGGTGTTAGGCCGCGATTTTGGCAAATCCTGGAATGAGCATAGGGGCAGCAGCAGGGTCTGTCCAGAAAAAAATAACTGTTAGATATCATCTTTATATATAAAATTCTGGAAAATACCAGCAAACCGTGCAGTCTCATATTACCGATCAAGCAGATTTATTTCTGGGGTATGACAGTACCTTTTTAATAATTTTCGGGTCATATGACGGATTTTATATCCATGAATTGACTCCATCTTCAATACGATGTTTAATAAGGTTATGTATGCCTGGCCCTTTTTGCTCCTCTGATGAAGACGGAGGGATAGCCGGGGTATGGTGCGGCGGAGCCTGTCCGTTTAAGGACACTTTGCCCCACATGGTCCTGACTGTGTAGTCTGCAACATCCGGTTATGCTTATGACGACTCGACCGACATATGACGAATTACTGCAAAAAAACAAGATATTAGAGCAGGAGGTGGCTGTGCTTCGGGAGAACCGTCAGAAGCTGAAGGTCATTATGCAGAACTCTTCCGATTGGACGTACTGGATCACCCCTGAACAGAACCTCAGCTTTATCTCCCCGTCATGCGAGAGGATAACTGGTTATCGTGCAGAGGATTTCGAGGCTGATCCTGGCTTGCTGGTATCCATCACCCACGAGCGTGAGCGAAGTATGATCGTCAGGCATTTTGTCGATGATTTTTCCGATGCCCGTACCTGCCATCTGAATTTCTGTATTACAACTCGAGAGGGTGAACAGCGGTATATTTCGCATTATTGCAAGCCGGTATACGACGAAGATGGCAAATTTCTCGGCAGGTATGTGAGCAACCGGGACATTACGGAAAAATTGACAATCAAGAAGAAGCTTGAAGCCCATATTGAAAAATTGGAACAGCGGAACAAAGATCTTCTGGCCTTCGGCTATATGGCCTCCCATGATCTCAGAGAATCAATTTTCCTTATCCAGGCCTTCAGCGATCGACTGCGGGCCAAATTTTTTCAGGATGCTGCGTCAAAGGGCAGTATCTATCTTCAGCAGATAGAAAAGGCCTCTCAGCATATGCAGATGCTGCTGGACAGCATGTTGAATTACTCCCGGATTGCGACGCAACAAAAGGCTATGACTCCTATCGATCTGAACGATATTGCCAAAGAGGTGATCCTGGACATGGAATTTTTCCTTCGCAAGGAGGATGCCGTTGTTACCCTGAAGTCGTTGCCTTCAGTCTATGCCGATTACGGCCAGATGTATCAGCTGCTGAAAAACCTGATCAGTAATGCTTTGAAATTTCATAAACCCGGTGAAGTCCCGACGATCAATATCTACAGTCGTCAGATCAACCCGGATCAGAATACCGGGCAATGGGAGATTATTGTCGAGGATCACGGCATTGGCTTCGATGAGAAGGAATCCGCAAAGATCTTTAATCTCTTCGAGCGCCTTCACTCAAAGGACAGTTTTGAGGGAACGGGAATCGGCCTTTCTATCTGCAAGCGGATCGCCGAACGGCACGGGGGCGAGATCATGGCCACCAGCATACCGGGCCAGGGTTCCAAATTTATTATCCGCTTTCCGGCAGAGTCACAGCAGCCGGGAAAAATAAAAGATGGCGGGATTCGATAATCCTGCGCTCAATCTCGGCGGTGATCAACCATGGGTGCCCGGTAAACCGGGGCGGCTGGACAGTACCTCCGCCATAACAAAACAAAAAGCGCATCGCTCCGGCATGGCGACACTTCGGTTTCTGTGGAGCGTTTCTCGAAATGCACTCGGGAAAAACTCCGGGACGTTGACTTTTTATTTATTGCGGTTAAAGTTCATAGTATGAACAATAAAGAGAGGAAAGATCATATTCCGGATCGTCATGTCCTTGAATTCGAGGGACTGATCGACGCGCTTTTTCAGTGTTGTCAGGAACGTATGCAGTATCAGAGCGAGCGGTTCGGTCTGCCGGATGCGGAGCTTCGCTGCCTGCTGCAGTTCCAGAACGAACGGTATCTGACCGCGAAGGCCCTGGCAGGACGACTGAACGTCGCCAAGAGCAGGGTGACGAAGATTGTTGACGGCCTGTTGCGGAGGAAACTGGTGGAGCGAACCGATGATCCTGAGGACTGCCGGGTGAAGCTGTTGAAGCTGACTGCAGGCGGGGATGGGCTGGCCCGTGAAATCCTGTCCTTCCGGCGGGAGATGCACCAAGGGGTCCTGAATCAGTTTTCCTTGGAGCAGCGGGTCTGGCTTTTGAATGGGCTCTCGCAGCTCAAACGCTCCCTGGAATCGGTGCGGGAACTGCTGGTGTAGGAAAAAAAAATATGCAGATGAAGTTAATACTATGAACAATAAAAAGGAGAGATCCCTCTAATGGAAGAGAAAAAGAACTACCAGTTTATCTGCTCCCGAGGGACCCTTGATGGCGCATATCCCTCGCTGGTCCTGGCCCTGAATACTGTCCGGCTCGGACATAAGGCTACAATCTTTTATACCTTTTTCGGGCTTGATGTGATCAAAAAAGGCGGTGCTGAAAAACTCAAATTTTATCCGATAGGCCCCATGGGTGCAATCCCCGGCATGCCGCAACTGGCATCATCCATGATGCGTAAGCAGGTGGAAGAGGCGAATATCCCTGATATTCCAACCCTGATCGAACTCTGTTCCCTTGAGGGGGTGCAGCTTGTGGCCTGCCATATGACCATGGAGATGATGAAGATAAAAAAAGAAGATCTGATCAATGGGGTCACCGTAATGACCGCAGAAGAGTTTCTGAAGCAGGCTGCCCACTGCCAGATCAATATGTTTACCTGAGAGAAGACCAACCTCGTCCTGCCTCTTTTGCCTAGCCTGCCAGGATTCCGTCCTTCAGGGTCAGGCAGGCATCCATCTTATGGGCCAGCTCCATATTGTGGGTGACCATCAAGGCGGTGAGTTTGCGTTCTCTGCACAGCCTGTGCAGGAGATCGAAGACCAGATTACCGGCCCGGCTGTCCAGGTTGCCGGTAGGTTCGTCGGCCAGCAGCAGGGCAGGCTGCATGATCAGGGCCCGGGCCAGGGCCGTGCGCTGCTGCTCGCCGCCGGAAAGTTCATGTACTCTGTGGCTGTGCCGGTGGTCAACCTCGACCATCTGCAGGAGTTCCATAGCCGGCCCCTCCATTTCCTTGCGGTTCCTGCCGGCGATAAGCCCCGGCATCATCACATTTTCCAGGGCAGAGAACTCGGGGAGCAGGTGGTGGAACTGAAAGATGAAGCCCAGCGACCGGTTGCGGAAATGCGCCTGTGCCATATCATTCTTTCGGGTCAGATCCTGGCCCTGGAAGATCATGCGTCCCGATGTCGGGGCTTCCAGGGTACCCATAATCTTCAGCAGGGTAGACTTACCGGATCCCGATGCGCCGATGATGGCAGTCATGACTCCAGCCTCTACCGCCAGATCGATTCCCTTCAGGATGGTAATCGCCTTGGTCCCCTCCTGGTAGGTTTTGGTGATTTCTTGCGCTTCGAAGAGGGCCATCAGGACAGGACCTCCGCCGGTTTGACCTTGGACGCCTTCCAGGAAGGATAGAGCGTTGCCGTTAGGGTGATCAGGATGGCGCTGATGGCGACGATAGTGACATCGGCAGGAAGAACCTTGATCGGCAGGGTGGTCATCGGGTACACATGCGAGGGCAACTCGATGAACTTGTAGCGGGCCAGCAGACTGCACAGGCCCAGGCCCCCCATGGTCCCCAGAAGGGTGCCGGAGAGGGCGATGACCAGCCCTTGGAAGAAGAAGATCTTCATAATGGAGGCTGAAGTTGCCCCCATTGACTTCAATATAGCGATATCACGCCCTTTTTCCATAACCACCATGATGAGGGCGCTGATGATGTTCAGGGCCGCCACCAGAATGATCAAAGCCAGGCAGATGGAGATGCCGATCTTCTCCAGTTGGAAGGCGGTGAAGATGTTGCGATTCATGGTCATCCAGTCCTTGGCAATGTATCCATCCCCCGTTTTGCCGACAATCTTTTTGGCAATCTGGTCAGCCCGGTTGAGGTCGCTGCGGCTCACTGCCACCTCGATGCCGTCGACCACGTTGCCGATCTCCAGAAAGCCCTGGGCTTCAGTCAAGGTCATGTAGGCGGAGGCCGAATCGATTTCATACATCCCTGTTTCAAAGATCCCCGCAACCACGCAGGTTTTGATCCTGGGTATGACCCCCATGGGCGTCAGCGGTCCGGAGGGCGAGATCAGACGGACCTTGCTCCCCATCTGGACCCTCAGATTTTCGGCCAGATTTTTTCCCAGGATGATCTTCGGGATCCCGGTGCCGTTGTCGACAGTGAGGTCCGAGAGTTTACCCTTGATCATCTTTTCCGCCAGATTAACGACGTTCTCGGCGGTGGCCGGGTCGATGCCCCGGAGAATCACGCCGTTGCCGCCGGATGGGCTGTTGAGGAAGGTCGGTGCATAAAGATAAGGGGTTGCTGCCTTAACACCGTCGACGGTGAGGACCTGATCGCGGACCAATTCGTAATTCCCCATGGCGCCGCCGGCGCGCTGGACGACGATGTGTGAGTTGAGCCCCAGGATCTGATCGCGGAATCCATCGATGAAACCTGACCATACCGCCAGTACCACGATGAGCGCCATCACCCCCACCGTGATGCCGGCCACTGAGATCAGCGAGATCAGCGAGATGAACCCATGCTTGTGTTTAGCCCGCAGATAGCGGAAACTGATGAACCATTCAAACATATCAGCGTGAACAGGGGCAGCCGGGATTGTGTTTCTTCTCAGGCTCCTGCCCTTTGGTCTCGGGCTTCAGGTGCGGAAAGAGGATGACGTCGCGGATAGAGGGTGAGTCGGTCAGCAGCATGACCAGACGGTCAATGCCGATGCCTTCGCCTGCTGCCGACGGCATACCGTATTCCAGGGCCCGGACATAGTCTTCATCAAGGACAGGGTGGACCTCCTCATCGTCGCCCCGTTCCTCTATCTGTTTGACAAATCGCTGCCGCTGGTCAATGGGGTCGTTCAGCTCACTGAAGGCGTTGGCTATCTCGCGACCGGTGATGAAGAGTTCAAACCTGTCGGTGATTTCAGGATTTTCCTCATTTTTTCGGGCCAGAGGCGAGACCTCCGTCGGGTATGAGGTTATGAAGGTCGGGTTGATGAGCCTCTCCTCGACCAGCAGTTCAAAGAGTTCGGTCTTGGCCTTGCCCGGTCCTGCCTGTTCCTCCAGTTTGATCCCCTTCTCTCTGGCCAGGTCCAGGATCTTTGACGGGTCGGTCAGGACCTCCGGGGAGATGCCTCCGACGCTGACGAGGGCCTCGTCCATGGTCAGGCGGTTCCAGGGCGGGGCCAGATTGACCTTGGTACCCTGGTACTCGATCTCCATGGTGCCGTTGACCTCCTGACTGAGCCAGGAGATCAGTTCTTCCGTGAGATCCATCAGATCGTGATAGGTGGCGTAGGCCTGGTAGAACTCGAGCATGGTGAACTCGGGATTATGCCGGGTCGAGAGCCCTTCATTGCGAAAATTCCGGTTAATCTCAAATACCTTTTCAAAGCCGCCCACCAGAAGTCTCTTCAGATAGAGTTCCGGGGCGATGCGCAGGTAGAGATCCATGTCCAGGGCCTTATGATGGGTCTTGAAGGGCTTGGCTGTGGCTCCCCCCGGCACCGGCTGCATCATGGGGGTCTCCACCTCCATAAACCCGCGGTTGTTTAGATATTCGCGGGTCAGACGAATGATCTCCACCCGTTTGCGAAAGGTCTCCCGGGCCTCGGGAGTGACAATGAGGTCCACATAGCGCTGACGGTAGCGGGTCTCCACATCGGTAAGCCCGTGCCATTTTTCGGGCAGAGGCCGCAGTGATTTCGAGATCATGGTCAGGGTGTCGGCCTGGACGGAGAGTTCACCGGTCTGGGTTTTGAAGAGCTTCCCTGCGATTCCGACGATATCGCCGATATCCCATTTCTTGAAGGCGGCATACTGCTCATCTCCAACGGTATCCATTTTGACATACACCTGAATACGGGCAGAGCTGTCGACAATATGGCAGAACGCGGCCTTGCCGAACTTGCGCATGGAGAGGATGCGGCCGGCGATGGTGTAGGTGAACCGGGTCTCGTCAAAGGCCTCGGGCGCCAGGTGCTTTCCCTTGGGGAGCAGATCCTTGATGGCGTTGGCCGGCTTGAACGAGTTGCTGTACAGGTTGACACCGAGCGCCGCCAGCGCCTCGGCCTTCTCCCTCCGTTGTTTCAATATCTGATTATCTTTATTCATAGTAAAAATAAGGTTGGGTAGCGCCTCGGCCAGGATGCTTCGGCGATGGGAGGACCTCTCCGGCAAACTCAAAAAAAAAGGCGGCATCAAAGGCCGCATTCTGCAAATACCGCCTAATCGTTTACCGGGAAAGAGTCGTCATGTCAATTCTTTTCAAGCAGGACAATGGTTTCGATATGGTGGGTCTGGGGAAACATATCGATGGGCTGAATGTGCCGGATCCCGAACCCCTGCCCTGTGAGCTCCGCCAGATCACGGCAGAGGGTGGCCGGATCGCAGGAGACATAGACCATCCTGCCCCGGGTCAGGGCCGCCAGTTCCCGGGCCAGTCCCGGCACGCCCTGCCGGGGGGGATCCAGGACGACACAGTCGAAGATGCGGCCCTGGCGGACGAGGTCCCTGCAGGCCTGATGGATGGAGGATTTTTCGAAAATGGTGTTAGCAAGGCTTGCCTCCAGGCTGTTTTTCCGGGCGCTACGGATGGCCGATCCCTGGCCTTCAAAACCGGTCAGCGCGGCGGCCCTGCGGGCCAGGGGGATGGAAAAATTGCCCATGCCGCAGAAGAGATCGAGCACCGACTCGTCCCGGCCCGGCAGACAGGCATTGAGGACGGCGCCGATCAGACGTTCGTTCTGGCGGAGATTGACCTGACAGAATCCTCCTACCTCCCATTCAAGGGTCAGCGGCCCCTCACCCTCGGCAAAGGGCGGCAGCCGCATCTGCAGGGTATTGGTCTGCAGGCTCTCTTTACTGCCGAAGGGGCCGGTCAGCGGAAAATCCGGTCCCTGAAAGAAGACCCTCTCGATCGAGGGGATCGCCACTGTGAGGGCTTCGGCCTGTTTGATATCCGCCGGACGCGGTTTCCTGTCAAGGTGGAAGAGGCAGACCACTTTGGAGGATCGGGGGGCAAGGAGCAGTTCGAGTTCTCGGCAGCGGTTGAGAAGTGTCCTGCAGGCGCTGCTCCGCGACAGTTCGGAGAGGACAGCATTCAGCTCCGGGGCGGCAACCGGGCAGTGGTTGACGGGCGTGATCCGGTGGGAGCGGAGACCCAGAAAACCAAGCCTGCGCTGGGGATCCGCCTGCAAACGGATTCGCTGCCGGTAGCCGAAGTTCACAGGCGAGGGCAGGATATCCCGGAAGAGATTCGGCTCTAAGGCCTCCGGTTTGGGGAACTGGCGCCGGCAGAGATCCTGGAGAATGTCGGTCTTGATCAGGAGCTGCTGGTCGGCACTGCAATGCTGGAGATCACAGCCGCCGCACTGTCCGTACCAGGGGCAAGGGGGGAGGATCCGGGCCGGATGAGGCTCTTCGATGGCCTCGGCCCGGGCGTAGAGATACTGCCTTTTTTCCTCGATGATCCCGATGGTCACCAGTTCACCCGGCAGCACCTTGCCGGTCAGGACGATCCGGCCGTCTCCAAGTCTGCCCAGCCCGAAGCCGCCGTTGACGATCCTCTCGATCCTGACCTGGAGATCAGATTTCTTCAAACTTGTTTTTCTCAAGATTTTTCCGGACCTTGTCATAGGGGAAGATGGTGCCGTTCATCGCAATATACACCCCCGGAGGCAGGATCTGGACCGCGGCCAGGGCGCAGCCGATATTGAAGAGGGCGTCAGAGGTCTTGAAGAGTCCGGGGGTCAGGGATCCGGTCAGCACGATAGTCTTATTCCGGACCCGGGCCAGGTGGAGGGCGGTCTGAACCATAGTATCGGTGCCGTGGGTGATCAGGATTTTTTCTTCTTCGGCGGCCAGCACCTCATGCAGGATGGAGTCCCGATCCTGCTCCGTCAGCTCAAGGCTGTCTTTCCTGAGCAGGGAACGAACCGAATAGGCAACAGCCAGATCCAACTCGCGCAGGACAGCGGCGATATGGGGCGGCCCCACCTCGTAGGTGCTTTTTGCGTCAAAATAGATCTTGTCAATGGTTCCTCCTGTGGTCAGAATCAATATCTTTTCCATAATTATGCTTGTTTTTGCAGTGCTTTTTTTCAAGAGGCGCCGTCCACAGGGAGAGCTTGTCTCCGGTGCAGTGCCGGTCTGCCCGCCACGCTCTGCGAGAGTATAGCTGGCTTGCAGGAGAACGTCATTAATTTTTTCCTTGCGTTTCCTTGAATCTATACCCATTGTTCTGCGGTGTGGAAAAGAGTTGCCCGGTCCGGTGAATCCCGTTAATACTTTTTGATGTGTTTTTGGGTGCCTGTCGTGATTTTGCCCTGGGCTTTCCGGAATGTCGGCTTCGTCTGCCCCCTTGGACCCTGAGCGGCGTGACTTGTCTTTGGCCGGGCCTGATCTCAAGACCGGAGAAGACCGGGATGCCAGGAATGATAAACCGAAAAACGGATAGATATGGAGGAAATTTTGAAGGTGGTCGCATTTTGCGGGAGCGCGAGGAAAAACGGCAACACGGCCCAGCTGCTGGAGACGGGCCTGGAGGCCCTGGCCCGGGAGGGCATTGACACAGAACTGGTCCAGATGGCAGGGAAGACTATTCATGGATGCAGGGCCTGTTTCGGCTGCTTTACAAAGAAGAACGGGCGCTGTGTCTTCGATGATGACATCGTCAACGAATGTCTGGAAAAAATGGAGGGGGCCGATGGAATTCTGCTTGGCTCGCCCACTTATTTTGCCGATGTGTCCTCGGAGATGAAGGCCCTGATAGACCGGTGCGGCATGGTCGGCCGGGCAAATCCCGATATGCTGAAGCGCAAGCTGGGGGCCTCTGTGGTTGCGGCCAGAAGGGCCGGAGCGATGCATGCCTTTCAGGCCATGAACAGCTTTTTCCTGATCAGCGAGATGATTGTGGTCGGTTCCTCTTATTGGAATATCGGGATTGGGAGGGAGAAAGGTGAGGTGGCCAAAGATGAGGAGGGCATCAATACCTTGAGGATCCTAGGTGAGAATATGGCCTGGTTGCTGAAGAAGGTGACTACGGAATAGGACGGGGGCCGGCATGACGGTGGGAAAATCTGACAAGCAGATCACGGTCTTGGTAGTGGATGACGAACGGGTCCATCGATTCATGCTCTCTTCGATGCTGAAGGAGTGGGGCTGGCGGACCGTTGAGGCCGATGACGGTTCCACGGCTGTTGATGCCGTGAAACGGAATAGCTATGATGCGGTGCTGATGGATGTCCGAATGGCCAAGATGAACGGTCATGAGGCCTTCCGGCGGATTCATGAGATCCAGCCAGGCCTGCCGGTCATCATCATGACGGCTTACTCTTCGGTAGATGATGCGGTGGAGGCTATCAAGCACGGTGCCCATGACTACCTGACCAAGCCGCTTGACTTTGACCGGCTTCGCCTGACCCTGGGGAGGGCTCTGGAGCAGCGCCAGGTCAAAGAAAAGATGCGGGAGGCGGCAGCTGATGTCGCCGTGCTGGAAAGTTCCATCATCGGCACCTCGCCACCGATGATGGAACTTCTTGAAATGATAGGGTATGTTGCCCCAACAGAGGCAACGGTCCTGGTCGCCGGCGAGTCGGGGACAGGCAAGGAACTGGTGGCCGAATCCCTGCACAGCAACAGCGCCAGACGCAACGGTCCCTTTGTGAAGGTCAACTGTGCGGCCCTGGTTGAAACCCTGCTGGAGTCAGAACTGTTCGGCCATGAGAAAGGGGCCTTTACCGGGGCGGACCGGCGGCGGGAGGGGAAATTCGTCCAGGCCGACGGCGGCACACTTTTTCTCGATGAGATCGGCGAGACCAGTCAGGCCATGCAGGTCAAACTTCTTCGGGTCCTGCAGGAGCAGGAACTGCAGCGGGTCGGCGGCGAAGAGACGCTGCGGGTTGACGTCCGGATCATTGCTGCCACCAACCGTGATCTGGATGAGGAGGTCAAAAAGGGGACTTTTCGCGAGGACCTCTATTACCGGCTGAATGTGGTGATGCTGACGGTGCCGCCGCTGCGGGACCGTCGGGGAGATATTCCACTGCTTGTTAACTATTTTGTCAAGAAATTCGCCGAGAAAAACAGAAGAACGGTGGAATGTGTGACCTCAAGCTGTCTGGACCTGCTCTGCCGTTATGCCTGGCCCGGCAATGTCCGGGAACTGGAGAACGCCATCGAGCGGGGTGTCATCCTGATGCGTGGTGATCAGCTCACCGAAAAGAGCCTGCCCCTGACAATCCAGAGACAGCAGGATGCTGTTTTGGATCAAGCCTTGGAGGATCGTCCGAACTCGCTGTTCGAGGCTGAAAAAAATATGATATTACAAACGCTTAACGAAACAGGCGGCAATAAGAGCGAGGCGGCCAGACGGCTGGGAATTACCAGAAAAACGCTGCAGAACAAGCTGCACAAGTATGATGAATCATGACAAAGTAATGACACTCCATCCATCTGTATTGACTTGGTTTTAATGCTGTGGTAAGTGGAAAGTTCCTTGCGGAGCGGCGAGGCATCATGTTCAGATTAACCAGATGAGGGAGTTGTTTTAAATGAGAACGGATATAGTGCATATGGGTGCCGGCGAATTGACCTACGAGATTCGCAATATCGTCAATGTCGGCATGAAACTGCAGAAACTGGGGCTGAAAACCAACTGGGAGAATATTGGAGATCCCGTGGCCAAAGGGGAGAAGATCCCCGGCTGGATGAAGGAGATCGTGGCCGAGGCGGTCATGGACGATCACACCTACGGCTATTGTCCGACCCGGGGGGTTCTTTCCACCCGGGAATTTCTCGCCGAGAGGACCAACAAACGGGGCCGTGCCCAGATAGATGCCGAGGATATCCTTTTCTTTAATGGTCTTGGTGACGCGATATCCAAGGTCTTCGGGTTCCTGCGCAGAACCGCCAGGGTTATCGTGCCGACGCCCAGCTATTCAACCCATTCCTCGGCGGAGGCAGCCCATGCCGGAGACCGGCCCCTGACCTATATCCTGGATCCCAACAATCATTGGTACCCCGACATCGATGACATTGAGAAGAACGTCAAATACAATCCGGCTGTGGCCGGGATCCTGATCATCAACCCCGATAATCCCACCGGGGCGGTCTACCCCACCGAGGTCCTGGAGCAGATCGTCGAGATTGCCCATCGGTATGACCTCTTTTTGATCTGCGATGAAATTTATCACAATATCATCTACAACGGTATGAGCACCTCGCCGCTTTCCGACGTGATCGGCACAGTGCCGGGCATCGCCATGAAAGGGATATCCAAAGAGATGCCCTGGCCCGGATCGCGATGCGGCTGGATGGAGGTCTACAATGGCGATAAGGATCCGATGTTTGCCAAGTATGTCACCTCCATTCTGAACGCCAAAATGGTTGAGGTCTGCTCCACCACCCTGCCGCAGATGGTCCTGCCCAGGGTCATGCAGCATCCTGAGTATCAGGGATATCTGAATGAACGGATCCGCAGGTATGAGCGGTTTTCCAATATTGCCTACAACTGCCTGAAGGATGTGAAGGGCGTGCTGGTCAACAGACCGAACGGTGCCTTTTATATGAGCGTCTGTTTCGAGGATGGAGCCCTGAATTCCAGGCAGAGCCTGCCCATAGCCAATCCCGAGATCAAAAAGCTGGTTGAGTCTCTGGTGAGTCCGGCGGGAACGGCCTGCGACAAACGTTTCGTCTATTATCTGCTCGGCGCGACCGGCATCTGCGTGGTGCCCCTGACCTCCTTTGCCACAGATCTGAAAGGATTCCGGATTACCCTGCTTGAACGGGATGAGGATGAGTTTGTTAGAATATTCAAGACGATAGCCGAGACTATCAGGATCTATATGAGAAGCTAGGCCCGACCACGAAGGACCCGTTCTCATCTTTGGGACAGGCAGGCGATGCCTGTCCGGTTGTTATCTATGGCGTTTGAATCCCTGACACCTGTGTCCTTTCCCTGAGGCTCATCCTCCATGTCCTGCCGTGCTTGTCTCCCCTGACTGGTTTCCCGTTTTGACCACTCTCTGTTTCTTGGCAGATCGGTGATTTCCCTGCGCTGTGCCGGTTATTGCCGTAAAGTCTTTTTCCCGTTGATCTGGTCCTGCGGCAACTGGTGGCGGGGCTCCGATGTAGAGGTGCCTTTTTCGAGTTGGCCAAACATCGCTTTGAATTCATCTTCAGCCTGTTTTTTTATTTGCTCAATTTCTTCTTGTTCTATTGGTTTCATGGCGTCTTCCTTTGTTGTAATTGAATGAAAATTGAAAGCCTGTAATTCGTCTTCTGAAATGTTGCCTTACAAATAATAGGTGAATTAATTTGCATTAGTCAAATTGAAGTGAACGATCATTTTTAAATTAATGCCTTTATTTGCTGGTTCAATTTGCTGTAAGTGTATAATTTTGAATATATTTTCAAGGGATTGCAGTTTTGGATGGTCACTTCAAATAAATGTTAGCGTTTTACGCTGCCACGGCGGGGTGTCATGAAATAACACGATTGAGTCGCGCAAACAGGCGGCACGGCTGCGTGATTGTGTTGGCTGTCAGGGAAAGGGAAGGAGTGTGGGGCGGGCACGCTATGCTTTGTCCACCCTACCGTGCTGCAGTGCTGGTTAGAAGCTCCAGCGCAGACCGACGTTGACGCCCCAGTTCTGCTTAACTGCCGGGCTGCCAAGACCTGCCTCGACCTCGGTGTAGAACTGCAGTCTGTCTTGCTCGCCGCCCGCGGTCTGCACGCCGATGGCCGCAGTCCAGGCCCCGTCGTCTTTCACCGCATCGAAACTGTTGCCGTTGATCGCGACCCGGCCATCCGAGCTCAGGTCCTTGCTCCAGTCCAGCCGGCCGTAGACCTGGGTCAGCCGGCCTGTGTCGCTGGTCAGGACTTTGCCTCCGGCCAGGCCAAGCCTGCCGTTGACCGTCTGGCTGCTGTCCAGCGTGATCCGGTTGCCAAGGCTTGAGGTGAATCCGGCCCGGCTGTTGCGCAGCCAGTTCAGCTCGGCCTGCGGCTCCAGATACCAGCCATCTTTACAGTCAAAACGCTTGCCGGTCTCCACGTCCAGCGACCAGGCGGTGTTGTCGGCACTGCCTGTTTCGGGCAGCGTCGATCCCTGCGGCTGCAGGTTATAGTCGTGCCTGAACCAGAAATGACGGCCGATCAGGTCCACATAGAACCCGTTGTCCAGAATCCAGGTGGCGTAGGCCCCGATCTGGTTGTTGTCGATACTGCCTGAACCGTCCCGGTTGCTGTCGATCCGCGATTGGCCGCCACCGGCCAGGGCCCCGGCATAAAAACGCCCGCCGTCGAAGCGGAACTGGTGGTCGTAACCGGCTTCAAAACCGTCCACCTTCTGGTCGACCGAGCCGTCGAGATGCAGGGTGTAACGCTTTTCATAGGCCCGCATCCACAGGTCGTTGCCCGCGTCGCCGCTTTGATCAAGGCGCAGCTCGCCCAGGCGTTTGTGCAGGTTGTTGAGCGAGGCGAAGGTGGCGTACTTGGCCGTGTTGGCCGCCGCCAGTACGCCGTTGGTCAGATTGGATTTCTCCAGGGTATTTGCCAGGTACCAGTCGCCCGCGTCGCCGCCGGCAAGCTGCTCGCCGCGCAGCAGGCCGTAGCGGTAGGCCCCGACATCGACCTGGCCGCTGGGCAGCACGAAGGTGCCGTTGCTCAAGCCAGGTGTGCTGACCTCGATCAGTTTCAGGCTTTGGCCGGGACCGCTCGGGTCGCCGCCCTGATTGCGGATGGTGACGCTGTGCTGCCCTGCGGTTTCATGGGCGACGATCCGGTCGCCTTGCTGGGCGCCAAGGTTGGTGTTCATCGTGATGTTGCCGTTACCGTTCAGACTGCCGTTGATGTTGAGGGTTTTGTAAACCCCGCCCACGGGAGCAGTGAAGCCGTAGTTTCCGCCGCTCACCAGGGTCAGGCTGTCAATGACCGAGGCGCCGGTGTCGTTCCAAACGCTGTTAGGGCCGGTGATGACGACGTCGGTCGGGTCGATGCTGCCGGTGAAGCTGGCGCCATTGACGAGCCTGAAGCTGCTGCCGCTCCGGCCAACAATATCGCCAACGAGATGCGCGCCGCCGGCGCTGCCGTCCAGCGTCAGTGTTCCGGCATTCAGGGAGGTATTGCCCGTCCAGTTGGTTTGGCCACTCAGCGTTAACTGCCCATCGCCGTTTTTACTCAGGCTCTGACCATCCCAACCGGTCGCCGCGTTGGCGGCCTGGTTGTTTAAAGGGGTGTCGATTTCAAAGCTTTCTCCGGCATCCAGGGTGAATGTGCCATGGGCCAAAGCAGCATTAGCACCGCTTGCATTCCAGGCGAGGGATTGGTCGACCGACAGGGTGTTTTGGGTGATCGTTTTTTTGGTGAGGATGTAGTCGCCCGGGGTGCCTGCGCTTGGGGCGGAGCCTAGGGGACCATTGGGCGTCCCCGTAATGCCGCCTGTCGACTGGATCAGGATGTACTGCCCCAACTGACTGCTTTTAGCGACGCGGGCATTGATGTTCGTATTGGTCAAATCAACGGCATTTGTCACGGTCAGCATGGTGCCGCCGCTGGCTAGAGTGGCAGGGATGGAGAAGTTGTAGTTCTCAAAATTGGCGATGCCTTTGACAAGCATACCGCCGTTTTGGACGTTGAGCGTGTTGCCGGAGAAATGGTCGGCGCTGCTGTTTAAAGATGACGAAAAGCCTCCATACAACACCGCCGTACTCAACACCGGGTTGCCGGAAATAGTTACGGTGTTACCCGTAGTATTGAAAGAATCACTATTCCCACCGTAAACATTACCGTTAATCTTGCCGCCGGAAATAGTTACGGTGTTATCACTTGCACCTCCTACAGTAGAACCCCAACTTCTGCCGCCATAGACATGCCAGGCTATTTCACCCCCTTCAATCATGACGGTATTCTTCGTTACAATTCCGCCACTATTACCGCCCAAAACATTCTGACCAATTTCGCCGCCTTTGACCGTGACAGTATTACCTGTTGCGTCTCCATCCCAACTGTTACCGCCATAGATGCCCACAGTTATTTTGCCGCCTTCAACCATTACAGTATTACCTGTCACATTTCCAGAACCACTGTCCGCGCCATAGACATCCAAGCGTATTTCGCCGCCTTTGATCGTTACAATATTATTCGTTGCAGTGCCAGAAGCACTAAATCCCCCGATAAGATTAGTTTTAACTAGGCCACCAGTCATGATGACCGTGTTGTTTTCAGCCTTGCCCGCCCCATTGGCGGAACCACCATAAATATTGTTGGTCACTGTCCCGCCATCCATTCGGACACAGTTGCCCACCACCTCCGCCGTCAGGCTGATGGCACCGAGGAGATATCCTCCGACCAAGCCCGCGGACATCACGACACTGTTGCCGGCGGCGTTGAATCCGCCCACGTCATAGCCGCCGTAAAGGTTGTTGAGGATGCTGCCGTTGATGAAATGGACGCTGTTGTTGGTGACGGTCGCGCTGTCGCTTAAGCCCCCGAACACTCGATAGGGATCGGCTCCAGCGGCACTATTCACCGTAACGCTATTGCCTGAGGTGCTGGACGTGGAATACACGCTGCCCGGCGCATTATCGGAGCCCGCCAGGGTGCCGGTTGTTAAATCCGAAGAACTGCCGGTGTAGTTGATCGTCTCTCCGGCCTGGGAGGCAAACGGCAGGCAGAACACGGAGGCCACAACCAGACCGCGCCATAAACGGGTTTTATCTCCGATAGAGGTGTTTTGTGCGGTGTACGGTCTGGAGTGGATTGCCTTCAATCGGGTGGTGATGG
>JARLHL010000112.1 GCA_031292275.1 Desulfocapsaceae bacterium | reverse complement strand
TGGATAGAGTGTCGGCCTCCGAAGCCGAAGGTCGGGCGTTCGAATCGCCTCTCGCCTACCAGTAAAATCAAGGGTTTAAGCCGCTTTGGCTTAAACCCTTTTTTGTTGCCTCCGGATTTTGCAATCACTTTCGGACAATGCCGATCCATCTGTTTTGAAAATTAAATGGGAATTGCATGAAAAAAAAGATTAAATTACTGATTACTCTACTCACCGTGCTTGTATCTCTTAACGGCTGTTTTTGGCCTCCTCCCTGGTGGTGGCACGACGACCATGGCAGGGGCGGAGAGCATGATGATCACGGCAGAGGCGGGGGACACGAGGATAGAAGGTGAATCACGGATTCTCAATAGATTTTTTCGAACTTTCAAGGAGGAAGGAAACATGATTAAAACATTTTTCTCAAAAATTTTGCTCAATTTTGCCTTGCTGTCACTGGCCCTGATTTTACCCTCTTTATCTATCGCCGGGCAGACTGCTGCACCTGGCAATACTGACATTTCGTCAATGACCGGCGTTAAAGCTGATGATACCAAGGGGTCATCACAGCAGGATTCCTCCCGCTTTACAATAGCGGAGGAAGGAGATCATTTTTGTGAGCATCATTGTCGTAGGCATTACGAAGAACGCCTGCAGGAATGTTATGAACCTGGCCACCCGCACCACCATCGATGCGAAGAATGGGCGCGAGAACGTGAACATGAATGCCTGGAAGACTGCTATCGTGAACATCACAGGTGGTAGGAGGTTCCCAGCCACCAGGGGCCTCTTCGGTGCTGGCTTAATCAGGCTTGCTGGTGTGGTCAGGAGGAAGAGAGCCTGAACAAGTTTGGTTTATCGGGAAAACAGGCAGAGCCAACTGAATGACTCTGCCTTACTTATTCCCTCGCCGGTATCAGCCAACAAGAACCTGACCCGGCTCGATACCATCCCCTGAAAACGCAATCTGGGGCTTTCGGCTATCTGAGTTTGCAACCGAATTTCAAAAGAACACTACCCCCAAGGTAAACCGGATTAAGAGGAATTTATTCTGGAAGACAACGACAAAAGGCTTTATGGATGGAAACAGGAAGTATCAACGAGTATCTGAAATTCTTCGTCGCCTTGCTGGCTATTGTCAACCCGGTGGGGACCCTTCCGATTTTTATCAATATGACGGCGAATCAGGACACAGAGACTCGCAACAAAAACAGCTCCATAGCATCCATATCCATGGGGATTATTCTCCTCGTCGTCCTGTTCAGCGGTGAGTCTATTCTTCAATTTTTCGGGATATCCGTCGGCTCTTTTCGGGTGGGAGGAGGTATTCTGATATTGCTTATGGCCATCTCAATGCTGAACGCTAAAATCAGCAATATCAAACAGACAAAGGAGGAACAACTCGATTCAGTCGATCGGGACAGCGTAGCCGTTGTACCCCTCGGAACTCCGCTCCTGGCTGGTCCTGGAGCTATCAGCACCGTTATCCTTTACGCCCAGCACCATGCATCGACAGCGCACTATTTTTATCTGTTCTGCGCTATTGTGCTTCTCTCATGCCTGACTTTTATTCTGTTCCGACTGGCCCCCGCCATTACCCGGCTGCTTGGCAGGACAGGCATCAACATAGTAACCAGGCTCATGGGTCTGATCATGGCCGCTATGGGCGTGGAATTTATTGCAAACGGTCTCAAGCAACTTTTCCCCGTTTTGGGCGGCTCGTAAAGGGAACAGTGCATCAGGGTTCCCCAGGGAGAGCATGCACGAGCATGATTGAAACCTCACCGGGAACGCAGGCATCAAATAGGTGGATGCTTTTCCCGTAGAATCGGCAGGCATTTCATTCCGTCCTGTCGCTTTCGCATAATCCAGATGATCTTTAAAAAAAGGCTGATACAGCGTGAAACGCTCAGACCTCGTGGTGTCCTGATTCAAAAAGGGCAGAACCATTTCTGGCGCTGCCTCTATCGACTTGATTACTCTTTGACTGTTTTTTATTTCTGGTCCTAATCCCGGCGCTCCATTCCAATCTTAATTCCTCTGATTGATTTAATAACATAGCCTTTCTGGCTGAATAAAAGAGGGTTCCAGCTGCATTTTAAATACACCTCGTTCCCAACCGCAACTTTTGCCCTTGACCGCAACTTCATTTCAATTCCTGCACCGTTGATTGAGATATCGAGCAAATTGACTTCAGTTGTATTGCTGCCAACCACCATTAGCACAAGTCCACTCTGATTGGTTCTTGGATCTTGCCTTCGGTTAAGATTACAAAAAGTTTTACTTCCACATTTCTGACAACATACTGTTTTCCGCCGGCGATCGGAGGCAACTGCTATTCTTTTCTTGGCGCGGCAGGAAGGGCATTGAAAAAGTATTATTCTTTCAGTTACCTGAAATGTTCTTGATTTCTGCACGGTTGCCTCTTCTGTAAGTATATTTCTTTCAATCGTCGATTTTATTTAGGAGTATTGAATAAATTCACGAGTGGTTCGATGACAGAATTCCCTCAACCGAATATCAATGAGGTGTCTGACATTATTATCGCATTTCTCCTGTAAATACCAGGTATAGACAGATGTTTCATGCTGTGATAGGCTGTTTGGACCCATGATATCCACTGCTTTGGACCTTCAGAGTGTTTGGAATTTGTTGTTGCCGTGAATTTCCTTATCTGGCGGTACCGAAGGCCAAGCTCTTTACGAAGAAGCGTGATACGATACATTCCGACTTGCACCCCTTCATGTTTAACTCTATCCCGCTCCATCTTTACTTGGGCCAGTTATCGATTCTATAGGAACACCCTGTAGTCGGTATGTAAAGCTTTGCTCAATCTTTTGGCCGTCTCTTTGCCGATGGGGCGCTTGCCGTTCTCCATCTCTGAAACATGCCGTTGAGGGATGCCGGCAACAAATTCTCCTTTCGTTTTCATAAACCACTGCCTCCATACGATAGCTGCAGATTCTGGGCGTTTGAATACTGCGACGGGTTCGCGTTTTGAGAAGAGGCCTTTTTCTCTTTGGTACCGGCTGCAGATTTTTTGAAGTAACTCTCGGCGATGCAAATACCGACAGCGATGGTTGTGGAAAAAAATGCCTAAGAGATATCTTGCCAATCCTGTCAGACAAAAGAAATTCCCCCCCAGCATGAGACGGCAGGGGCAGGGCAGACTCAGATTGCATGGTTTTCCAGATGCTGTTCTAGCCGGGCAATAAACTGACGGTTCTGGTTGGGGGTGATTGACGCACAATTGCTGTCGGAGGTCATGTCGTATGTATAATATGTTTTGATATGGTAGATAAATTATAATATGCTTTAACATGACGTGTTGAGATTTATCAGCAATGTGCAACTTAAAGGTTAGGAGGCAGCTTCGGTCCTGAACGGACCGAGCCACATCTCGATTTGAACAATTTCTGCACTGGTTCTCAGGAAACCGCCTTTCAACGAACGGTGAAAGATAGGGATAATCGAAAGAGCTGATCCCTGTACAGACTCATATAGTGCTGTTCACTCTTTAATAAACCACCTGCTTTGCTCGTGGTTACTGACTTTTCTTTCAGGGGAGGCTTACGTTATGGTAAATGTGCAGGGGATTGGAATGCGGATTTTGTTGCCAGCAATAAGCGTTACAGTAATTTTCTCCGCTGCTCTTTTTTTTATCGCAGACACCATGCTCGAACATTTTGCCAACCAAAATCTTGATCGAATAGTTATATCAAAAGTCGCCGACATCACCTCCCGCGAGAAACGTATAGCGGAAAATCTCCTTTCTCAATCTTCTTTGTTCAGCCGGGAAAAGAACGTTCTGGAAGCGTATCAAATTGCTTACAATGGAAACCTCAACAATGCCGATGATCCTCAAATGGAATTGGCACGTCAGCATCTTTTGCAATATTTTAAATCGGTTGAGAACGGTTATCTGGAAAACAACGATGTCAAATCACTGCAAATCCACTTCCATGTCCCTCCTTCCAGAAGCCTCCTGCGTCTGTGGGATAAAAACCAGCACAAGAGTGATGACCTGAGTTCGTTCCGAACTTCTGTTGCCTCAATCAGCAGAGATCACAAGCCAATTGTCGGTATCGAAATAGGCGTCGATGGATTCTCCCTTCGCGGAATAGCTCCGGTTTTAGCGGAAAACGGCCAGTACTTGGGATCTGTGGAGTCACTCTCTTCCTTCGATCCTATTGTCAAGGGGAGCGTCAGTAATGATAAGGAGTACATTGCTGTCTATATGAAAAAAGATTTTCTGCCGATAGCAACCAGATTGCAGAATGCCTCCCAAAACCCGATAAGCGGAAACTTTGTCTTTGTTACGTCAACTGACAAAAATATCACTGATTCCGTGTTGACACCGGAGTTACTGGCTGCCGGACAGGAGAGGCTTAAGTCAGTCCGGATCAATGACTATTTTACCAGCGTTTTCCCCGTTGTGGATTTGAACGGTAGACAAATAGGCGTAATCGCATACGCTTACAATGCTGTTGAGCTGTATAGTGCTCTGAGAAAAATAATATGGGGAATCGAAATCCTCTGTATTACACTCCTGGTTTTCATCATTACACCACTTTTTTTCAGCGTGCGATCAGTCATCAAACCCGTCAACCGCACGATTGCAATGCTCAAAGATATTGCCGAGGGTGAAGGTGATTTGACAATGCGACTTGATGCCAGTTCAAAGGATGAGATCGGTCAGCTCAGTTTTTGGTTCAATAGGTTTATTGAAAAACTTCAGGACATGATCAGACGGATTGCTGAGAACTCAAAGCTTGTCAATGATTCCGCTAATCAACTCTCGACGATAGCCAGACAGCTGTCTGCCGGGGCGGAAGATACTTCAGAAAGAGCCACTCGTGTAGCAACTGCCTCGGAAGAAATGACAGCCAATCTGCACAATGTTGCCTCTGCCATGGAAGAATCTTCCATTAATACCAATATGGTAGCCTCAGCAGCTGAAGAGATGACCTCTACCATCAATGAAATTGCCGAAAATGCTGAGCGGGCGAGAGATGTTTCAAAAAACGCGGTAGATCAGGCGCATAGTGCGTCTGAAAAGATGGAAGAGCTTGGCAATGCGGCCCAAAAAATCAGCATGGTTACAGAAACAATAACAGAAATTTCAGAGCAGACGAATCTCCTTGCCCTGAACGCTACAATCGAGGCTGCCCGAGCAGGGGAGGCAGGCAAAGGATTTTCAGTAGTTGCTAATGAAATTAAAGATCTGGCAAGGCAGACTGCCCAGGCAACTATAAATATAAAGAACCAAATCAATGATGTTCAGCAGATGACCCGATCGACTGTCATGGAAATCAATCAGATTTCCGAGGTGATCGGCGGAGTTAATGATATTATAGGAACGATTGCCTCTGCAGTGGAAGAACAGACTGCAGCAACAAAGGAAATTGCCAATAATATCTCCCAAGCCAGCCAAGGGATTCAGGAGGTTAATGAAAATGTCAGCCAAAGTTCGATTGTAGCTGACGATATTTCCAGGGATATTTCCAAAGTAAATCTTGCTGCTGCAGGTATTTCTCAAAGCAGTAAAGAGGTCCAGAACAGTTCAGGCAGTCTCGATTCTATGTCTGCCGAGTTAAGGACCATCGTCGGTAATTTTAAAGTCTGATCGTAATCTCGATCAAAGAACGATCGGTTTGTTTTGCCTGACTGGAAAGAGCGGTTGCGGCAAACCTGCAATTCTTGATATCCTCGCACGATGTCTCTCACCTGTATGGGGAAGACTGTCCTCTGGCCAGAAAAAGGATTGAGGGCTTGGCCCTGATTGGTATATGGTTTTTCAGGAGGATGCGCATTTTACCCAGTTGACGATTCGGGAGGATGCGGTTTTTTGGCTTGAGGGCCGGATTCTTGCCAAAAAAGGTACGGAGGTATGAGCTGGATCGGGCCTGGAATTGGTGGTTCCAGGGGTACGGTGACTCTCTTCCCCGTGAAATTTCGAAAGGCATGAAACAACGGGTTGCGCTGGCATGAGTGTTGGTTTGTTTGTCTCTATTCTTCTGATGAACGAACCTTGAGTGTGTTAGATGCTCAAAATTGAGATAGAATGTAACAGGCTTTTCTTGATCAACGGCAACAAAGAGGGCAGAGGTTCTTTTTCTCTCTCGCGATGTTCAGGAGGCCGTTTCCCTAGCTGGCAGGGATTTGATATTGGGTAGTGATTCTGGTTAGATACACGATGAACTGCACGTCGCTCTCATTAGCTTCGCAACGGGGGCGCAATTCCATGTCTCTTGCCAAAGACTTCGTAAGTTGCTGTAAAAGTGCTGCATTTTTGCAGCAAAGCCTGTGGCCGTGAAGGCAGGGAAAATCAGATTTTACAATTCTTGTATCCATAGTATAGCGAGATGCCATAGTATAGCGAGATACGGCATTAAAGTACCTTGGCAGAGGAATATCGGGAGGCTATGAAAAAAAATTCTCAAGCAGCAAAAGCAGCGGAAAGCATCACGGATGCCGCCAATGAAATAATTCTTGAATCCATTTCAGATGGGGTTTTTACGGTTGATCTCGACTGGAGAATCATGAGTTTTAACCGTGCCGCCGAAGAAATCACGGGAACCCCCCGCAGTGAGGCCATAGGCCGCTATTGCTGGGAGGTTTTTCGGTCGAATATGTGCGAGGGGAACTGTGCCCTCAAGAGGACAATGAAGGAAGGAAAATCCTTTGTCTCCAGTTCTACGCATATCATCAACAACCTCCGGCAGAATGTACCGATCGCAGTGTCGACCTCGCCTTTAAAAAATAGTAAAGGCCAGATCCTGGGCGGCGTTGAGACCTTTCGCGATCACAGTCTGGTTGAAGAATTGCGCCGCGAATTAAGCGGGAGTTTTGAATTCGGCAATATGGTGAGCCGCAGCAAGACCATGAAAAGGATCTTCAATATCCTGCCGCAGGTGGCCGAAAGTGACAGCACCGTACTCATTGAAGGGGAGACGGGGACCGGCAAGGAATTGATAGCCCGCGCACTGCACAATTTGTCGTGGCGGAAAAATGAGCCCTTCATTGCCATTAACTGTGGAGCGCTTCCCGACACCCTTCTGGAGTCCGAACTCTTCGGTTTCAAGGCCGGAGCCTTTACCAATGCCGACAAGGACAAACCGGGCCTGTTTCAAGCCGCCGGCATGGGGACCATCCTTCTTGATGAGATCGGCGATACCAGTCCTGCCTTTCAAGTAAGGCTGCTGCGGGTTCTTGAGGAGCGCGAGTTCCAGCCACTTGGCAGTATAAAGGCAATCAAGACGGAAACCAGGATCCTGACCGCGACCAACTGCAACCTGGCAGAGATGGTGGAGAGGGGGAAATTCCGCAGAGATCTCTTTTACCGTATAAACATAATCAGCATTTCTTTGCCGCCGTTGAGGGAGCGGATGGAGGATGTGCCGTTTCTGGTCGAGCATTTCATTAAGAAACTGAATTTTATTAAAGGCCGGAGTATCTCCGGGGTTGACAAGGAGGCTATGAGTCTGCTGCTGACCCACGATTATCCCGGCAATATCCGGGAACTGGAAAATATAATCGAGCACGGTTTCGTTCTTTGTAATGCAGGGGACCTCATGGTGTCGCATCTTCCGGTTTCACTTTTGCAACGGAAGGATCGGATGCTCTCTCCTGCAAAATCGGTCATTGGTGAAAATGTTGCCGCTTTTGAGGAAGAGACTATAGTTGCTGCATTGAAACGGAATAATTACAACCGCATTGCTGCCGCAAGAGATCTGGGTATTCATAAGAGCACTCTTTTCAGGAAGCTGCAGAAGTATCAAATCTCCCTCCCGAAGTACGACGGCCGTTCTTCTCGTAGCAATCCATAAGAGTCGCACGCGCGCGACTCTGTTCCGTCGCATTTGGTCGCATTGTTGCGACTCTGCAGTCCTGCTGTGCCCCTCTAGTATGTCCTCTTGTATTCTTTATCATACTGAAAATAAAAAATATTCATAATTCGTATCCAGCTGGTCCGATGTTTGCTAATTATTAAAGACGGGGGGGCATATACCGGCTATGAAAATTGCCATCACTATCTGGGGTACGAAGATCTCGCCTGTTTTTGATTCAGCCAGGACACTGCTGGTGGTCGAAGTTCAGGGGGCAAAGGTTGTTGAGAGGAGGCACGAGCCGTTTGAAGGGCACCTTCTCAATCGTTCTCTGATGCTCATCCGTGCTCTGGATGTGCGGGTCCTGCTCTGTGGCGCCCTCTGTGAAGCTCCGGCCAGGATTTTGGAGGCGAACGGGGTTGAGGTGATTCCGTTCCTCTCCGGTGACGTTGAAAAGGTCATCGAAAGTTATGTGCAGGGGGGGGATCTGGCCAAATTCAGTCTGCCTGGGTGCAGAGGGTGCACATGCAGGTGGAATCAGTCATGAAAACGATGAGGATGTGTCGTCGGTACACGGCTGTCGGTCCCGACGCAGAGAAAGGGCAAGGAAGTTCAAATGCTTGCGTTGGATTGGAGGCGCAAACGGGAATATTATCAAATGACAGCTAAGCCTGTCAGGAACTGGATTGATATATGCTTACTATTTTGATGGCTTGCAGCAACAATGCGTCACTTGCAATTCTGGCGGACGAACTTTCAAAACTCAATCGTGTGACGGTCAGTTGGGCCAAATCGCAGCAGGATGCAATAAAGAGAATAGGCGCAGGTTCAATTGATGTCCTGGTGGTTGGCGAGGAACTGCTTCAGGGGACGGCGCTGTCTCTTGTCAAAGAGGTGATAAAAAGTGATCCTTTCATTAATTGTGCGGTTGTAAGTCCTCTCTCTCCAAAAGAATTCCATGAGTCAACCGAGGGTCTTGGCGTATTCATGCAGCTGCAGGTGAATCCAGGGCCTGGGGATGCGGAAAGAATGATGAGTCTCCTGGCCTCGATTGGCGTTTGGGACGGAAATGACCATCAGAAAAGGGGGTTGGTCGTCAGTGTGGCCAGCGGCAAAGGCGGAACAGGAAAGACAACAGTCGCGACAAACCTGGCGCTTTCATTAGGGGGGGATGTCTGCCTGCTTGACTGCGATGTGGAAGAGCCTAACGCCCATCTCTTTCTGAACCCGGAAATTCAAAAGACTGACGAGATTACGGCCTGGGTTCCGGCCATAAAGGAAGACCTGTGCACGGCATGCAAGGCATGTGCGGAGATTTGTCGTTTTCGGGCGCTCACTGTGATTGCAAAGAAGGTCCTGGTTTTTCCCGAGCTCTGTCATGGCTGCGGCGGATGTCTCAAGGTCTGTCCCGAAGGGGCAATCAGTGACGGTTCTCGAGTCCTTGGTGAGGTTGGCATCGGACGGAGTGGCGGCCTCGGTTTTATTCATGGCCGTTTGCGGGTTGGGGAGGCCATGTCGCCGCCGCTTATCAGAAGGGTCCGCAGCCAAGGAGCGGTTGCTGCAATTTCTATTATTGATGCGCCACCCGGAACCTCATGCCCTGTGATTACAGCCATCAAGGGGAGTGATTTCGTCCTGCTGGTGACTGAACCGACACCTTTTGGCCTGCATGATCTGATTCTTGCCGTAGAGGCAGTGCGCAGTCTTGGCATTCCCTGCGGCATTGTGATCAACAGGGCGGATATAGGGGATAAACGGGTGCAGGAATACGCGAATAAAGAAGGTTTACCCATTCTGATGGAGATTCCCTTCGATCGAAAATTGGCTGAAGCCTATTCTTGTGGAAAACCTTTTGTCGAGGTCATGCCCGAGTGGTCGGATCGGTTTCGGTCACTGTACAAAGATATCCAAAAACTTGTCCAGTGTTGAGGGGATTACATGATGCGAGAGTTAGTCATTGTCAGCGGCAAGGGCGGAACAGGGAAGACCAGCATTACGGCCGGTTTTGCCTCGCTTGCTGCAAACTGCATACTCTGTGATGCAGATGTCGACGCAGCGGATTTGCATTTATTGATGCAACCCGTTGTCGTTCAGACTACTGAATTTATGGGTGGATCCAAGGCTGAGATCAGACAGGACGATTGTGTAGCGTGCGGTACATGTCGGGATCTCTGCCTCTTTGATGCTATTCGAGCGGACTTCGTGGTTGATCCGTTGAACTGCGAGGGGTGCGGCGTCTGTGTTGATTTCTGTCCGGAGAAGGCAATCGACTTCCCGGTCCAGAAGTCCGGCGAGTGGTATATCTCCGATACCAAATTCGGCCCCATGGTGCATGCCAGGCTCGGGATTGCACAGGAAAATTCAGGTAAACTGGTCAGTCTGGTGCGGCGGGAAGCAGAAAAGATTGCCCAAGAAAAAGGGGCTGATCTCATCCTGACCGATGGCCCTCCAGGTATCGGCTGTCCGGTAATTGCCGCCATTGGCGGGGCAACGGCACTGGTGATCATTGTCGAGCCCACGGTTTCCGGCATCCATGATCTGCAGCGAGTGGCGGAACTGGCTGAACACTTCAAGGTTCCTGCGATGGTCTGCATTAATAAATTTGATTTGAATGCCGCGATGGCCTCGGAAATCAAGGGCTTGTGTGCTCAGCGGGGAATTACGGTGGTTGGCAGTATTCCCTTTGATCCGATATTTACCAAGGCCATGATCCAGGGGAAGAATGTTTTCGAGTACGATTCAGCTTCAAAAACCGCTCAGCTTCTTCGAGAAGTCTGGGCTGAAATTATGCGAGTTCCGGCTGTGAGCAGTCAGAAAATTAGAAAATTCCTGTAATACTTCAATAAGTAAAGGAGTGGAAAAATGACGATGGTACGTATTGCTATCCCTTCAATGGGACAGGGTGGTCTTGACGGTCAGCGGGCAGGTCATTTCGGACATTGCGATGTTTTTACCCTGGTGGATGTGAAAGACGGAGAAATTACAGAGGTCTCCCTGCTCGAAAATGAAGCGCATGTTCAGGGAGGCTGCATGGTGCCCGTTCAACTCTTGGCGAGGAATAAGGTCAACCGCCTGGTTGTGGGCGGCATCGGCATGCGTCCGTTGATGGGGTTTCGGCAGGTTGGTATCGATGTCTATTATGACGGTGAACGTCCGGAGATCCGGGCAGTTGTCGATGACATGATTGCCGGCAAACTGCCGGTGATTGATGACAGTCAGGTCTGCGGGGGTGGTGGGCATTCCCAAGGTTGAGGGAGGATCGTTGACGATGACGTCGATTGTAAAAAAATCGATCATGCAGATAGATTAAAGAGGGAAATTTATGAAAATTGGAGTGAGTGCCAAAGGGGCGGACCTCACCGATGCGGTGGACCCCAGATTCGGTCGGGCAAAATATATTCTGGTTGTTGACTCGGAGACCTTTGCTTTTGAGGCCCTGGACAACAGTGCCAATGTCAATGCCTTGAAGGGGGCGGGAATTCAGGCTGCGACCATGATTGCTGAAAAGGGGGCGGATGTCCTGCTTACCGGATATTGCGGTCCCAATGCATTCAGAACGCTGGAGGCGGCGGGAATAAAGGTGGTTAATGATGTTGAGGGCACCGTCAAGGAGGCGATCATTACCTTTAAAGGAGGGAGTGTACGCTATAGCCAGGGGCCTAATGTCGAGGGGAATTGGTAGGATCAATCTGTTCTTCTCCGTGATTTCGAGAACTTTTTTATCAGCTGTTCGTCTGTGTTCCTGGCAGGAAGCCAGACATTCCGATGTCTCAACAGATGATTTTTAAGGATAAAACGTCATGGGCAGGAGAAGGCGGTAAGGCGTGATCTTTGGGAACGGGCCGCTGTCTCAGCCTGTGGCGGCCCTTAGAAAATTCCATAAAACCAAAACAAAAGCATAAGGAGTAAAGAATATGGCGAATTTCCTGTTTGTGCTGCGCTCCATGGATAATGAGAAAGCGACCCGCTGTTTCCAATTTGCTAAAATTGCCCATTCCAAAGCCCATAAAGTGGATTTATTTTTTATAGACAGCGGCGTCGAATGGGCCGTAAAGGGAAAAGATGGCAGCCTGAGAACTGTAACGGGAGACTGCCCCAACGATTATCTTCCCTACCTTGTGCAGAACGAAGTCCCTGTAGGTGTCTGCACGCCCTGTGCAAAAAACAGAAAACTGGACGAGGCAAACTTTCATTCCAATATGATGCTGGATGGCGGGCCACATTTGATTGATATTGCTGCAGAGGCAAAGGTTTTTAACTTTTAGCAGTCAGATGAGCAGCATGCCATTTTACAGTGCGCAATAAAGACCAAGATGTGCAGGCTTGGGGGTATCTCGCAAGGAGAAGAAGAATGAAAAAAATAGTGGTAATTGGCGGTTCGGCCGCAGGAGCCAAGGCTGCGGCGAAGGCTCGGCGTTTGGATTACCAGGCAGAAATAACCGTAATTCAGAAAGATCCTGATTTGTCGATGGCTGCCTGTGGCTATCCTTATTACATCGGCGGGGTCTTCAACGACAGAAATATGCTGCTGGCAACCCCCGCCGGGGTGGTCAGGGATGCCCAGTTCTTCTCAAAAGTAAAAAATATTAAAGCGCTTACTGAAACCGAGGCTGTCGGGATCGACAGGGCCGGCAGGACCGTCCGTGTCAGAGATTTGAAAACGGCGAAAGAGGAAAGCCTTGATTATGACAGACTTATAATCGCTACCGGAGCCAGGGCCAGACCGCTTGCAATACCGGGAACTGATCTGGATGGGGTGTGCAACCTGCTGTCGATGGCGGATGCTGATTATCTGCGGAAAATGCGTGACGGCAAAAAGGTCAAACAGGCCGTGGTGATTGGCGGCGGCCTCATCGGTGTTGAAACCTGCGAAGCATTGGTCCGCTCGGGTATCGCAGTGACTCTTCTGGAGATGACTCCGCATATCCTGCCTTTTCTAGACCAGCAGTTAGCCATGCTGGTCGAAAATCATATGCGCAGCCGGAAAGTGCAGGTGCTTATCGACTGTAAGGTCGATGCCATCCTCGGAGAGAAGGGCAAGGTGACCGGGATAAGGCTGGCCGATGCAAGCCTCTTGTCTTGCGACCTTGTTGTTGTCGCCGTCGGCGTGATACCGAATTCGCAACTTGCCCAGGCTGCGGGTATCGCTCTTGGCGAAACGGGTGGCGTCATGGTCAATGCGTTCATGCAGACTTCCGATCCTGATATTTACGCTGCTGGCGACTGTGTCGAGGTTGAGAATCTGATTACCGGCCGAAAGGTCCTGGCCCCTATGGGCGACCTGGCCAATCTTCAAGGCAGGGTGGCAGGAGAAAATGCCGTATCGGGCAATGCTGTCACATTCAAAGGAGTGGTTCAGACTGGCATCTGCAAGGTGTTTGATTTTGCAGCAGGTCTGACGGGACTATCGGAAAAGGCGGCTCATAGGGCAGGGATTGGCGGCTTTGAGACGATAATCAGTGCAGGAGCGGATAAACCGGGATTCATGGGCGCGAATATGCTTGTCAGCAAGATCCTGGTGGAGAAGAAAAGCTTGAGAATTCTTGGCTACCAGTGTGTCGGTTCGGGAGATGTGAGCCGTCAGTTGGCAACCGCGGCCATGGCCGTGCAGGGTAAAATTACCCTGGATGATCTCTGCTGTGCCGATTTGCCATATGCCCCGCCCTTCTCTCCGGCCATCGATCCTTTTATCGTATCCGCACACATTATGCAGAACAAGCTTAAGGGACGGATCAGGACGATCTCGGCAGCTGAGGTCCTGGCCATGACGAAGACGGATAATCCGCCATTTTTGCTTGATGGCAGAGGACCGGATGAATATGAGCAGCTTCGGCTGGGGATCGGCGAAAAATATATCCCCTTAGGGGCTCTGAGGGCAAAATTGAGTGAACTGCCGCAGGACAAAGAGCAGGCCATAATCTGTTTTTGTAAAATATCCATGCGGGGATACGAAGCAGCCCTCATCTTGGAGGCCAACGGCTGGAAAAACGTCAGGGTACTGGAAGGAGGGATCGCTGCCTGGCCCTATCCCCGAGCCAAATAATGGACCTGAAATACGGGATTTTTCCGGTTCTGGTCAGGGAAAATCCGAAACCTCATTATCCAGGGGCCGGCATAGGGACAAAGATCCTGGGGTTTCGCCTTTCGGGCAGAGGATGACAGGGGGAACATCTCTACGGTTTGCAATGAAGGAAAGCCCGGGTCAGCCTTTGATTGCGGGCTTGGAGACGGTATCGGCAGAGGCGGGAATTTTTGGGCGGCTTGCCCGAATCTGGAGAGGAAATCATTATGTCATACGAGGATCTTATCGTTGAACTGGCAGGTGAACATGTAGGTGCCATATCCCTTAATCGTCCGGAACATATGAACACCTTTACGTCCCGGATGGCCCGCGAACTCAGCCGGGCCTTATGGGAGTTTGAAGAAAACCCGCAGGTCAGGGTTATCCTGCTGAAGAGTGCAGGCAAATCATTTTGCGCCGGAATCGACATCAATGAATTGCAGGAAAAGACCGCCATCGAGTACAGGGCCTGGATTGAACAGATGGAACAGCCCCTGGTTGCGATGTCGCAAATCAGAAAACCGGTCATTGCTCAGGTTCAGGGCGTGGCCGCCGCCAATGGCATGGGGCTGGCTGTCGCCGCAGATCTGGTCATAGCTGCAGATGATGCCAGGATGGGTTTAACGGCCATCAATGTCGGACTGAACTGTGTCGGTCCCGTTATCCCGGTCGCCCGGGTGGTCGGCAGGAAGAAGGCTCTGGAGCTTTTGCTTTTCGGAGATCTCATCGGGGCCGGCGAGGCCATGGGGCTCGGTCTCGTAAATCGAGTGGTGCCGAAAAACGACCTCAGTGAGGAGGCCCTGGCCTGGGCGGTCACCCTCGCAAAAAAAAGCCCGGTGGCTGTTCAGATAGCCAAAAAGGCCTATTATGGTTCGGAGGACATGAGCTATCAACAGCAATTCGACTATATGAACGATGCCTTTGCAAGGCTGTGCACGACCCGGGATGCAAAAGAGGGGGTCGCGGCGTTTCTTGAAAAGCGCGACCCCGATTGGCAGGGATGCTGAAGGAATCGGCCATTGCACGCCGGTCCCGATGCGCTCGAAAGGGCTTTTGGGAAAATTCCGGACTGGCGGGTTGACAGTCCCGTTGTCCGCATCAAGGTGTCCGCCCTTTTAGAGGGGATGCCCGGGATCCGGTTTGCGACAGGATTGTGTCTCCGGCTCGCTTCCGTGTTTCTTGATGCGCATCGCCCCGGAAAAATAATCCTCCACAAAGGCGCCCGACAGGGCACGCGTGATGGGATATGACAGCCTGCAGTGTTCCGGAAGGGTCTCGGTGAGGGTCAGGAAGAGGTGGCGTGAAAGAGCGAGGAGCTGCTCGCTGACCTTGCCGTCCTCTTCTCCTGTGACGGCAAGCCGGCAGCGAAAAAAATTCTGATTCCCAGGTTTTTCTCCGCTTGTCAATAGCCCTCCCGAATCTTGCCGCCGCCCCGGCTTGCCCCCTCGGAGGTGACGATCACTGCGGCTCCGCCGTCTAAGGGG
This sequence comes from Desulfocapsaceae bacterium, assembly GCA_031292275.1. Lineage (GTDB taxonomy): Bacteria > Desulfobacterota > Desulfobulbia > Desulfobulbales > Desulfocapsaceae > CAIUQR01. The sequence continues at coordinate 11,686 of JARLHL010000112.1, read as the reverse complement.
CATCTGTTTTCGCAGATGCCGCAGCCGATGCACAGTTCGCCAGCAATATAGGGCTGCCGGACAAAGACCTGTTCTCCTCTGGTGTTGACTACCGCCGCTTCGCGGAACTTAATAGCCTTTTCAGGCGTCGGACAATGCTCCTCGCAGACGATGCAGGGCACCCCTGCCGCATAGGGAAGACAGCGGTTTTTGTTGAAGTAGGCCCGGCCGATTGCGGTGCGCTGTTTTTCATCCCTGCTCAGCCTTCTGATGGCGCCGGTGGGACAGACCTGTCCGCAAAGGGTGCAGTTATATTCGCAGTAGCCGATACGGCCGATAAGCCGGGGGGTGAAGATACCCTCGAGGCCTGCCTCCAGCCACGCAGGTTGCAGGGCATTGCCGATGCAGACCTTCATACACTCTCCGCACCGCACGCAGCGGCAGAGAAAATCGGCCTCCGCCAGGGCTCCGGGCGGTCTGATCAGCAGGGGATCGGCATTCCTGGTCAGCAGCCGGGTCGGCAGTACAAGGGGCAGCAGCGCCCCGACAGTCAGGCTGGTGATCACGCCCCTTCGCGAGAGATCCGTGGCCTGCATTCCGGACCCGTTTTTCCGTAAACCATAATGGATGCGTGACCGGGGACACTGGCTCAGACAGTCGAGGCAGAGGATGCATTCGGCAGTGGAGATTCCCCGCTGCTCGTCTATGGCCCCCATGCGGCAGATGTCGCGGCAGTGCCGGCATTTGCCGCAGTCCTCACCCCCGCCGGCAAGGGCGAACAGGGAATACCGCGACAGGAACGCCAGCAGTGCTCCAAGAGGACAGAGAGACCGGCAGAAAAACCTGCTTTCCAGAACGCTGAGCCCTAGGACCGTCAGCAGCAGGAACAAGGAGAGAACAGAGAGATCGTAGACCTTGTCCGCAAAGGGAAGCAGATGGGTTTTCATGACGGCATAGACCGGTTCGGTTATCGCGTTCAACCAGGCGGGGGCATGCTGGTAGGTCCAGGTGAAGAAGGACGTGGTGGCCGAACCGAAGGCAGGGTGCAGGGCAAAGGACAGACCTCGAACCAGCAGGGAAAAAGGGTCCAGATAACCCGCAACCGGCAGGCCGCAGAAAGAGGCGGTAAGAAGGGTCAGGAGCAGGGCGTACTTCCACCCGGGCAGGTTTGGCACCTTCATCCTCGATCTCAGGAGGAGGCGGCTGCCGTCGATCATGCTTCCCATCGGGCAGATCCAGCCGCAGGAAAATCGCCCGAAGAGAAGGGTCAGGAGCAGGATGAGGGCTGCCGGCAGCATCAGGGCAATCACCATCCGTACCGCCAGCATCGCCGCCAGGGCCAGAAAGGGGTCGATGCGGAAAAACAGGTTGACCGCCCAGGGCAGCTCATCCCGACCGGCATAATCCGTTTTGATGAACAGAAAAAGGAAAAGGGCCAGAAAAAGGCACTGGCCCAGCCTGCGCCAGAGGGAAGGACGCAATAAAGGCTGAGACATCAGGCCGTTACCACCTGAATCCGGGCCAGATCCATTTCTCCCAGCCCCATCCTGTAGGCCGCCATGGTGGCCTCGATGGCGTCGGGCGGCAAATCGAAAAGGGTCGTGGCATAGGCGTCAGCGGCCACCGGATCGGCTGAGGCGATCAGGGTGTCGGTCTTCTTCACATCCCGGACATCTCCTCCCTGAGGCCCGCTGCGCAGCAGGATCCGGGTGGCATCAATTACGGTCAGCTTCGGCCTGATGACCGTGGCCAGGTCGGCCAGATTCTGCCCAATGTTCTGGTGCAGGGCGCCACGATTGCCGCCCAGTACCCCCATGCTGTTCTTTAATCCCAGGGTCAGGCGGGACAAACCGTGATGCTTGGCCACCGGCACGTTGATATAGCAGTTGCAATCCAGGGCATCTTTGTAGATCTCCCATTGGGTGATGGATTTTCCCCTGGTGATATCCACGGGGACAAATTTTCTGGGATCGACGTGTTCGATTCCTGCACGGCTGTCGGTGATCTCTGCCAGGGCAGCCTCGATGCCGCTGTTGGCATAGCAGCGTCTCTGCTCGTTGCAGGTCCGGTCGAAGACCAGGACCTTGGAGGCCCCTGCGTCCAAGGCTTGGAGGACCAGGGCCTTGACGACCAGCGGATGGGTTGTGGCTCCCTGTTCCGGGCGGCGATCCCAGCCGATATTGGGCTTGATAACCACCTTGTCTCCCGGCTTCACAAACTTGCCCATCCCGCCCAGCGGGGCAAGCACGCGGGCCACCAGGGCAAAATAGTCCTCGCCTTTGGCCAGGCTGACCAGGGCCTGCGGCTTATCTGCGGCGAGCGCTTCGGTTATAATGTTGAAACGGGGGACAGTCAGGCTCGCCCCCACCGACCAGAGTAATACGTCTCTTAGAAATTGGCGCCTGTCCATAATTCAAACCTCCCGGTTCTGAGGAGTTAAGAGGGGTTGCCCTGTACGCTGCAGCGGAATTCATCTGGAAAGCATGGCACAATCATACCCAGAGTACAGGGAAATAACAATGGCTTGAAATGACCTCTCAGGCTTTCAGCCCGACAGATGGGGATCGGAGTGGTTTTTGGGTTAGGACCCTGCCTGCGCGGGCATGCTGAGGTGCCTCATGCCGGAGACAATACGGCAGCCCGAAAGAGGCTTACGTCTCCTGAAATTTTTTTGTATATCTCAGATGAAATTTTTATTGGGATCGTGTTGTTGATTTAAGTAGATGTAATGGCATAAAAAATGTCTTGTCAGATGTCTTTGTGGCCAATTCGGATGAGGCTTGGACCAGATGCAGCGCTCCAAAAATTCTCACCGCCCCTTGACATGTTTGAGCATTTGATCGATATTGTTGAGCAAGCGCTCAAACCTGTTTATAGCGTTGGCGGCGGAAAACGGAGGACGGATAATGGCGGGGACAGAGGATAAATACAATTATGGTACCGGCATGAATCCGACGTGCCAGAAGCTCATTCTTGCGACGGAGAGACTGTTGCGCAGGGATGGCCTCTCCCATGTGACCACCCGGAAAATCGCCCAGGAAGCAGGAGTCTCCGAGGGAGCACTCTACCATCATTTCCGCGATAAGGCCGAGTTGCTCCATGCCGTGGTGCTGATCAGCATGGGGGATTTTCGGGAGATTCTGGACGGCCTTCCTCTCCTGGTGGGCCAGCGGACGGTGGGAGAGAATCTGGAACACATGCTGCAGGCGGCCTTTGAGTTTCAGTTCAAGATTGTGCCTATCGCCTGTTCGCTCTACGCCGATCACCTGCTGCTGGCTCGTACGCGGGAGATCCTGAGTGAGCGCGGCATAGGTCCGCAATGTTCCATTACCGTGATTGCCGCCTATCTGCAGGCTGAGCAGCGGCTTGGCCGGGTGGCTGCGGATTTAAAGCCGGAGGCGGCGTCCCAACTTTTATTGGCAGGCAGTTTTCATAAAGCGATGTTCGACCATTTCCTTGCCAGGGATCTCTCTGAGGATGTGACCCGCCGGCATCTGCGGGAAATGGTGAACGCACTCCTGGCCGGAATTGAGCCGCGCCCGGCAGGGAAAAATTAACGGGAATAACATGATGAAAAGGTTGTCTCTTTCTGCTGCCGGGGTCCTGGCGATAGCCCTGGCCGGTTGTGCAGTCGGTCCTGATTTTAAGGCGCCTCCCCCCCCTGACGTTGCCGGCTATACCGCTTCGCCTCTGCCAAAACAGACGGCCGAGACCCGGACTGACGGCGGTTCGGCCCAGCAACTTGATTTTACCCGGCAACTCTCAGCCCAGTGGTGGAAGATGTTTCAGTCCTCCGAGCTGGATGCCTTGATTGAAAAGAGTCTGGCGAAGAATCCGTCGCTTGCGGCTGCTCAGGCTGCAGTAAACGAGGCCAGGGAAAATCTGGCTGCCGCAAAAGGTTCCCTGCTTTTCCCACGGGTTGACGCCAGTCTTGCCGGTGTGCGCGAGAAGATCTCGGAACAGCCCCTCAGCCCTGTCAACCCAACCCTCAACGTCCTGAGCGCCTCGGTCAGTGTCTCCTACTCCCTTGATCTCTTCGGTGGATCCAGGCGTCAGCTGGAGGCCTTGGGCGCCCAGGTCGATTATCAGAGATACCAGTATGAAGCGGCCTATCTGACCTTGACTTCCAATTTGGTCACCACCGTTATCCAAGAGGCCTCGCTCAATGCCCAGATTGCCGCAACCAAAGAGATCGTGGCTGCCGAGGAAGCGCAGCTCAAACTGGTACGGCACCAGTTCGAACTGGGGGCCGTACCGCAGTCGGCGGTCCTTCTCCAGCAGGCGGAACTGGCCAGAACCAGTGCCAGCCTGCCGACACTTATAAAACAGCTGGGTTTTACCCGGCATGCCTTGGCTGCACTGGCGGGACAGCTGCCCGGCGAAGGGGGGCTCCCGAGCTTCAGACTGGAGGCGCTGCATCTGCCGGAGACCCTGCCTGTGAGCCTGCCTTCGGCGCTGGTCCAGCAGCGGCCCGATATCCAGGCCAGTCAGGCCCTCTTCCATCAGGCTGCAGCGGCTGTCGGTGTGGCAACGGCAAACCTGTATCCTCAGATTACGCTTTCCGGCGGCTATGGAGTCCAGTCGTCGTCGCTTGGCGATATGTTCAACAGCAGTCATACTGTCTGGAATCTGGGTGCAGGAGTCCTGCAGCCGCTGTTCCATGGCGGGGAGCTGGAGGCCAAACGCCGGGCCTCCGTGGCCGTATACGACCAGGCTGCAGCCCAATACCGGCAGACGGTGCTGCAGGCCTTCCAGAATGTCGCCGATGCGTTGCGCGCGCTCGACAGCGATGCCCTGGCCCTGCAGGCCCAGGCTGCGGCCGAAGCTGCGGCCAGTGCGACCCTGGATCTTGTCCGGCGGCAGTTCCAGCTCGGCGCCGTCAGCCAACTGACCCTGCTGACAGCCGAGAGGGATTATCAGCAGCAGCATATTGCCCTCATCACCGCCAGGGCCCAGCGCTATGCGGATACCGCGACCCTGTTTCAGGCCCTGGGCGGCGGCTGGTGGAACCGTGCCGTTGCAGCAGAAGACGGCGGCACCGGCAAAGATATGAACTGAGCAACCGGCAACGGCACATATTCATTACTAAAGAGGTTTAGAATGACCAAGCGTATGATCATAATGCTGGTTCTCGTCGGCTTGCTTTTCGGCGGGATCTTCGGCTTTCAGGCATTTAAAGGAAAGATGATTAAGAAGTTCATGACATCTCAGGGGATTCCGCCGCAGACAGTCTCCGCCATCAAGGCAGAGAACAGTCCCTGGCTGCACCAGTTCAGGGCCATCGGCAGCCTGCAGGCAGTGCGCGGCACTGATCTGGCTCCCGAGGTCAGCGGTCTGGTGGCGAAGATCAGTTTCGTCTCCGGGCAGGAAGTGAAGGCCGGGACGTCGCTGCTTGAGCTGGATGCCAGCGCCGATTTGGCCAAGCTGCAGGCCCTTAAGGCAACGGCGGAGCTGGCCCAGAAGACCTATCAGCGAGACAGGCTGCAGTTTCAGGAGCGTGCAGTCAGCCAGGCCACCCTGGATGTCGATATGGCCGCAGTCAAGACTGCCGAGGCCCAGGTCGCAGAGCAGCAGGCCCTGGTCGACAAGAAGATCATCAAGGCGCCCTTTGCCGGCCGTCTCGGCATCAGGGCCGCGGATATGGGACAGTATCTCAATGCCGGGACCAAGATTGTCACCCTGCAGTCCCTGGATCCGATCTATGTCGATTTTTTTCTGCCGCAGCGTTCGCTTGGGCAGGTGGTGACCGGCATGACCGTTAAGATCGTCGCCGATTCCTTTGCCGGAAAAACCTTTACCGGCGAAATAAAGGCAATTAATCCGAAGGTCGATTCGGATACCCGCAATATCCAGATCAGGGCTGTGGTCCGCAACCCGGACCATCTTCTGCTGCCGGGGATGTTCGTGACTACCGAGATCGAGATCGGTGAGGCAAAACCGGAGATCACCCTGCCGCAGACCGCGATTTCCTTCAACCCTTACGGCAATATCGTCTATCTGGTCAAACAGAAGGGGACCGATAAAGACGGCAAGCCGATTCTTGCCGCCGAGCAGAAGTTTGTGACCACCGGGGCCACCAGAGGCGATGAGATTGCCGTTCTCGAAGGCCTGCAGGAAGGGGATATGGTGGTGACCACCGGTCAGCTCAAGCTGCATAACGGTACCCCTGTAGTGATTAACAACAGCATTATCCCGGCTTCTGACCCGGCGCCGATGCCCAAGGACGAATAAACAGGAGACAGAGATGAAGTTTACCGATATTTTCATCCGTCGCCCGGTGCTGGCGACGGTGCTGAGTCTGTTTATTCTCGTGCTGGGGCTGCGTTCCGTAAGCATACTGCCCGTGCTGCAGTTCCCGCGCACCGAGAATGCGGTGGTGACCGTTACCACTGCCTATACCGGCGCCGATGCCGATCTGGTGGCGGGCTTTATCACCACGCCCCTGGAGAATTCCATCGCCCAGGCGAACGGTATAGACTATATGACGTCGACCAGTATTCAGGGTCTGAGTACCATCACCTGCAACTTGCGTTTAAATGCCAATGTCAACCAGGCCCTGACCGAGATCAATACCAAGGTCAATGCGGTTCGCAACCAGCTCCCTCCAGAGTCGCAGCAGTCGGTCTTGAACGTCGCCATTGGACAGACCATTGACGCCATGTATATCGGCTTCAACAGCAAGGTCCTGAGTGCGAATAAGATCACCGACTACCTGATCCGGGTGGTGCAGCCGAAGCTCCAGGCCATCGAAGGAGTTCAGACCGCGGAGATTCTCGGGCAGAAACTCTTTTCCATGCGTATCTGGATGGATCCCCAGAAGCTGGCGGCCTATAATCTGACTGCCAGTGATATCTCCAGCGCCCTGGCCAAAAATAACTATATCGCCACCGTCGGCAATACCAAGGGTCAGATGGTGCAGGTCAACCTCACGGCCTCCACCAGCCTCCATTCAGCGGAGGAGTTCCGCAATCTGATCGTCAGACAGCAGGAGGGGGCTGTGGTCCGCCTTGAGGATGTGGCCACCGTGACACTGGGGTCCGATGACTACGAGTCGCAGGTGGCCTTCGACGGTGAGAAGGCGGTCTATATCGGGATCCAGGTGACGCCTTCCGCCAATCTCCTGGAGGTGATCAAGCGGGTCAGGGACGTCTTCCCCGGCATCCAGAAGGAGTTTCCCGAGGGGATCAACGGCCAGATCGTCTACGATTCGACCAAATTTGTCGACAGCTCCATAAAAGAGGTGGTGTACAGTCTGTTTGAGGCCTTGCTGATCGTGACCCTGGTGGTCTTTCTCTTCCTGGGATCCTTCCGCTCGGTGCTGATTCCGGTGATCGCTATCCCGCTGTCGCTGGTGGGCGCTTTCACCATCATGCTGGCGCTGCATTTCTCCATCAACCTGCTGACCCTGCTGGCCCTGGTGCTCGCCATCGGCCTGGTGGTGGATGATGCCATCATCATCGTTGAAAACGTCAACCGTCATCTGGAGGAAGGGGCGAAACCGACGGACGCCGCCATCCTTGCGGCCCGGGAGCTGGCCAACCCCATCATCGTCATGACCGTCGTCCTGGTGGCCGTGTACGTGCCCATCGGCTTCATGGGGGGGCTGACCGGAGCCCTTTTTACCGAGTTTGCCTTTACCCTGGTGGCGGCAGTAACCATCTCCGGGATCGTGGCCCTGACCCTCTCGCCCATGATGTGCGCACGGATGCTCAAGGTCCACGACCCCAGCCAAAAGGGATGGCAGGCCAGATTCGTTGTCTATCTGGACCGCAGGTTTGACGCATTGCACCGCAGCTATCAGGGGCTGCTCCACAAAACCCTTGCCTACCTCCCGGTTACGGCCGTCTTTGCCCTGGTGGTCCTGAGCAGCATCTATTTTCTCTATGCCGGGGCGAAATCCGAGCTGGCCCCGCAGGAGGATCAGGGCGTTGTCATCACCGCCTCCACCTCGGCTCCCAATGCGACCCTGCAGCAGCGTGAGGCCTATTCCCGTGCCGTTTATGACCAATTTATGACACATCCGGAGACCGATCATGTCTTCCAGCTCGACATGCCCGGGACCTCCATTGCCGGCATGGTGCTCAAGGCCTGGGATGAGCGAGAGAGGACTTCCAATGTCCTGCAGCCGATCCTGCAGAAGGAGCTTGCAGGTATTGCCGGGGTCCGGGTGGTGGCCTTTCAGCCTCCGCCTCTGCCCGGCAGCCACGGCTTGCCCGTTCAGTTCGTTCTGCAGACTACCGACTCCTTCGGCAGGTTGAGCCCTGTGGCCGATCAATTTCTGCTGGAGGCCCAGAAGAGCGGGATGTTCATGTTCCTCGACAGTGATCTCAAGTATGACCTGCCGCAGTCCGAGGTGGTGATCGACCGGGATATGACGGCCCAGCTGGGTCTGTCCATGCAGGATGTCGGCGGGGCCCTGTCATCCATGCTTGGAGGAAATTATGTTAATTATTTCAGCCTAGACGGACGGTCTTACAAGGTCATCCCGCAGGTTCAGCAGGGCTTCCGGCTCAACACTCAGCAGTTGGAGGACTACTATATCCGCACTGCCACCGGCAAGTCCATCCCGCTGGCAACGGTGGCCCATATGAAGGCATCGGTGGCCCCGGAATCCCTGAATCATTTCCAGCAGCAGAACGCCGCCACTATCTCAGGCGTGGCCTTCCCCGGGGTGACCCAGGGAGAGGCCTTGAATTATCTGAAGCAGCTGGCGCAACAAACCCTTCCCCCTGGCTATGGAATTGATTATTCAGGGCAGTCCCGGCAGTATACCCAGGAGTCCACTGCCCTGGTGGTGACCTTCTTCTTTGCCCTGATTATTATTTTTCTGGCCCTGGCCGCCCAGTTCGAGAGTTTTCGCGACCCTGTCATCATCCTGATATCCGTGCCGATGTCCATCTGCGGGGCGCTGATCTTCATCAGTCTGGGGGTCGGCGGTGCCAGTCTCAACATCTATACAGAGGTCGGCCTGGTTACCCTCATAGGCCTGATCAGCAAGCACGGCATCCTGATCGTCGAGTTTGCCAATAACCTGCAGAGACAGGGACACAGCAAGAGGGAGGCCATCGAGATGGCGGCGGCCATCCGGTTAAGGCCGATCCTGATGACCACCGCCGCCATGGTTCTGGGAGTTGTTCCTCTGATCATCGCTACCGGTGCAGGGGCCATCAGTCGTTATAATATGGGGTTGGTCATTGCCTCGGGGCTCTCCATCGGGACTCTCTTCACTCTCTTCGTCGTGCCGGCCATGTATATGCTGCTGGCTGCCGAGCATGCAGGCACCAAAGGCCCTGCGCTTGAGGCGGAGACCCCCGCTTCCTGAAGCGGTCTTTCTTCCTGTCCCGCCGCCCTTTTTTTATGGAAGGGCGACGGGACTGTTCATCGCTTCTTTTTTTGAGAAATCCGTTTCCCTAATCCTTGCCTGAGGGGTCTCAGGCAAGGGGAATATGTTTTCAGGCTGTGGTCTTGACGAAGCTGCCGAGGGCGGATGAACTGCCCTGTTGTTGCAGATTCTGCATCAGGTTCTGCAGGAAGGTCTGGAGATCGGTAGAGCTTGTGGTGCTGCCGGTTGTGCCTCCCATTGAGCTCACCAGACTCTGGAAGTCGGATTCCAGGTTGCTCAGGTCCGTTCCCTGCGTTGAATTGGTGCTGCTGGTGCTGCTGGTGCTGCTGCTTGAACTGCTGCTCCCCAGCTCATTGATGACGTCCTGAATGGCGGTTGTCAGGTCGGTTGAAGGCGTTCCGGCAGTTGCGGTTCCCGTTGTTGCACTGGTGGTCGTCTGGTCCTGCATGGCGGTGAACAGATCGTGCATGAATTTGTGCAGGGCTTTCCGGGAAGCGGAGGCATTGTCGGTGGATGTGGAGGAGGTGGAAGAAGTATCGGTGTCAGAAGTCCCGCTTGTCGATGAATTCATACTCAGGCCTATCTGGCTCAAGGCCTTCTGGACGGCGTCCATGATCCCACCGCCGTCGGGCGGCGGAGGTGGCGGAGGTGGTTGCTGCTGGCTGGAAACCTGGCCGGTGCCGGTGTTTGTGTTGGTCTGGAACAGCTGCTGTGTGGAATACAGCATGGAGCTTGAAAGAGCGCTGGTTGTCATTTTGATCTCCTTAGGGTCTGAATGTTTCGCGTTGCAAGGGAACTTTTCGGATCGTGAAAAGTCAGGCCGATCACCGTTGGCATTATCGGGCACTGACTCCCCGGATCCACGCGGCCTCCTGCATCTCTATCGGAAAGTATAGTGGGTTTATTGAGGGTGATTGTGTTAATTGTCTGTAAAGAATTGTAAAGAAATAACTGTATTGGCGACTGAATTGGTGTGCTGAATACGAAATAATACAATGATTATGATCGGTAGGGTCGTTAAGTAGGAAAGGCGCGCCGAGCCGGTGGAATATCAAAATCGACATGCTTTTGCAAAGGCCTCTTGCGTCTGGGCGGACTGCGGCGTTCGGCGTCCTTGAGGGGAGCGTTGTTCCCCTTGGCCTCTCAAGGAAAAAGCTTGCCTGTGCCGCCCAAACTCTGTAGGATCGGAACTGAAAATTCTTTTGCGCACTGCCCGGCTGTCTCATTGAATCCCTTGTTGAATCAAGGATATGGAATACAAATCAACCTTTCATCATCGCATTGCCATGACAGAACACAAAAATGTACTGGGAACGCCTCTGGAGATCTGCAGCCTTGAACCCCTGACAGGGTACACGCGTGACGGCAGCTGTAAGGTTATTGACGGCGATATCGGTGTTCACGGTGTCTGTATCATCGCTTCCGAAGAGTTTCTGGAGTTTTCAAAAAGCAGGGGAAACGATCTGTCTACTCCCATGCCCATGTATGGCTTCTCGGGACTTAAACCGGGAGACCGATGGTGCCTCTGCGCTCCCCGCTGGAAGGAGGCCCTGGAGCATGGCATGGCTCCTTCCGTCGATCTGACGGCTACCCATGAGGTGGCTCTTGCCTATGTGTCCCTGGAGGATCTGCTGCAGCATTCCGTGGGAAGCGGCGGTTCCTGAGGTCAGGGACTGTGACGCATGACTGAGGGGCTGCCGGAAAGAAGACGGGTGGTTTTTCTCAATGGCCGGCGGAGTTTCGGATGCTGAGCCTCCCCGCCGGAAAAGAACTGCGGGCGCCATTCGTTCTTCGGATAAAAGCGAGAGGCGAAAAAGTCGCGTACTCCTCGGTCCATGCGTCTTTAACGGCTTGGGGCGATCTGTAGGGTTTACTTTTTCTATTCTTTTTTTATTGGATGGCCAGGACTGTATCCTTCGGTTCTTTCATCTTGATAACTTCTTGATATCTTTTCCCTGTAATTTGACCTCATCTTTATGCCATTCTGTGTAGAATACATGCTTGAATTTTGTCGATCCTGCAGAAGAGCGGGCGGACAAAAATGGTTGCCTGAGACCCGCCAGGCGGATTGCAGGCAGCAGCGGAAAGAACCGGTTGCAGCGGTGAAGCCGGATAATCAGCAGGGATGTGATCGTGAATAAATGCTATTCCCCTCGGAGATGTGAACATGAATTCGTATGAATTAGTTGAAGTAATTGTGTTTTTTATTGTGTTGCTGGCCACGGTCAGGCCCCTTGGCACCTTTATGGCCAAGGTCTATCAGGGGGAACGGACCTTTTTGTCCCCCGTCCTTCTTCCCTGTGAGAGGATGATCTATCGTCTCTGCGGGGTTGCCATGGACGATGAAATGGACTGGAAGCGCTA
>JARLHL010000111.1 GCA_031292275.1 Desulfocapsaceae bacterium | reverse complement strand
TTTTGAAGACAACTGGAGGCCTTATTGCAAATAGGAGTCGCGGGCCCTGGCCGGACGTGAATATCTGAATACCCTGTTCTGACTCTAAAAACGTAAGGCAGCAGGAGGTGATGGTGATGGGAGTACGATCATGGCTCGTTGGTCTTTCCTTGGCAGTAACCCTTCTCGGATGCATGTGGATTCAGGTCGATGCGGCCGTATCGCAAAACACACCCCCGCTGGATCCCTGTGCGGCCCTGTCACTCGACAGGACATCCGGAGTAGCGGGGGCCGAGTCGCTGCTGACCCAGCTGCAGCTGAAATCAGGCGTCCTGCCTGGTGGCGCTGTGGCTACCATCGAAATTCCCGCAGCCGTTTCTCAAAAGAGTTATTACTGCGGCCGGTTTTTGGAGAATAAAGAACCCCTGAGGATCGTTTCGGCCATGGCAACCGGGGCTCAAGGGGGAAATACGACCCTGCAGGTCGAGGTCCCCGACCTTGGATTCGGGATGCAGAAACAGAGGACCCTCGTCATAGCAGCCTATCCTTTTAATCAGGACGGGACCCTGAAGACCGATGCACCCGTCCTGTCCCTTATCCAGGAAGTCAAAGTCAGCAATGGCCTGTTTTCTTTTGGCGTAGCCTTGGCCGCGGTTGTCCTCGCCTACCTGATTGCGGTGTTGGCGCTGGGGAAAGTCGGCAAGCACTACGTTTTTGATCCCGTTTATCTTACTTCCGGATTTAACGACAGCGCCAGTTTGTCGCAGTTTCAGATCTTTTCCTTTACCTTGCTGGTCCTGGGACTTCTGGTCTTCATCCTGATGCGGACCAGCGTGCTCAGTGACATCTCTTCCGACGTGCTGCTTCTTCTCGGGATCAGTGCCGCCGGTACAACGGGATCAAAAATCACCGGAATTAAGAAAAATCGATTGTCCTTCGATAATTGGTCCTGGCTGCGCAACAACAAATGGCTTACGGCCTATGAGCCGGGACTCGGGAAAACGCCCGATGCCGGCCGAGCCAAGTGGAGCGATCTCCTGAAGACGAACGGCAGTTTTGACATCTACAGCTTCCAATTGGCGACCTTTAGCTTTCTGGTGGGCGTGGCACTTCTGAAGAGTGATATCTCGACCCTGGCTACCTTCCATATCCCGCAGAATCTTCTTGCCCTGCTTGGACTGAGCAACGGCGTCTATGTTGTCGGCAAGGCAATCAGCCCGAATTCCATCGGTGAACTTGACGATAAGCTTGAGGCGCTGCGTGCGGCCGAGAGTGCCTGGATATCCCAGGTTGCGGATACGGTTAAGGACTGCCCGAAAGAAGAAAAGCAGCAGAAGGCTATAGGCTTGGCTCCAGACAAGTATCAGGCCTATATCGGAACGGCGCGCGAAGCAGCGTTCATGTTGAAAAGTCTTTACAACGCGAAAGATGAGACCAAATTCACCCGTGAGATCGAGGACGAAGACCTGATGCCGAAATTTCCTTGATGGGGAAAATCCTGGCGGCAAAGCAGATCGGCCTTTTGACTCCCTTGCGGGTCGCAAGGGAAGCTGCAGTCCCGGGCCTGTCAAGCCCATCCTGAAACACAATGTATTGTCAACAGTTTCAGGTATTGATTCCCGTTTGTCCTGATTGTACTGGCCAGGATTGTATGGATAATCATACAGCGTATGTATTTCCCTACACTGTCAAGAGGTCTCACAACATCAGGGAGACGGCCTGCTGTCAATCTTCCTCCATTCGATCCTGTAGGCTTATCTCTACGGTTCTCTGGTCGTCTCAAATATTTGTAGAAAATTATTCTTGTTATTACAGATAAATGAGAATTTTCTCTGCGTGGCATCAATTTTGCTTATTTTCTAATTTTGGCCATTCCCCGTACTGAAGACTATTGAGGAGTTTTCGTATGATCGCTGAAATACACTCACACGATGAAAGGAACTTAAATGAAGAAAGATATACAAAACAGTTTAGTGATTCCGGAATTGAAGGATGCCGGCCTGACGGTGGAAAACCAGGTAGCCACCCTGACCCTGGATCGCCATGATGTCCGCAATGCCCTGACCGGGACCTCACTGGTCGATGATATTGTCCGCACCGTCCACTGGGCAAATAGTGCGCACACTGTCTCGGTTTTGATCATAACCGGCGCCGGGACGGCCTTTTCCTCCGGTGGCAATGTCAAGGATATGCAGGCACGGTCTGACAGCTTCCATGGAACACCCGTCATGCTTCAGGAGAGGTACCGGCAAGGTATTCAGCAGATGCCGCTGGCCCTGCATGCTGCAGAGATTCCAATTATTGCCGCAGTCAACGGGCCTGCCATCGGTGCCGGTTTTGACCTTGCCTGCATGTGTGATATCCGAATTGCCTCGACACGGGCCCGGGTCAGTGAGGCCTTTGTAAACCTTGGCATTACTCCGGGTGACGGAGGGGCCTGGCTTTTGCAGCGTCTAATCGGCTATCAGCGGGCGGCGGAACTGACGTTTACCGGCAGGACTGTCTCGGCCGATGAGGCATTGAAACTTGGCCTGTTTCTTGAAGTGGTGGAGCCGGATGCTTTGATGCCGCGGGCACGTGAACTGGCCATGCAGATAGCGGCCAAGCCGCCCTTGACCCTGCGACTCACCAAACGCATGATGAAGCTTGCACAGCGCAGTGAGCTTCCTGATTTTCTCGATCTTTGCGCCTGTTTCCAGGCCATGGCGCATCATACGGCTGATCATATGGAGGCGGTGAACGCCTTTCTCGAAAAGCGTGAGGCCCGTTTTAAGGGAGAATAGTATGACCCGCCAGACGATGCTTTCTGCCCATGAGAAAATGGAATCGCATGTGTCGGCGCGGCGTTTCCGACCTTTTTCGGATGGCCCGCTGAACACAGAGGCGGTGGGGATGTATTTTCCACGATTGTAACAGAAATTTAACAGATTCGTAACAGTATCCGTGTACACTGTGCGGTGATGCCATCGGCCGCCGTATTTGTGCCTGATTTGAGCCCGGGCTGCCGATCCCGGAATAGACTCAACATTCGCCATTGCCCATGTCTCCGACAACGCATACAGGAAAAAAACTTCCGGACGTACACGGCATTGATCTTGAACGTCTCCTTGCCGAACTCACGGCCATTCGGGCGGAGCTGGTTGCCGTACCGGACAGCCCGCGGCATTGCCTCGATGAGGTCCACGCCAACTACCGGAAGAGTGCCCGCAATCTCCTGCACTATCTGGCCCTTCGCCGCCGGGACCTCAGGCCCCTGCAACTCCGGCTGGCCGCTCTGGGGCTTTCTTCCATCGGGCGGGCTGAATCCCATGTCCTTGCCACCATAGATGCGATTCTGCAGGTCCTGCACCGTCTGGTCAAGCGTCCTTGGCACCCCTCGCTTTCGCCCGAGACCGAAGTCATTGATTTTATGGACGGACAGCGGTTGCTGGCGGAACACACTGAATCCCTGCTCGGCCCCGCCTCCCCTGAACGGGGAGTCCGGATCATGGTCACCATGCCGAGCGAGGCGGCAGATGATTATACGATCATAGAAAATCTGTTGCAGCAGGGTATGAATTGCATGCGTATCAACTGCGCCCATGACGAGCCGACTCGATGGTTGCAGATGATTGATAACCTGAAGAGGGCTGAACGGTCGCTGGGGCTGCCGTGTAAGGTCGTGATGGATCTGGCCGGGCCGAAACTGCGTACCGGTCCGCTCGAGCCGGGTCCTGCGGTGATCCGGATCAGACCCCGCCGTGATGTGTTCGGTCGGGTTGTTGCCCCTGCCAGGGTATGGCTGACCCCAAAAGACGCAGCCCGGCAGCCTCCCACTCCGGCCAGCGCAACCTTGCCGGTGCCGGGGCTGTGGCTGGCCCGCCTTCGTCTCGGGGATAGGCTGACATGTGCGGATGCCCGTCATGCCAGACGGTCCTTTACCGTCGTGGATGTGACCGACGGGGGGTGCTGGGCGGAGTCGGTCAAGACTGCATATATTGTGCCGGGGACCGTCCTGCGTCGAAGGGGCGGAAGGGTCGGAATCGATGATGAGACGGTGGTTGAGCATATACCATCCCAAACAAATTCGATATTCCTGCAGCAGGGGGATCTGCTCGTCCTGACACTGGATTCCAGGCCGGGCCGTCCTGCCGTTCTGGACAGCGCCGGACAGGTCCTGACGCCTGCGATGATCGGCTGCACGATTCCGGCGGTTTTTGAGGATGTCAGGTCCGGGGAACCGGTCTGGTTTGATGATGGCAAGATCGGTGGGGTCATTGAAAAGGTGGAAAACGACCGCGTCCATATCCGGATCACCCATGCCCCCCTGCGGGGAGCGCGATTGAAGGGCGACAAGGGGATTAATCTCCCGGACAGCGATTTTCGGCTTGCAGCCATGACGGCCAAGGATGTTGAAGATTTATCCTTCGTTGCCCAGCATGCCGATGTGGTTGAATTGTCTTTTGCCAATACGGCCCATGACGTGGAGTCACTCCAGCAGCATCTGGAATATCTGGGAACCCGGCAGCCTGCCATCGTTTTGAAGATTGAGACCCGTCGTGCTTTCGAGAATCTGCCGGATATGCTGTTTGCCGTCATGCGGACACAGTGCTGCGGGGTGATGATAGCCCGGGGCGATCTGGCCGTAGAGTGCGGGTTTGAGCGGCTGGCTGAAGTGCAGGAGGAGATTCTTTGGATCTGCGAGGCTGCTCACGTCCCGGTTATCTGGGCCACGCAGGTCCTGGAAACCCTGGCCAAGAAGGGAATGCCGTCGCGGGCTGAGATAACCGATGCGGCAATGGGAGACCGGGCTGAGTGCGTGATGCTCAATAAGGGGCCCCACGTGGTGAACGCCGTCCGGGTTTTGCATGATATCCTGCACAGAATGCAATCGCACCAGAGCAAAAAGCTGTCCATGCTGCGGGAACTGCGTCTGGCGCACGGTTGACCCTGTGTCTTCCGTGAAATTGTAACCGGGGCAGCGATGCCGAGCCCTGTTTTTTCGGCCACAATCTCCAGGGTTTACAAGCCGCTTGTGCTAACGGAGAACCGTAGTCTCCGATTGTGCATAAGGCCAAAATTTTCAGGTGTATTTTCATTGGCCCAGAGGCAGCCTTATTGTAAATGTTGCCCCGTTTCCTGGTTCTGATTCGACCTCCAGTATTCCGCCGTGCTTATTCACAATGATATCACGCACGATGGCTAATCCCTGCCCAGTTCCTTTACCGACTTCCTTGGTGGAGAAGAATGGGTCAAAAATTTTGGTCAGAATATTTTCTGGAATACCACAACCTGTATCCTGGAGTCTTACCTCGACTTGCCCGGCAATTTGTCGAGTGGAAATCCTGATACACCCCTTTTGTCCATTAGGATTTTCTCCTAATTTTGTGGCAATAGCATGGGATGCGTTTATTATTAGATTTAAAAAAACCTGGCCCATTTCATCAGAAAGACAATAAACCTGTGGCAGATTTTCTGAAAAGGATGTTTCGAGATCTGCCTGATATTTCCATTCATTGCGAGAGACAATCAAAGAGGTTTCGATCAATTCATTGAGAGAGCATGGAATCTTTTCCTTACTGCCGGGATGGGAGAATTTTTTCATGGCTCCGACTATAGATGAAACACGGGCAACTCCATTCTTAGACTGGGTAATCGCCAGGGGAAGTTCCTGCGAGAGATACCCCCAATCCTCTGTTTCAAGAGTTTCTTCAATTTCCTTGATTAATTCAGGAGTCATACTCTGACCCTTTTCTGCTTCCAATAGCTTATGATACGCAGCTATCAGAATGGTTATTTGTTTAAAGCTCTCCTCTAAAAAATCAATATTTGCGCTGATGTACTGGATTGGAGTATTTATTTCATGGGCAATGCCCGCTGCCAATTGGCCAACAGACTCAAGTTTCTGTGTATGCAGGAGTTGAGTTTGTAATTTCTCCTTTTCTCTGGCCTCATACAATCGCTGGCTGATGTCACGGACCACTGCAACGAAACGGCCTCCTTCGCCAGCCGGCTGCACATACTGTAAAAAAACTTCTACAGGGATAGAGGTCCCAGTCTTTGTCAGATGCATTGTGGTAAAAGTTAGGGATTCTCTGGTTCCATCCTGTAGAGGTGCAATCAGTGCTCGAAAACTTTCTTCCGTGAACTCCGGCTTCAGATCAACTGGGGTCATCCGGAATAATTCTTCAGCGCTATATCCAACTTGCTGGATCCCTCCCTGGTTGACATAGATAAAATGTAAGGTGACGGGTTGGAACATGAATACACAATCCATGACCTGATCCAAAGTCAATTTGAATTCGTTGAGATTTTTCTCAATGCGTTTACGATATGCAAGCTCATGATCCAGAACCTTCATGGTTATTCGCAGACGCTGATTCAATCTAAAAAGATACAAGGTGACTCCACCGCCAAGAACAAAAAACAGGCATGAAACCATAAACCATGGCCTGTATTGATGCAGCAGCTGTTTGAAAGTAATATCTTCTATAATATCATATGGATCGAACTTGATTTTTTTGAGGCAGTCGTGCACCGATTGATAATCCAAAGGAATAGTCCAACCCATAATTTCTGCATTCTTAGCGGCTTCGTCGGTAGGCTGCATCTGAAGCAGGGCAATTGTTACCTTTCGTGCTAGATCTTCATCCGTACCGTTGACTTTAGCAAAAGGCCATTCAGGATAGAGGGTTGTGGTATAGAGATGCTTGAAATCAGAAGATGCTTGGGATTGTTGATCAAGGACGCGAAGCTGATCCAGCTTGATTTTCCCCTCCTGAGCCATCTGTTCGAGAGTACTTGTTCGCACAGTTCCCGCATCTGCAGTCCCATTAAGCACAGCCATAACGACTGCATCATGGGTACCTCCATACGCAAGCTCTTTAAAATCCTTGGCAGGATCAATATCGTGATCGAGCAGATAGCGCCAGGCCATCTGCCAACCGCCGAATGATTGTTTATCAACTGCCATGAATCGTTTTTTTTGCAGGTCTTTGATCGAATGGATATCTTTATTATCACTCCGGCAGAATATAACCCCGCCAAATTCGGATAGTCCCAGGCCAACCATTTTGGTTTTCATCGTCGCGATTCGAGTGTCGCCGTAATGGTACTCAAGGCTGACGTACATAGACGAGTTGGTAATGGTGAAATTCACTTGCCGCTGCTCAACTGCCTTTTGTATTTCGTTAAAATCCAACGGAATAATGATAAAAGTGTGTCCTGGAATTTTTACCGTTAAATAGTCGGCTGTCGCGCTCCACTGTTCCTGGCATTTCTCTTTACCGCGCAGGGCCAAGACACCAATTTTGACTTCGGCTTGATCAGTTTGTTGCGTATCGGCAAGAGAAGAAAAAGGCAAGAGGAGAGAATAATGACTGAACAATACAAAAAGAAGGCCGTATATCTTGAAAACCATGAGATGATGATTCTTCATATTTACCTAATGGTTAATAAGAGACTGTTTTTTGCAGGAAACCAATAGAACTTGAAAACTCCTTAAGGAGGTTTCCTAAGTTGAGACAGGTACATAAACCCGAAAGACACTCCCGCTGTCAGGGCTGCTCTCCACCGTGACTCCACCGCCATGCGTTTTTACAATTCCGATGACAACTGACAAGCCCAATCCACGGCCGACAAACTTTGTTGTGAAAAACGGATCGAAAATTTTCTCGATATCTTTGTTTGAAATACCGCTGCCAGTATCCGAAATTTCAAGGCAGGCATAGATGATATCTTCCGGATGCCAGTCGAAAGGGAAGCGGTGTGAAGAGGGAATATCTGCAAGAAAAACGGTTTTAATGGACAGGCCGATGCTCCCTTCGTTTTCATTGGCTGCCTCCCAGGCATTGGTGACAAGGTTGGTCAAAACCTGTTGCATTTGGTTGGAATCAGCTCGGATAACAGGACCAGAAGAGGGGAAATCGGTCTTAAATAGCATGTCTTTTGGGGCTGCAGCCACAAGCAGGGGAAGACTTCGACGGCAGACTTCGGACAGGTCTAAAGGTTGATGCCTCCCAGGTATCTGCCCAAGATAGGTGAGCATCAGGCTGCTCACCTCTACTGCTTTATGAGCTGCATAAATGGCATCTGTCAGGTAATTTGGCGAGTTTTCACTTGATAGGTCCGCCATTGCAATTTCCAGGTTTCCGAGAACTACCTGGAGCTGGTTGTTGAAATGATGGGCGATGGCACCGGCCATGCGTCCCAGACTTTCGGCCTTCTGGAGTTGCCAATTCTGGGCCTCAATTCCTGCCTTTTCCGCTTCAACGCGTCTGTATTCCGTGATGTCAGTCGCAATCTGAAACCGTTTTAGCTTCCCGTCTATCCAGAGAATTGCCCGGTCACGACAATCATACCATTTTTCATGTGTCGAACTCTGATACTCCCATCTGTAGACGCCGGTTGGTTTACCGTCAGGTCCGATCAGTTTACTGTTCGTACAGAATTCGCAAGGGCCATCTTGTCCCGGATAGAGCGTCTGCCAGCATTTTTTTCCCAAGATATATTCGAATCTGCTTTTTATGTATTCATTGATGAACAGCAACTCATATGTTTCCATGTCGGCGACATACACGATTGCATCTATACTGTTCAGGACTGTAATCAGCCTGGAATGTCCCTCCTGCAGCGCTTTATTTGCCAGACCCAATTGAGAGGTTCTCTCTTCAACTTTTTGTTCCAGTCCCTCACGCGACTCTCGGAGAGCATCGGCGGTTTTCTCGAGCGCAATCATATAGCGGTAAATCAGCCTTGCAGAAAAGAGCGTCAAGAAAAAGAAAATGGCCGATAGAGCCAAAATTATAAGAGTTTCTTTCCACCAGCCGGAAAGATAATCTTCTGTAGCTATGCCAACGTTAACGTATAGGGGATAGTCGGCAATCTTGCGATAGGAAACCACCTTGGCAACATTATCCCAGCTGGTCGGGGTGAAGAACGTTCCGGAAATATTGCCGCTTTCAAACAGTTTTCGTAACTCGGGAGACAGGGTGTTATTACCGATAATGCTGCTTATGTCTTTAGGGGTTGGATACCTCGCGATGATGCCCATTTGATCGTCGCGTAAACTTATTCCTCCATTTGGTCCGACATTGATAACAGAAAATATCCGGGAGAAAAATGCTAATTCAATATTAGCGTATACAACTCCCGCAAATGAGCCGTCCGGTTTGTTGAGACGCAGGGAAAGAGGAAGCACCCATTTCTTACTTATTCTTGAAACTACTGGATTGGATATAGATAACCCAGCGTCAGGATTGTCACGGGGCCTTATGAAATACCTGCGATCACTAATGTTTATCTTCGTGGGTGATGCACTGTTCCCATACCTGATCTGTCCCTCTTCATCAGCTATCCGAAGACTTTCTATCGAATTCAGGCGCACCTGCTGGCGGGTAAGAAATGTGTTGAATTGATTTTCGTCAATATTGCCGATCCTTGTTCTACTTTCAAATTCATCCGCCGCAGTAAGCAAAATCAATTCGATTTTATCAATCTCGGCGGCTACATTCTTGTCCAGTATTTGAGCCAGGCTCTGAGCTGCTATTGAAGTTCTTTGCTCATATTGATGTCTACTTGAACGCAGCGATGTCGATATAGTAACAATAACAAAGAGGTTGATCACCAAAACAGAGAAGGTAATCCACCTCATATGGAATAGATGTGAGTTCTTTGAGTCTAATGCATTGGCAATGAGTTGCTCTTTTGGTTTAGGTTTCATTTTGTCGTAGACATTGGAGGTGTGTCGTCAATATTAGGAAACCAATCCTCTCACTCATTTGCTTTTCTAAAAAATATTCTATCTCTATGGCTGACAATTAACAAGTACCCAGTTTTTCCTCTAGACGATCCCGGATTCATTCCTCTTCTTTCCTCTCAGGATACGGCATCTCTTCCCGATACGTTCCGGAGATACGGGCTGGACGGTCTTTTACTCATCCCGGCGGCTGCATCGAAAGCCCTGCAGGCTGACGAAGGGAGAGGAAGATATTTGGTGCCCCCTACCCGATATTGCATTTTCAGGGTATGATGGCCGGGAACGGACCAGAGAGCCGATAATAAAAGGAATGATTGCAATGCCGGAAAAATATGACATACGACCAGGACAGTCGCTTGAATTGCTCAAGGAACTGCACATCCTGACCCGCGACGGGCGCATGAATCAGGACAGCAGGCGAAAGCTCAAGCAGGTCTATCATCTCTACCAGTTCATCGAGCCGCTCCTCAAGGACGCCATGCAGGTTCATCCCGATATCTGTCTTGTCGATCACGGGGCGGGGAAGTCGTATCTGGGCTTCATTCTCTATGACCTGTTTTTTAAGACCCAGGACTGCGGTGCCCGGATCTTTGGTATAGAAACCAGGGATGAACTGGTGGAAAGGTCCCGGGACCTGGCTGCGCGGCTTTGTTTTCCCGGCATGTGCTTTCTCAATCAGTCGGTGGCCGAGGCAACCGACTCCGATGCCCTGCCGGCGCGGGTGGATATTGTGACCGCGCTTCATGCCTGCGATACCGCCACGGACGACGCTATTACCTTTGCCCTGAAGAGACACGCCCGATCCATCGTGCTGGTACCCTGCTGTCAGGCCGAGGTGGCGGCGGTGCTGAGGAAAAATAAAGCCCGGGCCCTGGCCCGGAGCAGCATGACGGAAATCTGGCGGCATCCGCTGCACACCCGCGAATTCGGCAGCCTGATCACAAATGTGATGCGCTGCCTGCGCCTGGAGGCCCATGGATACCAGGTTAATGTGACCGAACTTGTGGGCTGGGAACACTCGATGAAGAATGAACTGATCGTTGCCGTCTACAAGGATCTGCCGCGCCGTCGTCCCGCCGAACGGCTGGCGGAGATCATCAGCACATTGGGAATCGAAGAGATCGGCTGGCGGTTTTC
>JARLHL010000110.1 GCA_031292275.1 Desulfocapsaceae bacterium | reverse complement strand
GGGGTGTTTCGGGTTACCCTGAGTTGCGCATTGTATTCCGCCATGAATGTCAAGCCCCTGTGAGGTAGAGTATATACCGATAGTATCGGTATCACCGATAGGGTGGGACGTATTATTTATATCATTGTTATATCATGAATTTTGCAAGAATGGCGCTGTGGTATTAATATATATTGACTTCCTGAGCAAAACGTATTGAACTGATTCAGCAATCGGGTATTTTTTGTCAGATTCACTAACGCCGATGTGTTGGCAATCAATATTGCCAAGCAAACCTCTACAGGCTAAGTCCGGTCCGGGTGACTTGCATTGCATATGCCTTGACAATCAGACAGTGAAAAAATGAGAAGTTTCAGAAACTGAGCAGTCGGGAGGAATTACATCTTAATCCATCTGTATAACTTTGTTCGGAGTTTTTTTCTATGAATTCACTAATATTGAATGGTAGGGCCGTCGCTTTTGAACAGGGAGAGACAATTCTTGAGGCAGCCAGGTCCCATGGAATTGAAATTCCCACTCTGTGTCATCTGCATGCTGCCGATCATAAAGGGGTGTGCCGGATCTGTGTAGTGGAGGTCGACGGAGAAGACAGGCTGCTGCCTGCCTGTGCCACCCCGGCCACGGACGGCATGGTGATACATACCCACTCAGAGCGGGTCGTACAGTCGCGTAAAATGGTCCTGGAGCTTCTTTTGGCCGACGGTGATCACAACTGTCTATTCTGTGAATCCAACGGCGATTGCCGGCTGCAGGAACTCGTCTACGCCCATGGAATCAAAGATGCTCCCCGCAAGGCTCCCTACAAGCCGCGCCCCATCGATGATGCTACGCCCATGATCGTCCGGGACTTCAATAAATGCGTACTCTGCGGCAGATGTGTTGCAGCCTGCAATGATGTCCAGTGCAACGACGCCATTCCGTTCCCTTACGGCAGGAGGGAAGAGAAACAGTTCCCCGCTGGCTGGGTGCCTCTGGCCGATTATGACCGCTGCGTGCACTGCGGCGAATGCGTTCAGGCCTGTCCCGTTGGGGCCATTATCGAGAAAAAGGCCATAGGGCTGGCAAGGGCGTGGGAGACTGAGAAGGTCCGCTCCACCTGTCCTTACTGCGGGGTGGGTTGCCAATTGTGGCTTCATGTAAAGGACGGTCGCATCCTCAAGGTTACCGGTGTCGAGGAAGGTTCTCCCAATAAAGGCCGGCTGTGCGTCAAAGGGCGTTTCGGGTACGACTTTATCTACTCCGATGAGCGCATCAAAACGCCCCTTATCCGGGAGGGTGAACATTTCCGGGAGGCTTCCTGGGATGAGGCGCTGGACCTGGTTGCCGGCAAATTTAAGGATATTATTGCCAAACACGGTCCCGACGTTATTGGCGGGGTGAGTTGCTCCCGCAGCATCAATGAAGATTCATACCAGATGCAGAAATTTTTCCGCGCTGTTCTCGGTACAAATAATATCGATAACTGCGCACGTACCTGACACGCTCCAACTGTCGCCGGGCTGGCGACCTCATTTGGTTCAGGTGCGATGACGAATTCATTTGCCGATTTTGCCGGTGCAAAACTCATTCTGGCCATCGGCACGAATATGACCGAGGCTCATCCTGTGGCCTCGACATTTGTAAAAAATGCAGTGGCCCACGGGGCTGAGCTGTATGTGGTCGATCCCCGAAAGACGAAACTTGCCCGGCTTTCGAAGCAGCATTTCCCCATCAGAGTCGGAAGTGATATCGCTTTCCTCAACGGGATCATGCACGTTCTGATTACTGAGGATCTTTACGACAAGGACTATGTGCAAAGGAATTGCACAGGCTTTGACGAGCTCAAGGCCAAGATCCTCGAATACCCGCCGGAGCGGGCGGCTGAGATTTCCGGTGTATCTGCCGAAAGCATCCGGCAGCTCGCCCGAAGTCTTGCCGCCGTCAAACCCGCCGCGCTGATGTATACTCTGGGGATTACCGAGCATACCTGCGGGGTCAACAATGTGCTGTCCTGCGCCAATCTGCAGATGCTCCTGGGCAATGTCGGCTACGAAGGCGGCGGCGTCAACCCCCTCCGAGGGCAGAATAATGTCCAGGGTGCTTGCGATATGGGGGCGCTTCCCAATGTATTTCCCGGTTATCACCGCGTGGATTCGGAGGCATCACAAGAGATCTTTAAGAAGGCCTGGGATGTGGAGACATTGCCTGACAGGCCCGGGCTCATGATGCCGGACATGCTGAATGGCCTGGCCACCGGAGCCATGAAGGCCTTCTATATCTTCGGTGAGAATTTGGCCAATACGGAGCCGGACATTAAACACATGGAGCATTGCCTGGCCTCGGCCGAGTTCCTCGTTTGCCAGGATATTTTCCTGAACGAAACGACCCGATTCGCCCATGTCATTCTTCCTGCGGCGGCCTGGTCGGAAAAGGACGGGACGTTCACCAACAGTGAAAGGCGGGTCAGCCGGGTCCGGGCTGTCAGCAGGCCGCCGGGACTTGCAAAACAGGACTGGCTGATTTTCAAGGAACTTGCAGAACGCTGGGGATTCCACTGGGAATCCAGCAGCGCCCGGGAGCTGTGGGACAACGAAATTTCCCTGCTGGCTCCTCAGCTGCGGGGGATAAAGTATGGACGCATTGAAGGGGATGGCCTGCAGTGGCCCTGCCCGACCACTGAACATCCGGGAACGCGGACTCTCCACAAGGACGGCCATTTCACCTGCGGACGCGGCCGGCTGGTGCCCGTGGATTGGACGCCTCCGGCGGAAGTAACAGATTCGGAATATCCTTTTGTCCTGAGTACGGGACGGAGACTCTATCATTACCACACCCGCACGCAGACAGGGCGGGCTGAAGGGCTGAACATCCTGATGGGGGAAGAGACTGCGGATATCTCGCCTGCCGATGCCCAGGCGTTGGGTATTGACGACGGAGAGACTATCTGTGTTAGGTCGCGGCGGGGCAAGGTGACAATCAAGGCCAACGTGACCGATGAAGTTCCCAAAGGATTGGTCTGGATGTCCTTTCATTTCCGCGACACCTGCGCCAACTGGCTGACCAATCCGGCATTCGATCCCACCAGTCAGACCGCTGAATATAAGGCCTGTGCGGTGGCTGTCGAGAAACTCTGAAAAATTCTGAAAAGGGTTCTCCCTTCTTCTTCAAAGAGGGGGAACCCCGACGACGGCCGGAAAACAGGACGCAGATAACACGATTGTACCTACTTAAAAGAATCCCCGCATAAACCTGGCTGCAAGTTTGTGCGGGGCGCCAGACAACATTTACTTTCACCCGGAGGTGCAGACAATGGAATTTACATCTATCGAAGCAATACTCGAATTTGCCATAGAGAAGGAAAAAGAGGCGGTAGCATTCTATAAAAAACTGAGCCAGAAGGAGAGCATAGCCGATCTGGCAAAGACCTTTAATGATCTTGCAAAAGAGGAAGCCAGGCATGTTAAGCTGCTGACGAACATAACAAAAAATAAAACTGTTATTGATTCCTATGCCTTGAAAAAAGTACCCAACCTGAAAATCAGCGATTACCTGGTTGTCATGGAATATTCAGAAGGTATGCCGATGCAGGATATTCTCATCCTGGCCATGAAACGAGAGGAAGCGGCCGTAAAACTCTATACAGATTTTGCCATCGGGTCTAAGAATGATGAATTTACAAAACTTTTTAGGTTGTTAGCCCAGGAAGAGGCTAAACATAAACTCATTTTTGAATGCGCCTATGATGATTATCAGATCGGTCAGGGGAATTAGGTCTGCCTGAAGGGTGCCGGGTCTGCATTTATACAGATCCCCCAGGGGAAAGGATATGCTCCGGCGACGGTATGTGCCGATGGCCATCTCAGGAGATTGCTCCGGTTCTTTCGGCGCTGCTCCCGTGAAATTTTCGTGTAATTGGGAAAGGAGTTTATAATGACGAATGAAGCATTTTCTACTTGGGGAAGCTGGGTCCCCGGGCGCAAGCAGATTCCTTTGGATAATCTCCCCTCAGACTTTGCCCGGGATCAACCCCTCAAGGCCTTTATGGGATGGGACGGACTGTTTATTCACGACACGACTGTCAACCTGGTCGACATGGCCAGGGCCTATATGGAACAGGCTCGCAGGGAATCCTGCGGTCAGTGTTTCCCCTGCCGTCTGGGTACGGAGGATATGAGCGCCATCCTGAAAGGCATATGCATGGGCAAGGGCATCCCGACCGACCTGGATCGTCTGGAAAGTCTCGCCCGCCTGGTCATGCAGACGGCTCGTTGCGATATCGGCCAGACTGCTCCGCGGCCTCTTCTGGATCTCCTTCAATACCGCCGTAAAGATTTTCTGGACGTCATTCAAAGCAAGACTCCGATTCCGGCAGGCCATTACATCGCGAAAGTGACCGCCCCCTGCACAAATGCCTGCCCTTCTCATGTAAACATTCCCGATTACGTTGAAAAAATCCGTATCGGCAGATGGGATCAGGCCCTTACCACCATCCGCAGAGACTGTATCCTCCCGGGAGTGATCGGCAGGGTATGCGTCCGGCCCTGCGAGTTCAACTGCCGGCGCCAGCGTGTTGACGCAGGGATTGCCATCCGGACTCTCAAACGGTACGCGGCGGACATGGAATTGGCAAGTGACAGGAAACCGGTCCGGCTTCCGGGGCCGGCCAAAGACAAAAAGGTTGCCATCATTGGTGCCGGCCCGGCTGGCTTGGCCTGCGCCTACAACCTTGGGATGAGAGGATATACGTCCACGATTTTCGAAGTATTGAACGAGCCGGGCGGCATGGCCGCCGTGGGAATTCCTGACTATCGGCTTCCTCGCGGGATCCTGAGAGGCGAGGCTGCCCAAGTTGAAGCGCTTGGCTGCGAGATCCGCTACGGCATCAGGGTGGGGAAGGATATAACCCTGGAGGATCTCAAGCTGCAAGGCTACAATGCGATTTTTGTCGGTGTTGGTGCGCATGAGGCCTCAAAAATGCGATGCGAGGGCGAGGATGCCGGTTACAGGTCTTTTATGACCGGCGTTGAATTCTTACGCCGCGTCGCCGATGGTGAACAGCCCATCACAGGAAAGAAGATTGTCGTCATCGGCGGCGGAAATGTGGCCATGGACTGCGTTCGCTCTGCCCGCAGGCTGGGTTTTACCGATGTGAATCTGCTCTACCGCCGGACCCGAGCGGAAATGCCGGCCGATCCAGTGGAAATAACGGAGTCGGAGGAAGAGGGGGTCACGTTTCATTATCTGGTGGCTCCTTTGAGGATCATTGCCGAAGCAGGGAAGGTAACAGGCCTGGAATGCAACAGGATGACGCTGGGCGAACCTGATGCGTCGGGGCGGAGGCGTCCTGTGGTCATGGAGGGGGAAAATTTCATCATCCAGTGCGATGCCATCGTACCGGCCATCGGCCAGACCTGCGTGGTGGATACGGTGCTGCCGCCCGAAGAGGTGGAAATAACACGATGGAAAACCCTGGTCACTGATGAAATCACCCAAGGCACAAATCAGCCCTTCATCTTCGGAGGTGGTGACTGCGCGACCGGCCCTTCCACGCTGATTGCGGCACTGGCAGCGGGAAAAAAGGCAGCCCGCTCCATTGAGCAGTTTCTGACTTCAGGGAGGAGCGTTCCGGAAGAGGGCGACTATCTTGAAAGGCTCATCGGGCAGCTGGGGGTCTTTTTCCCCCGGGAAAAGATGCCCTATTCGGACTCCTGTGCGAAGCTTCATCCGCCTGTTCTGGAGCCTGATCTGCGGATTAAGAGTTTCGATGAAGTGGAGGGCGGGGTGGCTCCGTCCGCAGCCATAAAAGAGGCGTCCCGCTGTCTTCGCTGCTATCGCATTGCCATGGCCGCGGTCTAGCTGGTTGCCCTCGTCCAGCAGGGGCTGGGAAGGGATAGGGAGGGAAGTGTCGCCGCTGGCGATCGGGCGAGAGGCCACATCCCCATGCCTTTGATTAAAGCCATCCCGCGGCAGGCTGATGCTGATGGCGCAGCCGGCAACGGGATGGCTTTTGTATATTACCCTCCCCTGTCGATATGCCGGCAGTGGGTTGAGTATTCAATAAACAGGAATTATTGAATATTGCCAGATCGCTTTCCGCGGCCTGCAACGGTATTCAAACCAGGCCCTGTTCATGGATAGGCGTGTGCGGGCCCGCTGAGAGAGGAGCGTCCCGGAGTATTATTTCAAGAGCGGATACCCCATTCGTTCTCTTTGCGCCACGTAATGTTCAGCGACCTTTCTGGCGATATTGCGGATTCGCCCGATATAGCGGGTCCGTTCAGCCACACTGATGGCCTTGCGGGCATCGAGAAGGTTGAATGTATGGGAACATTTCAGACAGTAGTCGTAGGCCGGGAGGATCAGGTCCTTTTCGACCAGCTTCAATGCCTCCTGCTCATAGGTCTCAAAAAAGGGGATCAGCTTCTCGACATTGGCCTCTTCGAAGTTGAAGGTCGAAAATTCAACCTCGGCCTGATGGAAGATCTCCCCATAGGTGACCGTATTGTTCCAGGCTATGTCGTAGACACTCTCCACACCTTGCAGATACATGGCAATACGCTCGAGCCCGTAGGTGATTTCCACGGTGGTCGGCTGGAGATCGATGGAACCGGCCTGCTGGAAATATGTGAACTGGGTGATTTCCATGCCGTCGAGCCAGACCTCCCAACCCAGACCGGAGGCACCGAGGGTAGGGGACTCCCAATCATCTTCGACGAACCGGATGTCATGCTCCAGAAGGTTAAGACCGAACCGTTTCAAGCTTTCCAGGTAGAGTTCCTGCACATCCAGGGGAGAGGGTTTGAGCATGACCTGATATTGGTAGTAATGCTGGAGGCGGTTGGGGTTGTCGCCATATCGACCGTCGGTCGGGCGTCTCGAAGGCTGGGGATAGGCCACCCGCCACGGTTCGGGTCCGAGGGACCGGAGCAGGGTAGCTGGATGGAAGGTCCCGGCCCCCACCTCCATATCGTAGGGCTGCTGAATGACACATCCCCGGTCAGCCCAATAGGTGCTTAATTCAAAAATTATATCTTGAAAATTCATTCGATTTCCTTGTTGTTCACACGATCGGCTCTTGAGTATCCGGATATTCTGACGATACACGAGCACCATCACTTGCTCCGTGCCGGCTTGACAATTATGCATTGGACCATCATTATATTCTGCTAAGCTACCATAGCGCAAGTCCAGGGTAAATCTTTTTCTCTTTCCGTCTGGAGATGATGGATACAGCGGGTGAACCGGAGTGTGATCATGCAAAAAATCGTCGATATGAATGCAATCAAAAAAATACTTGAAAAATCCAAGGTGATTGCCCTGGTCGGTTTTTCTCCCAAAGAAAACAGGCCGAGCAATTTGGTCGGTCGGTACCTGATGGATGCCGGCTATACCGTCATCCCGGTAAACCCCGGGCAGACGGAAATAGCAGGCCGCAAGTGTTATGCCAGCCTGACGGAAATCCCTGAAAAGGTGGACATTGTCGATATTTTCAGGAAGCCCGAGGATGTCGTTCCCATAGTCGAAGAGGCAATTGCCATCGGCGCCGGGGTCATCTGGATGCAGTTGGATGTGGTGAATGAGCAGGCTGCCGCCCTGGCCGAAGCGGCGGGGCTTACCGTTATCATGGATCGATGTATTAAAATTGACCATAGCAACCTGTTTTGAAAACAAAGAGCGTAGCGAGATGACATCATAACGGGTTGAGAAGGATGGAGCCGAAAATACTGAGCATCCGTGGTGCCAGGATGCACAATCTGAAGAATATCGACCTTGATCTGCCGCGGAACAGCCTGGTGGTCTTCACTGGTCTGTCGGGATCAGGTAAATCGACGCTGGCCTTTGACACCCTCTATGCGGAAGGGCAGCGACGTTATGTTGAATCGCTTTCCACCTACGCCAGGCAGTTTCTGGGGCAGATGGATAAGCCCGACGTGGATTCGCTGGAAGGGCTTTCCCCTGCCGTCTCCATCGAGCAGAAGACCACCAGCAAGAATCCCCGTTCGACGGTGGGGACGGTGACCGAGATATACGATCACCTGCGCCTGCTGTTTGCCAGGTGCGGGCATCCCTGCTGCCCGAAGTGCGGCGAAGAGATACGTTCGCAGTCCGTCGAGGATATGGTGAACAGTCTGATCGGCCGGGAGGAGGGCACCAAGGTTATTCTTCTGGCGCCCTTGGTCAAGGACCGCAAGGGCCGGCATGAACAGGTACTGGCCCGGATCAAAAAAGAAGGCTTTGTCCGGATTCGGGTCGATGGGCTGATCCTGGATGCCGACGAGGTCGAAGCGCTGGAGAAAAATAAGCGGCATACCATCGAGGTCGTGGTCGATCGTATTGTCCTGGGACCATCGAGCCGCAGGCGCCTTTCCGATTCCATCGCCACCACAGTCAGGCTGACGGAAGGGTTTCTGCTGGCGGTGTTTCCGGATACGGGGCAGGAGGAGCTTTTCAGCGAACTGGCTGCCTGTCATGCCTGCGGAATATCCATGCCCTCTCTTTCCACCCAGCTCTTCTCCTTCAACAACCCTCAAGGGGCCTGCGCTGAATGCGGGGGCCTGGGGGTCAATCAGTTCTTTGATCCCGCCCTGATCATCCCCGATACGACGAAAAGCATCCTTGAGGGCGCCATCGCTCCCTGGGGATGGCGAAACGAATCCACCTACACCGGCCAGATGATGGCCGCTGTGGCCGAGCATTATAAATTTTCTCTCCAGACACCTTTCAGGGATCTTCCCCAGCACTGCCAGGAGGTGATCCTCTACGGATCAGGACAGGAGGAGATCCATTTTCTCTATGAAAAAGGCCGCAGGGTGATGACTGCAGAGAGGACCTATGAAGGGGTCATTCCGCAACTCCTGCGGCGGTTCCATGAGACCCAATCCGGCATGATCAGGGACGAATTGAGCAAGTATATGGCCGAACAGGTCTGTTCTGCCTGCAAGGGGGCCCGGCTCAAGGATGAAGCCCTGGCTGTTCGTGTCGGGGATTGGTCCATATACAGCCTCACCTGTCTGTCCATTGAGAAACTGCTGGAGATCCTTCCCGTGTTGCCCTTCACCGAGAGGGAGCGCAGGATCGGCGAGCCCATCCTGAAGGAGATCGTCGACCGGCTCTCCTTTCTCGAGGATGTCGGCCTCGGCTATCTGTCTTTAGAGCGGCGGGCCGGCACGCTCTCGGGCGGGGAGGCCCAGCGGATTCGGCTGGCATCCCAGATCGGCTCCAGACTTGCCGGCGTCCTCTATATCCTGGATGAGCCAAGCATCGGTCTGCATCAGCGCGACAACCAGAAGCTGATCAATACCCTTCTGGAACTGCGCGATCTCGGCAACAGCGTCATCGTCGTAGAACACGATACCGATACGATTCTGGCCGCAGACCATGTTCTGGATATGGGGCCGGGGGCTGGTGTACATGGGGGAGAGGTCGTTTATAACGGGGACGTCCCCGGCTTACTTGCCAGTGAGAGGTCGGTGACGGGGGCCTACCTCGCGCGGCGTCTGTCTATTAAGGTCCCTGAAAAAAGAAGAAAAATCGGCAAAGGGACCGACCGGGCACTGACCATCAGGGGAGCCTCGGTCAATAATTTGAAAAACCTTGAGGTCACCTTTCCACTGGGGGTTATGACCGCCGTCACAGGTGTATCCGGCTCCGGAAAGAGCTCGCTCGTTATTGAGACCCTCTTCCCTCTGGTCAAGGAGGGCTTGCGGTGCAGGTCGGCGTCTTTCCAGATGAAAGGGGCGTCCATTTTCGGCCTGTCGCTGATCGACAAGATTGTCGATATCGACCAAAGCCCCATCGGCAGGACTCCGCGCTCGAATCCTGCCACCTACACCGGCCTTTTTACCCCTATCCGGGATTTGTTTGCCCGGCTGCCGGAGGCAAGGGCTCGCGGCTATAAGCCCGGCAGGTTCAGCTTTAATATTAAAGGCGGAAGGTGCGAGGCCTGTGAAGGTGAGGGCGTTATCAAGATCGCCATGCATTTCCTGCCTGATATCTACGTCGTGTGCGATACGTGTCAGGGAAAGAGATACAACCAGGACACCCTTGACGTTCACTATCGGGACAAAAATATCCATGAGGTCCTCTCCATGACCGTGGAAGAGGCCCTGGCTTTCTTTACCCATATCCCCCCCGTCAAAAATCGCCTGCAGACGCTTTTCGATGTGGGATTGGGCTATATCACTCTGGGCCAATCGTCGGTGACCCTCTCCGGAGGGGAGGCCCAGCGGGTGAAACTGGCCCGCGAGCTCTCTGTTCGCAGTACCGGAAAGACCCTGTACATCCTCGATGAGCCGACCACAGGTCTCCATCCCGCTGACATTCAATATCTCCTGCACGTCTTGAATCGGTTGATGGACTCCGGCAATACTGTAATCGTGATCGAGCATAATCTCGATGTGATCAAAACAGCCGATTGGATCATTGATATCGGCCCGGAAGGGGGAGAAGGGGGCGGGAATGTCGTGGCCTGCGGTACGCCTGAGCAGATACGGAAAAACCACAATTCCCATACCGGCCGTTATCTGGGGCCGGTTCTTGACGAGGAGAGAAAAAGGTGAATCCTTTTGAAAGGCTTGCGTCCAGTAACTAATTGCTGTTTAATACTGGCTTGATAATGAAGCGTTACTGATAGGGTCGAAGTTCGAAAAAAATATTGAAATCCAATGAGGTTATACAATGGCTGAAACGAGTAAACCTGAGGAAAAGACTGCTTCGGCAAATCCTGAGTTCAGGATGATGAAGATGTACATCAAGGATCTTTCTTTTGAAAATCCCAATGCCCCGGATATTTTTCTTTTCTCCCAGAAGTCTGAGCCCAAAGTTGAAGTCAATCTTCAAATGAACAATAAAAAGGTGAATGACGACCACTGGGAGGTTTCGCTGGGCATTACCGCTAAAATTATCGCCAAGGGTGAGACCGAGAAGGTCATGTTTATCCTGGAGATCGAACATGCAGCTGTCTTTTTGTTGAAAAATATCCCCGAGGAACATATCAACATGGTCTTGGCAGTGGATTGCCCGACTTTGCTGTTCCCCTTCACGCGGCAGATTGTGAGTCAGGTATCGGTTGACGGAGGATTCATTCCGTTCATGATGGAGCCGATAAACTTTATGGGCATTTACCAGAACTCGAAAAAGCAGAAGGAAGGCACAAACTAGAGAAAAAGCAGCCGGAAAAGAAAAGGCCATGGCTTCCAGTAAGGAGGCCATGGCCTTTTCTTTGTTGGATGAAACTCCAAGCGCTGACTCTTACATTTATTACATCGCGTGAGTTACGAAATTATCAACCAGCGAGCTTATACCCTTTTCAATGGCCTCATTGAAGAGAACATCATACTGGCTGTCCGCAAATACCGATTCCGGCGAAATTTGGACCTGCACCCTGTTGCTCCAGACCACCTTCCCTGTGGCCGCCTCCTGCACTGTAACGCTGAGCTGCACGACGGCCTGATCTATTTTACCGCTGTTATGGGCGGCGCTGCCAAGATAGCTCCCTGCAGCACCCCAAATCACGGTATTCGGGCCTGATGTACCTAAGAGACCTGATGCAGTCTTGTCGACAGGCCAAGACTGGCTGCTGCCATACCAGGCACCGAGCGCTCCTCCGGTAACAATTGAATTCGCCTCATCGTAGTCTTCAGATTTGGCAAAGCCGAAGAACATCTGTGACGTTCCGCCGACAACCACCGGCAATATGCCCTTTTTCCATGGTTCCCAGCTGACTTCCTGCCGTGTCTTATATTCAAGTATACGACCGCGCATGATGTATGCAGCGTGGAAATTACTGCCAATTTTCATAATACCCTTGGTGGTGAGTCCATGGGTTCCGGGACTTGCGGCCAGACTGCTGCTGTTGGTGATCTGCTGGGCCTGTATATAATGGCTGATCTGATCCTTCATTTTATCTGACCAGTCACCGCTCAGCTCATTGGAAAGAGAGTTGGACCCCTGTTCATATTGGGCCAGGCTGATAAAGTTCTGTTCGACCATATACTGGAAGACATCTTCCTGGACCGGAAGAGAAAATCCATATGCCGTAAGCCTATCGTTCAGGCTTTCGTTGACTTTCAAATACCGGCGGTGGGCCGAGGCAAGAGTGTCAGCATATGTATAGTCGGCGAAGGGAAGGATAACAACAACCCTGCCCTTACCGACCCCGTTATAACTCGGACCGTTGGGGACATTCAGCGTCTCAATAACAGTGTGACCACATCCTGTCAGTGCGAACGCCAAAACGCTAAATATCAGAAATTGCAGCCTTTTCATAATGATCTCCCTGCTAGATAATATTTGTTAACGAACCTTGGAAAAGTCGGACTCATTCACCGGCGGACCCTCTTTGAACCAGCATGGCCGGGCCAGGTTGACCTGCCGCGACACCTTATGAAAGCGCATCACTTCGGTATGGCAGGAGCTCAGCTTCTGGAGCGCTTTCATATCCACGGCATCGCACGGCATCTTAACAGGTTTCCCGGGAGCACAGATAAGGAGGTGCATGAGATTGTTGACCTGATAATAAGGTTTATGTTGAAAAACAAGTCTGTTAAATGATCGTTGGCTTAAGCAAAATAATGAGTTCTTTCTTTGTAACCGCCTTTGAGCTGCTTCCAAAAAGGTATTTCACCAAGGGTATATCACCTAAGAGAGGAACGGAATTTTTATCATTCTGATCCGTATTGTCGATCAGACCGCCGATAACAAGCATATCCCCGTTTTTCACTTTGACAGTCGTGCTCATCTCACGGACATCGACTACAGGAAGCCCGACTTGGGCGCCGTTAGCTGACGTTCCGATCTGCACAGTCTGCACCACACCATTTAACAACCTTGATACGACAGGCACGAGATTCATGACGACTTCGTTATCATCCATGACGTTTGCAGTCAGGGCCAGACCGACGCCTGAAAGGATGCTCGATGTATCGACGGTAAAGGTGACCGTATTATTTGTTGAACCGGTGGTCTGAGTAGAGGTCACCTTGCTGATATAGGCTGTGTTTCGGCCGACGGAGATGAAGGCCGGCTGGCCGTTCAGGACACTGATTTTCGGATTTGAAAGGACTTTGGTGTCACCGACGTCCTTCAGGGCACTCAGCAGGATATTGAAACTCGAGGCATTGAGGGTGAAGGAGGAGATAAACTGGCTGGTGGCGCCGGTATTCGTGGGGAAGACCTGGCCCCCATTCCCAAAAATAGGCTGTCCTGTCAGGGTCAGGGGATTAGAGCCGTTCGGGCTGAGCATTTTTGACCAGTCAACACCCATATTTGAGCTGTCGTTCAATTGAACCTCAATGATCTTGGCCTCGATATTTATCTGCTTATACATCTGTTTCTGCAGGGAGGTCAGATAGTTGTCAACTCTGTCCAAAAGATCCCGCGTGGCGGTTACCGTTATGATGCCGACAGGTTTATCAATGGTAAAATAAGCACCGGTTTTCGATGTCTGCCGGCTGGTCTTCACTGACTTCCCGGCGTCTGCAGTTTTACCGCCGGTGTTGGATTTGCCATTCGCCGAAGCATTGCCGCCGGCACTGGTGTCCTGAGAATTGCTTGACTGTCCCGTGCCGCCAAATTCCCGCTCCTGGCTGGTGACGGTCGTCTCAGTGGTTTCCAATATATCCAGAATTACTTTCAGGTTTGACTCGATGTTCTGCCAGGCATCAAATTCGGTCTTTTTGGTGTCATCCTTCCCGGAGCCCACGCTGGTTCCCACAGGGCTACCCGTGGCTGTAAGACCAATTTTCCCTTTGAAAGTGGTGGTATCTTTATTGCCGCCCAGGACGTCGCCACCCGTATCGGTGGAATAGGCCTGGGTGATGAAGGGCATGGCAATATGAAACTGCCTTGTCTCCTTATTTTTTATAATAAGGGTATTTTCCTTCACTTCGTGGAAGTAGTTAATCTGACGGAGAAGATGATCGACGGCCTCGCTGAAGTCGTCATTTGCATTAATATCCACATCGACCAGGGCATTCTGATCGACATCGCTTGCCCAAGAGACATTCATACCCTTGAGGGCGGCCAGGCGCTTTATGATATCCCGCAACGGCTGCGGTCCGACCGTGGAGTGGATTGATGCCCCCACCTTGATGGCGACATCGGATCGGCCCAGTTCCTTATCATCCTGCATCCGGCTCTTGCCCTGCTCATTGCCGACAACATAGGCAGGCTTCTGGTACTCAACCGGCAGGGTGGTGGAATCTACGGGTTGTGCCTTCTTCATGGGAGTAGATGCACCCGTCGATGTACTGAGCGGAATTTCTTCAACTTTTTGTGGAGGTTGAGAACTACATGATGAAAAGACCAACAGGAGCAGCAAAAGGCCGCTGTATTGGATAATCTGTTGAATTGACTTCATGAAAAACCTCTTGGGATTTTTGAGTAAACAATAATGCAAATTAAAGGGGACTTTTGTCCCTTGCGCCACGATTAATGCTTTTATCTTAATAATTACCAGCTCTTAGACGCCCGTCGATATACTGTTTCAGATCGGGAGGAATTTGATATCCGGAACTTAATATTGCATTATACTGGGCCATAGCCTTTGCCGAATTCCCCATCTTGTCATGCATCCTTGCCTTTGCCAGCATAGTTTCCAGCGTTTCACCATAGTTGGCATTGTACTTATCGAGGAGCTTCAGGGCCGCTTCCGGCCTGCCAAAGTTTTCATTGAAGGCCGCATAACTCATCAAGGCCTCCTTCAACGGGGGGGATCCGCTCACACTCTGGTTAAAATATTCCGTGGCTTCGGGAAGTCTTTCCATATTGGCAGAGGCGATGGCTGCATAAAGAGCGGCATTATCGTCATTGTGCTTTGTCTTCAGGCTTGCCCTGGCATAAAACAAGGCCTTGGCATTCATGCGGAGATTGACGAGATAGAGAACAGCCAGCTTGTTTGAAATCCGCTCATTGGTTGGCCACAGGGTATAAGCCTGCTCGTATAATGAAACTGCGTCCTGATAATCCTCTGATTTTTCCTTGGCCTGAGCCTTGACGATTATCTCTTTGGCTTGAGTTATCTCTTTGGACTGGGTTGTGCTTTGCTGAACAATCAATGCCTCCTGCTGAATGACATCCTTGTCGGCCTTAATGGAAAGATTGTCAATGGGAGAAACAGGCCACTCGACCGCTTTGCTTTTCGGATAAATGACGATGGTATTTAAGCGTTCTTCTTTTTTCAGGTCGGCAAGATTGCAGATGATGTCAAGAGCAAAGTCCCAAGGGACATCGTTGAGGGCGATGGTGATAGAGCCTTTGACCGCTTCATCGACGACGATATTGACATCGCTCACCTGTCGAAAGAGTCTGAAGACATTATGGATGTCGATCTTGTAAAAATCGACGCTGATCCGCTGTTTCTTATATCCGGCATTGGTAAAAGGATCTTCTATGCCTGACGCCCGGTCAAGGGCCTGCCCTGCGGCAGTCGCTTTTTTCTGTTTCTTTTCCAGGGCAGCCACGGATGAACCGATAAGTTCATCAAGGGTGGCGTCAGAGGCTGTTGCCTTGCTGCTTTTGGAGCCCGCTGCATCCTTTTTCATATCAGCAGACGGGGCCTTCTCCGCACCTCCAGCTGCTGCTGAAGTGTCAGGGGCCGCTCCCTTCTCGGCGGGGAAGATTTTGACAATGAGATTATTGTTGTCCCGCTCGACCTTGTATTGATAGTTTTCCTTAATCTGGAAGATAAATTGTGTTATTGCCGGTGATTGATTGTTCAGCACCGTGGCGGACAATTTGACGAGCTGATTATCCGGAATAAGTTTATTCGCGTCAATTTTGCTGCCAAAACTTGCGCCGGCAATATCCATGACGAGCCTGAGGGGTTCGACCTGCTCATGGGCCGTATATGCCGGAGCGGTATTGCCGGTGACCGTGATTGTTGCCGAATTGCTGGTCAGATCAGCATGTATATCCTGAATGATATACGAAACGCCCTTTGGGACTGATGGTTCTTGGCAAAAAGCTTTTGAATGAAAAACCAGAAGCGCGCAAATTGCGGAGAAAATGACAAAACGATATGTGACAGGCCTCTTGTACATTATTTATTTTTCTCCTCTTTTCTTAAGACCATGACAGTGTCACTTATTAGCTTTTTTCCTGCACGTGTCATTGCAGTTTCTTCGATGATAACCTTGTTGGGGACAATTTCCTGAACGATTCCCCTTCTCCCTATCTTGGTGCCTTCTTTAATAATGTAGCCCTTTCCCGTTACATCCTCGACCATTGCAAATTTTTGATCAGGTGTGGTAACAAGGGCTACCAGGGTAAGCTGTCCTGGTTCAAATAACTGCATTCCAGTGAGCTGTTCTTCGCCATCAACGATATCATTAGGATTCAGGCCTTCTTCAGTCTTATCAGAAATAAACGGTACGAACGGATCAGACCGGCCTTCCAGGCGGTAACGAAAGGCATTGCTCGCGGAAGACATCAGATCAGCAGATTCTTGCGGTGGTGCCGGAGTGATTCCAGGATCGGCATCTTGAGGAGGGAGAGCAGCATTTGTATTCGTGAGAGCAGAGGCCACGGAACAGACAATAAAGGAAATATACAGTATGCCGGGCCATAATATACGAATTTGTTTAGAAAAGATTTTCATAACATACCGCTCATTTCTTTGTGTTTGTCGAGTTGTTTTTCGGGAGCTCAATATTTGTAAAACGGTACGTTATCAGCCTGCAGGATGAATTCAGCAGCATTTCATTGCCTTCTTTTTTTGGTGTACCCATTTTAACATTGAGAACCGACACAATCCGGTCAAGCCTGCTCACCTGATCAAAGAAAAAACCAACATTGTGGTATGGTCCGATCAGATCTATTTCTATGGGAATTTCTGAGTAGAAGTCCTTCGGAACGTCCGTCTGGGGTTTAAAGGAAAGAAAATCCAGACCTGCTGTCCGCCCCACTGAAGAGATGTCGGACAGCAGTTTCGGTATCTCTTTTTCCTTCGGCAATAATTTTGAGGCTTCTTCGAAGACCGCCTTCGTTTCATCCAGGTCGTGCTGGAGTTTGGGGCGGTTCTGCAGGATTGTCCTGATCTCCTTCAATTTGGTCTCGAGCGTTGCCTGTTGAGCGGACAGTGTAGCTATCTGCTCGCTGTTGGACTGGAAAAGAAGAAAATAGAACAAGACGACAGTGAGCAATAAAACTGACACCGCAATCACAATTTTGTACTTCTGTTCAAGCGGCAGATATCGTTGATCTATAAAGGATGCAATGGCAGTATTACTCATTTTCATACGGTTATCTTCTGAATGATATGCGTTGAATGAAATCTATTTTTCCTTCGTAAGCGCCTGATCCTGCGCACTCTGCGGTGCCGCAATGACGCAGGTGAGAGAAAACTCCTTAAGATTCCTGTCGGCAATTTTCTTAAGCGATGAATTGGAAAGTTCGACACTCTGGACAAAAGGGGACTTTTTCAATGTATCCATAAACTGGGCAACCGATTGGTTATCAAGGGCTATGCCTGTTAGCATAAGCGTGCCACCCTGCTGGCTCAAAGAAGTGAGCCACATGCGGCTGTTGTCAACGGCATTAGCGATCTCATCGAGGATATGAACAGTCAGGGATGACTCGGCCTTCAGGTTGTGTATGATCGATATCTTCCTCTCAAGCTCTATTTTGTCTTTTTTTAATCGGTCGACTGCGGCAATTTCAGGAGTGAGCTTCTGCTGTTCCTGGGTCAGTTTCGCGATGGTGGACTCGATGGTGCTGATTTTATGCCCCTGGATTAAACCGATAAAAATAAGGACCACAATCAAACACAAAAAAACAACCCCAAAGATGGCAATTTCATTCTTGGCCTTCGCTCGTTTTTTGAGCTGTCTGATGGGGAGCAGGTTGATCCTGAGCATAAGTATACCTAAATGATGAAAGCCTGTTATACTGCTGACGGCCTGATCGCGATACCCGTCGCAATAGCCATTTCCGGACCTATGACTTTCAGGTATTCAGGATCGATTTTTTTAGAATTGACAACCATATTTTCAAACGGATTAAAAAGCTCAACCGGCAGGGATGTCTCGCTGACCAGAAAATCCGTCAAGCCGCTGACCTTGGCGCCGCCGCCGCTGAGGACGAGTTTTGTCAGGGGTTCGTCCGGGTGGTTTGAATGGTAAAGGTCTATTGCCTTTTTGATCTCCAGGACCCATTGTGTACAGGTCGAGGTGAAAATTGCCTCAATCTGGGACTGTTTGTCGCCTGCGGGAAGATACCCGAGTTTCAATGCCTCTGCCTCTTCGTAGTCCAGATCAAACGTGTTTTGAATCTGGTCTGTCAATTGTCTGCTGCCGACGACGATATCACGGGCGACAACAGAAATACCACCGGTCAAAATGTTGATATTCATTTTGGAGGCGCCGATATCCACCAAGGCGACATTCTCATTTTTCGGGTGGTTATATTCGTACGTGTTTTCCAGGGCGAAGCCGTCGACATCTACGATAACCGGCTGTAGTCCCAGCCCCTGGAGCATCTCAAGATATCCATCGACGATTTCCTTTTTTGCCGCAACAAGCATGACGTCGGTTCTTTCGGATTCCGGAGTATTGGTCTTAAGGTCCTGGAAATCAAGATAAACGTCATCGATATCAAAGGGAATATATTGTTCAGCCTCAGCCATGATATGCTCTTCCAGCTTGTCATCATCCATGACATTGAGGTTGACCTTCTTGACAATAACGGAATAGCCGGAGATGGAAAAACCCACTTTCTTGCTTTTAATCTTGAGATTCTTGAAGAGCTCCGTAATGGTCTTGCCGACAGCCTCAGGGTCATTCAGGGCTCCGTCGTCAACTGCACCTTCAGGCAGGATCGAACTTCCCAGGGTAACGACAGCATACCCCTGTTCTGTCCGTTTCAGTTGACAGACTTTGACTGCATGGGAGCCTATATCGACACCAATTACCAACTGTTCTCGAGATAAAAACGGCAGATTCATGACTATTCGGTTAATATCCTGGTTTTTTTTTAAAAAAAGAGAAAAACTTGTCAGTACTATCGCCTAGATACCACCTAATGTAGATGTTGTAGTGAGTTTCATTTAGGCCATAAAAAAAAACTTTTGTCAAGAAAAGGCAAAAAAAAACTGATTAATTTTGATTTTTTACAGTGAGTTAATACTTGATTCCAATCAAGCATGATACCCATTCCTACAATATGTAGCCTCCATACAACATGCATCCTCTGCATGTTGTATGGAGGGATGTTCAAAAATTTTTACCTAGGAACTATCCGAATTTATATCATTTGTGTGAATCCGACTTGTAATTGTCCCCTCTATGCGGTAATTTTAAGCGGTTCCTTCAGGCATGAGTATAAAAAACTGATCCTTTATGTAACCGCGAGGTACTTGATTTGACCGTCAGCGACAGTCCCAAATCCATATGGAGAGAATATCTGGAGGCAATTGTAATTGCCGTTCTTTTAGCACTTTTCATTCGAACCTTTATTTTTCAGGCCTTTAAAATCCCCTCCGGATCCATGCTGCCAACCCTCCAGATTGGTGATCACCTGCTGGTGAATAAGTTCATCTATGGTGTGAGAAATCCCTTTACCGGAAACGTTCTGATCCCCGTTGGAAAACCCAGGCACGGTGATGTGGTGGTCTTTCGGTTTCCGAAGGACAGAAGTGTCGATTATATCAAGAGGATTGTCGGGACTGCAGGGGATACGATCCAGGTCAGGGATAAGAAGGTCTTCGTCAACGACCAGCTTGTCGAAGAGCCTCACGCCCAGTATCTCACCAATTTTGTAATGTCCGCGGCTGAAGGACCGAGGGACAATTTCGGCCCCGTCAAGGTTCCCGCTGGAAATATATTCGTGATGGGAGACAATCGGGACAACAGTTATGACAGCCGTTTCTGGGGTTTTGTCGATCAGCGTGATATTCTTGGCAAGGCCTCTATCATTTACTGGTCATGGGATCTTGATACACCTCTTTTTTCTTTCAGTCGGTTTACGACAATCCGCTGGGGTCGTTTCGGTTCAATAATTCACTAAAGAGTCCTCTTCGTGACAACAGGAAAAAACGACTATATCTTCAGGCACAGGCATATATTGGGCATTGAACAGCTTTCGGTCGAAGATATTTTCCATATCCTGTCTACGGCCCGCTCCTTTAAGGAGATATCTGAGCGGCCTATAAAAAAGGTTCCGACCCTGCGGGGAAAGACGATCATCAACTTTTTTTTTGAGTCTTCCACCCGGACCCGGCTCTCCTTTGAAATTGCCGCCAAGAGGATGAGCGCGGATACCTTCAATATTGCCGCTTCAATGAGTTCCACCACCAAGGGTGAGACCCTCATTGATACCGCCAGGAACCTGGAGGCAATGAAGCCGGATATCATCATCATCCGCCATGCCAGCTCTGGGGCGCCCCTGTTGCTGTCCCGTCATATCAACGCTTCGATCATCAATGCCGGGGATGGAGCCCACGAGCATCCGAGCCAGGGATTGCTGGATATGATGACCGTTATCGAGCACAAAGGGAAAATTGAAGGCCTGACAATCGCCATTATCGGCGATATTGCCCACAGTCGGGTTGCCCGGTCGGATATAATCGGATTTACCAAGCTCGGCGCAAGGGTGAGGGTAGCCGGACCGGCAACCTTCATGCCTTCAGGGATTGAACAGCTTGGGGCCCAGGTCTGCGGCAGTATAGCTGAGGCGGTGGATGGGGCAGATGTGGTCATGGCCCTGCGTATCCAGCATGAACGGCTCAAAGATCCGCTGATCCCATCCTTGCGCGAATACTCAGCCTTCTTCGGGATCAACCGGGCGCTGCTGGAACGGGCCAAGGCCGATGTGCTGATCATGCATCCCGGGCCAATTAACCGGGGGGTGGAGTTGAATCCCGATGTGGCCGATGGACCGAGGTCCGTCATCATGGATCAGGTGACGAACGGCGTAGCGGTCCGCATGGCCCTGCTGTATCTGGTCCTGGGCGGCGAAAGAAACAGCGACGGGTAATACACAAGGTGCTATGAATACATTAATCATATTAAAAAACGGGCGCTTGATAGATCCGGTCAATTCCGTCGATGCGCAGGTAGATGTCTGGATCAAAGACGGCTGCATCGCCGGGCCGGGCGATAGCATCCCGGTTGATGCCCTGGTTTACGACCTCGATGGAAAATGGGTGGTACCGGGGCTGATCGATATGCATGTCCATCTGCGGGAGCCCGGTCAGGAATACAAGGAGACCATTGAATCGGGGACGGCCGCCGCCGCCGCCGGCGGTTTTACAGCGGTTGCCTGTATGCCCAATACCAATCCCATTAACGATAATGCTTCGGTGACCCGTTTTATCCTGGAAAAGGCTGTCGGGGCAGCGGCCCGGGTCTATCCGGTTGGGGCAATAAGCAAAGGCAGCAATGGTTCGGAGCTTGCCGAATACGGTGAGATGAAAATGGCTGGGGTGGCGGCCTTGAGCGATGATGGCCGCCCCGTTGTCGATAGCCAGCTCATGCGCCGGGCCATGGAGTATGCATCGAGCCACAACCTGCTGGTGATCTCCCATTCCGAGGAGAGTTCGCTCAGTCACAACGGTTCCATGAACGAGAGTGTTGTTTCAACTCGACTGGGGCTCAAGGGAATTCCCAACGCTGCGGAGAGCATTGCGGTTTTTCGTGAACTGGCCCTGGCTGAACTGACCGGGGCCTCTGTGCATATCGCCCATGTCAGTACCGGCGATTCTGTCGATGTGATCCGGTTCGCCAAAGACCGCGGGGTCCGGGTGACTGCCGAGACCTCGCCGCATTACTTCACGCTGACCGATGCGGCCGTGGAGGGCTACGACACCAATGCCAAGATGAACCCGCCCCTGCGCAGTGAACTGGATCGGCAGAAGATCCGGCTGGCGCTGCAGGATGGCACTCTGGATGCCATCGCCACGGATCATGCCCCGCATTCAGTCCTTGAAAAGAGCGTGGAGTTCGATCATGCCGCCAACGGGATTATCGGTC
This sequence comes from Desulfocapsaceae bacterium, assembly GCA_031292275.1. GTDB lineage: Bacteria > Desulfobacterota > Desulfobulbia > Desulfobulbales > Desulfocapsaceae > CAIUQR01. Next base: position 80,976 of record JARLHL010000110.1, on the reverse strand, counting down.
TGGAGACATCCCTGCCGTTGAGTCTGGCTCTGGTCCGGGACGGATTGATCAGCGCAGGACGGCTGGTGGAACTGATGTCCGTGGCGCCTGCCCGTATTCTCGGCGTCCCCGGCGGTTCGCTTGCCATTGGGGAAGTGGCTGATATTACGGTGATCGATCCTGACAGGCAGTTTGTCTACACCGAGGAAACCATCATTTCAAAATCCCGCAATTCCCCCTTTATCGGTTGGAAGCTGCAGGGGAGGGCTGTGCTGACGCTCGTTGGCGGCAGGATCACCCACAACGGACTGTAATCCCTGAATACGGCAATCTTCAGTCTGCCTCCGGTATAAAAAAAAGGTGTCTCGGCCGGTCTTCCGGCCTTGGGACCGGCTTGCTGCCCTGCGGTCAGGGACCTACCGTCTCCGCCCCTGCATAGCGGATGGGGTCGGCGACTCCCGCCTCGGCAAATCCCTTGAGTCTGAGAAGGCAGGCATCGCATCTTCCGCAGGCCTTATCCCCCTGCGGGTCATAGCAGCTGTGGGTCATGCTGTAATCCACTCCCAGTTCGATTCCCTTGCGAATGATCTCCCCTTTGGACATATGGAGAAGCGGGGCCTGGATGGCGAAGGTCGACGTGCCCGTGATCCCCGCCTTGGTCCCCAGATTGGCCATCCTGCAGAAGGCCTCCAGAAATTCAGGGCGGCAGTCCGGGTAGCCTGAGTAGTCGACTGCGTTGACCCCGATGAAGATGTTTGCGGCCCCGATGACCTCGGCCCAGGCCACGGCGTGGGCGAGAAGGATGGTGTTCCGGGCCGGGACATAGGTGATAGGGATGTCTGTGCCCGGATGGTCGACATCCTGCCCTTTCGGTACATCAATGCTGTCGGTGAGTGCTGAGCCGCCGATCTTGTCGAGATCCAGGTGCAGGACAAGGTGTCTGCTGGCCGAATAGGCCTTGGCGACCTGGGCGGCACGCTCAAGCTCCACGGACTGCCTCTGCCCGTAGTTGAAGCTGAGACAAAAGCAGTCGTAGCCTTGCGATCTGGCGATGGCCAGGACGGTTGTGGAATCGAGCCCCCCACTGAGGAGGACAACGGCCTTGGGTTGCGGGATGGTTTCTGGTGTCATGTTCTGTATAAGAGAGTAAAATTTAAAGAGAAAAGGGAAGAGGGCAGACGATCCTGATGCCCTGGGGCAGCACCTCGGCCTGATATGTCAGAATCTGTACCCCCTGGCGATGCACTTGGACGAGAGTCTCGGCGTAGAGCGGATCGATATGGGCTGCAGGCCGGAAGGAATCGGCATCGAGACGCTGGACCAGAAAAAAAATGATCCCCTCTGCGCCTTGTCCGACCAGACGGGCAAGCTCCCGCAGATGTCTGGTGCCCCGTGCCGTCACGGCATCCGGAAACATGGCGCAGCCTCCTTCCGCCAGGGTGCAGCTCTTGATTTCAACATAGATTTTCCGGGCCCCTTTGGTCAGCATCACATCGAGTCTGCTGGCCTGGGACACCTTCACCTCCCGCTGGATACTGTCGGCATTCCGCAGCTCGGCAATCTGACCGTTTCCTATCCCCTCTACCACCAGGTGATTGGTCAGAGAGGTGTTGATCCCGATCCAGGTGGATCCGTGCCGGACCATTTCGAGGGTGAGGGGATACTTTCTTTTGGGGTTTGACGACCTGGACAGGAGGACCGGACTCCCGGGGGCGGAGCAGGAGAGCATAGAGCCCGAGTTCGGACAATGGACGGTGACCTGCTCATTGTTTTCCAGCTCTATATCCGCCAGAAAACGTTTATAGCGTTTCAGGAGGATTCCAGGTTCCAGCGGTACTGGAAAAATCATAGTTTGACTAGTTAGATATTCAAGATAATCAACGACTAAAGTTGAAATAATTCATTTGCATAATGCCGAATCCAGTGCTAATATCCGGACATTCCCCATGTGCGTTTCGTGCATCAAATTGTCGTCATTGCATTATTTTGCAACCGAAGATATCCAGCATCGTCGACGCCATTCTACTCAGAAAGGAGATGTATTGCTATGAAATTAGGTATCAATGGCCTGGGCCGGATCGGAAAGCTTTCTCTGTGGCATCATGTCTCAAGGCAGCATTTTTCAGGAATTGTTGTGAATATAGGCAGGGAGGTCGGCAAAAGTCTTGATCATCTGGCTGCTGCCATAGAGCGCGACTCCTCCTACGGTCGTCTCAGCGCCTATCTGCACGGGCATAAGGGCGGACGGGTGATTGAAGAGATCGATAACGAGGCCGGGACCATGCGCATTAACGGCATGCCTGTCACTGTCCTGAGGACTGCACGCAATCCGAAGGATATTGCCTGGCAGGCAAACGATGTCCGGCTGGTGGTGGATACCACGGGCGTCTTCAGCGATCCGACGACGGACACCGACGCGGCCAAAGGGGCGCTGCGCGGGCATCTGCAGGCCGGCGCTGAAAAAGTGATCCTCTCCGCTCCGTTCAAGATCAAATCCAAGGGCCTGGATATGCCCGAGGATGCTATCACCACTGTAATGGGGATTAACGACGAAGACTACGTCCCGTCGAAACACTCTCTGATCTCCGCAGCATCCTGTACGACCACCTGTCTGTCCTACATGATCAAACCGCTGATGGAGACCATCGGTTCCGAGAACTTCCTCAGCGCCTCCATGGTTACCGTCCATGCCGCCACCGGGAGCCAGCAGGTCCTCGACCGGCTGCCAGGATCGGGGGCCACAGATATGCGCAAGAACCGGTCGATCCTGAATAATATCATCCTGACGACCACGGGTGCCGCTAAGGCCCTTTCCCTCGTCATACCCGAGATGAAATCCATTGGCTTTATAGCCGAATCCGTGCGTATTCCCACCTCGACCGGATCCCTGATCGTCCTAGTCCTGAACCTCCAGGATGACTATGAACATCCGATCAAGAGGGATTACATCAACTCGATTTATCGTGAATTTTCAGCCAATAACAAATATCTTGTCTATAGTGAGGAACAGAACGTCTCCTCGGACATCATTGGCGTTCCCCGGGCAGCTACGGTAATTGAGGGGACAGAGACCCATACCCGCACGGCATCCATACAGGTCAATCTAAAAAAGACTCTGGGCGGAAGACAGCTTCCCGCTGATCTGAATCCGATCCTGGAGGTCCCTGTTACCCAGGCCGTCGTCTACGGCTGGTACGATAATGAGTTGGGGAGTTATACCAATATGCTGGGTGATCTGACTGTTCAGGTTGCAGGCAAGATGCTCTAGAACGGTGGCCATCAGGCCGATGCGCCGTAGTGAAGTGGCCGCGGTTGCGGCCATTGAGCAGGCCTCTCCCTCGCCATGGTCTGAAGCGCTCATTGCCGCAGAGCTTGGGCGACCGCAGGGGGTGCAGCTGGTAGCAGTGTGCGGAGAGGCCGTAGCGGGGTGGTGCTGCGCCATGACGGGACAGGACGCGGAACTTTTGAAAATCGCCGTCAGTCCCTTGATGCGGCAGCGCGGCGCGGCAACAGCCTTGCTGCTTCATCTAGAGGGTCTCTGCCGGGACCAGGGTGCCGAGGCTGTCTTTCTGGAGGTGCGGGCGGCCAATATGGCCGCCATCCGTCTGTATCAGAAACTTGGATACCTCACTGTCGGCTGTCGCAGACAATATTACAGCAATCCTCAGGATGATGCCCTGATCCTGAAAAAATCACTTCTTCAATAATAAATCTGCCATTGCAGCGGAGGACTTCATAATGAAAACACTTCGGGATCTCAGTCTCTGTGATAAACGGGTTCTAGTCCGTGTCGATTTCAATGTGCCCATGGATGAACATCTGAACATCACTGATGACATCCGGATACGCACCGCCCTGCCGACCATCAGATACATTTTAGAAAATAAGGGGAAACTGATCCTCTGTTCACATATGGGCCGGCCAAAGGGGAAAAGGGTCGAGGCCTTCAGCCTGGCCCCGGTGGCTGTTTATCTGCAGGGGCTTTTAGGGCGCGAGGTTCGCCTGGCTTCTGATTGCATCGGCCCGGAGGTGGAGGCCCTGGTGGCCACTATGCGTCCGGGCGATGTGGTCCTCCTTGAGAATCTGCGTTTTCACAAGGAAGAAACCGATAACGAGCCGGGATTCGCGGAAAAACTTGCCCGCTTGGCTGATATCTACGTCAATGACGCCTTTGCCGCTTCGCACCGGGCCCATGCTTCTGTGGTCGGAGTTGCCGACTGCGTGCAGGAGAAGGCGGCGGGCTTTCTGTTGCAGATGGAGATGGAGTATTTTCATAAATCCATGGATGAGCCAATCCGGCCGCTGGCGGCCCTGGTCGGCGGGGCGAAGGTATCGTCCAAGCTCGGGGCGCTTCAGAATATGCTCGACCGGGTGGACAGGCTCATCATCGGCGGAGCTATGGCCAACACCTTTTTGAAAAGTATGGGGGTGGATGTCGGCGCCTCAAAGATTGAGGAGGACCTCCTGCAGACTGCCAAAGAGCTGCTGGAGGCGGCGGAACACAAGGGCGTCAAGGTGTTTCTGCCCATGGATTTTGTCGCTGCTGACCGTTTTGCGCCGGATGCGGTGGTCAAAAACGTCACCTTCCGGGATGTCCCCAAAGAGTGGATGGCCCTGGATATCGGTCCTGCCACGGTCCTTTATTTCCAGGAGGCCCTGGCCGATGCCCGGACCATCGTCTGGAACGGCCCCATGGGGGCCTTTGAGATGGATGCCTTTGCCCAGGGTACCATGGCCATGTGCCGGACTGTGGCAGCATCACATGCCCTTTCCATTATCGGCGGCGGAGACTCCAACGCGGCGGTGAAAAAATCGGGAGAGGAAAAGAATATCTCCTATATGTCGACAGGGGGAGGGGCGTTTCTCGAACTGATGGAGGGAAAGACTCTGCCGGGCGTTGCGGCCCTGGGCTGATGCGGGAACAGGCAGGTTTAACTTCAGGAGAATGCACATGAAACGAAGAGCGTTGATTGCGGGAAACTGGAAGATGCACACCACGGTCATGGACGCCTGTCATTTGGCGGCCGATATCGCCGGGCAATGTTCCGGCCTCCTCGACAGGGATGTCCTGCTGGCGCCACCCTTTACGGTCTTGAGCGAGGTCTCGCATGTCATCAGAGAGAGCGCCGTCATAGTCGGCGCCCAGAACGTCTGCTGGGAAGAAAAGGGTGCCTTTACGGGAGAGATATCGCCGGTCATGATCAGGGATGCGGGCGGGTCCGCAGCCATTGTCGGTCATTCAGAGCGGCGGCAGATTTTCCACGAAGACGATGCGCTTATCGGTAAGCGGCTGAGGGGAGCGCTGTCGTTTGGCCTGCTGACCATTCTCTGCGTCGGAGAAACCCTTGCGGAGCGTGAAGAAGGCAGGACTTTTGGGATTATCGAGGGGCAGATACGCAACGGTCTTGCGGGCGTTGAGGCCGGCCAGATGGCCAAGGTCGTCATTGCCTATGAGCCGGTCTGGGCTATTGGTACCGGCAAGACTGCCAGCACCGAGCAGGCCCAGGAGGTGCATGCCTTTATCCGGAATCTGATTTCCGCCATGTATGAAAAAAGCATTGCCGACCAGCTGAGAATATTGTATGGTGGTTCGGTTAATCAGGGTAATGTTGATGCCCTTATGGCGCAGCAGGACATTGATGGCGCCTTGGTTGGCGGTGCGGCCCTGAACGCGGAATCGTTCGGGCGTATTATACATTTTCGATGAATCAGGTGGATCTTATTACTGAATGGTCACACTCCTTATAGTAATACACGTTATTGTCTGTCTCTTTCTGATAGTTATCGTGCTGTTGCAGCACGGCAAGGGGGCGGATATCGGGGCGACTTTCGGTGGTTCCAGTCAGTCTTTATTCGGGACTGAAGGTCCGTTGCCGCTCCTCAATAAAATAACGACCTTTGCAGCGATCATTTTTATGCTGACTTCGATCACACTGGCCTATTTTTCATCCAGCGCCGGTACGGGGTCCGTTATGAATGAGATGAAAAAACAGCAAGTTAAGGTCGAAAAGACGGCGGAAAGTCAGAATGTCGGTCCTGCGCCGGCTGAAAAGCAGGATGGCGCAGGGGCAGGCCCCTCAGCACCGGAGAAGCCGGTCGGGCCTGCAGAAACGAAGACTCCGTAAGTATGAGGATTGCAATTATATTTTGAGTGCCGAAGTGGTGGAATTGGTAGACACACTATCTTGAGGGGGTAGCGGCCCACGGTCGTGCGAGTTCGAGTCTCGCCTTCGGCACCATACAAATAGTCCAGCACCCCGTAAATCTATAAGGTTTACGGGGTTTTTTTATGCCTTTTCTTCCATAATAGTCTATTTTCTTCCGTTGACTTCCGGGTATTAAACCGGGCATAGGGTAACGATAAACCAATACTCGTTTTACTCTGAGATAACCTTCCACGTCATCGGCCTTAGCCGCAGTTGGAGCAAGCCGTCAGTCCCAGTCTTCAAGCCAGAAATCCCGGGGAATAAGACCATTATGCTCATTAATCTTGCCGTAGCGTTCCTGCCAGTTGTAATATTTGTCGACGTGAGCATAAGCCAGGAGATAAACCTCCTTCCTGTAATTTCCACCTTTTTTCCCCAGAATCTGATAAAATCGACAATCCTTAATTCCTCTAATCAGTGTGCCGAATATTTCACCATTTGTACCTCCACCTAGCTGCTACGCAGCAATCTGTCATAGTCATCCGCAAATCCCAAAAGGAGGAGTACTATGCAACCAAAGACGAAGAATGGCACCATCTTGCGACTGCTGTAGATCAGTTGTCGTATGTAGACAATACTTCAGGTCACATCTTACAAGTACAACCTTCGCTGTATGGACAGAAAATAAAAACGGGCCCGAAGGCCCGTATTTATTACATAGCTGGCGGAGAGAGAGGGATTCGAACCCTCGGTGGGGTTTTATCCCCACACTCGCTTAGCAGGCGAGCACCATCGGCCTACTCGGTCATCTCTCCTTATCTGGCGGAGGAAGTAGGATTCGAACCCACGGTACTTTCGTACAACGGTTTTCAAGACCGCCGCCTTAAACCGCTCGGCCATTCCTCCAAACCCTGGTTATGTACCATCTGTGTTCAAATATGTCAATGATCACCCCCAATTCACCATATTTTTTAGGCAAAAATACATTTTTGTAATATTAATTAGAAATTATCGTAATAATCTGGTAAAAGAGGTAAGGAATTTGATATTTTACCGATCACACACTCTATCTGACTTGAATATATGCAGGAAATCAAAGATATATCTGTCGATTTCGAGGACTTGACGTGCCTCTACGAAATAACAAAAGAGCTTGCCTCATCGCAGGATCTGAGTGATTGTCTCGAGAAGGCTATGGAAATTCTGGCAATCATGAAGCAGATGGAAAACGGCACAGTCACAATCGTCAACCCCCTTACGGGCAAGCTGGAAATTGAGGTTGCCTACGGAATCACTGCCGAGGGAAGACGGCGCGGGAAATACAAAATTGGCGAGGGGATCACCGGCCGGGTGGTCGCCACTGGTGAGTCCATTATCGTCCCTCATATCTCAGAGGAGCCCCTATTTCTAAACAGAACCAGAGCACGGGGAGATCTCTCCACTCAAAATAGATCGTTTCTCTGCGTGCCAATCAAGGATGGCCAGCAGATCATCGGGGCCCTCAGCGTCGACAGAATATATGAAGGCGGCTTGACGGATCAGGCCAATACTGACCTGCGCTTTCTCACTGTTCTGAGCAGTCTTATCGCCCAGACCACAAAGCGGATCCAGACGGTTAACAGAGAGAAAGAACAGCTTCACTTTGAAAACCTGAAGCTTAAACGAGAGCTTTCCGAAAAAAACAGGATCAACGACATCGTCGGAAATTCGAGCCGAATGCAGGATGTTTATGAGATGATCCATCGGGTGGTCGATTCAAACGCCACAGTGCTCTTGAGAGGCGAGTCCGGCACCGGCAAAACCCTCGTTGCCAAGGCGCTTCACTATAACGGCAGAAGAAAGGAAAAACCTTTTGTCGTCGTCAACTGCTCCGCCCTGCCCGAGACCCTGCTTGAGAGTGAACTTTTCGGGCACGAAAAAGGTGCCTTTACCGGGGCAACCGATCGCAAAATCGGGCGTTTTGAGCAGGCCGAAGGGGGTACTCTCTTTTTGGATGAAATTGGCGAGATCAGTCATTCCGTCCAGGTAAAGCTGCTTCATGTGGTCCAGGAGAGGATCTTCCAGCGACTGGGCTCGACAAAGCCCATTGAGTGTAATGTCAGACTGGTTGCAGCAACTAACCGGGATCTTGAGAAAGCCGTTGCTGAAAAGAATTTTCGCGAGGATCTTTATTACAGGCTGAATGTCTTTCCGGTCTATATGCCGCCACTTCGGGAAAGACGAACCGATATCCTCCTGATCGCCGAATTTTTTCTGGAAAAATATGCTCGGGAAAATAATAAGAACATTCGACGGATCTCGACCTCGGCCATCGATATGCTGATCCAGTACCACTGGCCCGGCAACGTCCGTGAATTGCAGAACTGTATCGAGCGGGCCGTACTTATCTGCGACGACGATTCCATCAAAGGCATCCATCTTCCTCCGACCCTGCAACTGGCCGAGACCAATAATCAGAACCATCCTCTTTCCCTGACCGCAGCCGTTGAAAATTTTGAAAAGGAACTGATTATCGACGGTCTGAAGAAAAATAATGGCAACCAGACCAAGACCGCCACCTATCTTGATACCAGCCTGCGCATCATCAACTACAAGATCCATCAGTACACGATTAATCCCCGGAAGTATAAGATAAAATAATGAAACTTCTTCTCCATGTCTGCTGCGGGCCGTGTACGATTTTCCCCTTGTCTGTAATCCGGCAAGAGGGTATCAAAGTGTCAGGTTACTTTTACAATCCCAATATTCACCCTTTCAGGGAATTTAAAAAGAGGAAGGAATCCGTGCGGCTGATGGCAGAGCATTTCGGTTTCCATATCACCTTGGAACATTCATACGGATTGGTGGATTTTCTCAGGAAAACGGTTTTTCACGAGCAGGAGCGATGTCCGATCTGTTACGACTTCCGCCTCTCAAAAACTGCAGAATTTGCCAGGGACAACGGTTTTGACGCCTTTTCCACCACTCTGCTCTACAGCCGCTACCAAAACCACCAGGCCCTGATCGATACAGGCCATCGCCTGGCCGAAACCTTCGGTCTTTCCTTTTTTTATCGTGATTTCAGGGAAGGATGGCAGGAGGGTATCGATATCTCAAAATCCCTTGACCTCTATCGTCAGTCCTACTGCGGCTGCATCTACAGTGAACAGGAATCCTTTGATAAACATTTGAAAAAAAAGCTTTTCAGACAAAAAGCACAAACTCAACCGTGAATCCCATGAATAAAATAATTGTCCTGGCAACAAACAACAAACATAAGATAAAGGAATTTCAGAGTATATTGTCAAAATTCGACATTGAAATCCGATCAGTCTCAGACTTTGGCCCCATCCCGCCTGCCATTGAAGACGGGGAAACATTCGATGAAAATGCCTATAAAAAGGCCTCCCATACAGCCCGTATCCTTGGACTGCCGGCCATTGCCGACGACTCGGGGCTGGTGGTGCCGGCAGTAAACGGTGAACCGGGAGTGTATTCTGCCCGTTATGCGGGAGAAAACGCCACAGACGCAGAGAATACCCAAAAACTGCTGGAGAAAATGAAGGGGGTAAAAGATCGGCGCGCCTCCTTCAAATGCGTCATATCCCTTGCCGTTCCGTCAGGACCGGCGCTGACCTATGAAGGACAGTGCGATGGCGTCATATTAGAAGGGCCTCGGGGCACCAGCGGTTTCGGCTATGACCCGGTGTTTTTCTTCGAAGAATACAGCAAGACCTTTGCGGAACTCTCGATGGAGGAGAAGAACATCGTCAGCCACCGCGGTAAAGCGCTGGCTGAATTTACGTCAGAAATAGACAAGGTGGTCAAGTGGCTCGACCAGCGCCTGGCAGAAGAAAAACCACCCAAGCCCGATCACAGTCAGTTTTCTCACAACGATTGGTCGAAGTCCTGAGGCCCTATTCGTCTTTGAGTTCCCTTCGAATCAGATCCTGCACGGCGGTTGCGCAATCCTTTTTCTCGTACAGGATCTGATAGACCTGTTCGAGAATCGGCATCTCAATCTGATGCCTGCGGGCCAGGTCATATCCTGACTGGGTAGTTTTCACACCCTCTGCAACCATCTTCATGTCCCGGAGGATTTCCTCTAAGGCAAGGCCCTTGCCCAGTTTTATGCCAACACTCCTGTTCCTGCTCAGATCTCCGGTGCAGGTCAGGATCAGATCTCCGATACCGCTCAAACCGGAAAAGGTATCCTTCTCCGCCCCCATCTTCATCCCCAGGCGGCAGATCTCGGCCAAGCCCCTGGTGATAATGGCCGCCCGGGCATTCAAGCCAAAACCGATGCCATCGGATATTCCGGCAGCAATGGCAACGATATTCTTGAAGGCGGCACAGATCTCGATACCTATGACATCGTTGCTGGTATAGACGCGCAGCTTGTCAGTGCTGAATAAGACCTGCAGTTCCCTTGCCGTTTGAATATCTCTACTGCCGATGGTAACCGCCGCCGGCAGGCCATCGGCAACCTCTCTGGCAAAGGAGGGACCCGACAATACGGACAAGGTGATGCCGGCGTCCTTTCTCCTGGCGTCGACAAGCTCGGACATGATTTGGGACATAGTCATCAATGTCCCGTTCTCAATACCTTTTACGGCTGAAATCACCTGACTGTGAGGTTCGATCAGATCAACGATCTCTAGAAAAACCTCTCTGAAACCATGGGAGGGGACAACCATGCAGACGACCTGCGCCCCCCTGGCCGCTTCCCGAATGTCGGCTGTGGGCGTGAGGGCTTTCGGAAAAACCAGACCGGGAAGGTATTTCCTGTTCTCTCTATCCCTTACAAGATCTCCTATGGTATCGGCTCGATGTCCCCAGAGCAGGGTCTCATACCCTTTTCCCGACAGGACGCCGGCAATGGCCGTTCCCCAGGACCCCGCCCCGATAACGGCTATTTTGGGACTATTCTTCATCGACAACATCATCGTCGGATTCCTCAAAGGCTACAGAATCCATCCCTACCACCTTTTCATCATCCTGAAGGTTTATCAGCCGCACACCCTGGGTTGTCCTGCCGATGGTCCTGACGTCCTTCAGAGGCATTCGGATCATCTTTCCGGAGTTGGCGATGAGCATGACCTCGTCGTTATCGGTCACCTGCATGGCCCCGACGATACTGCCGTTCCGTTCGCTCTGTTTTATCGCGAAGATACCTTTTCCGCCCCTTCTCTGAAGCCGGTATTCGGAGACGGGGCTTCTCTTTCCGTAACCGTTTTCAGTCACAATCAGAATAGAAGAATCGCTGGAGATGACGATGGCGCCAACTATTTCATCTCCCGCCGAGACTCTGATCCCCATGACCCCGGCTGCCATCCTTCCCATGTTCCTGATATCCGATTCGTGGAAATGAATGGACATCCCTGCCTTCGAGATCAGAAATACCGTATCGTCGCCGCCCAGGATATGGGCAGAGATTATTTCATCACCTTCATTGACCGTCAGAGCGCGCTTGCCCTTCCGCAGGGGTCGGAGGAATTCATTGAGATCGGTTTTCTTGATCCGTCCGAATTTGGTCACCATCATCAGGGTCTTAGTTTGATTATCGTCCGTCATCTTGGACAGCGGCAGAATAGCTGCAATCTTTTCTCCCTCGGAGAGTTCGAGAAGATTGACAATGGCCTTTCCCCTGGCGGTTCGTCCCACCAGAGGCAGTTCATAGACCTTTCTCCAGAAGACCTTGCCGAAATTGGTGAAGAAGAGAAAGGTGTCCAGCGTCGAGGCGACATAGAGATTGGAAACGAAATCTTCTTCAATGTTGGCAACCCCTTGAACCCCTTTTCCTCCACGATTCTGTGACCGGTAGAGACTGACGGGATTTCGTTTTATATAGCCCGAATGGGTGACAGTAACCGCCATTTCCTCGGGAATGACAAGATCTTCAGGCAGGATTTCATCCACTGCATCTATGATCTGTGTTCTCCTGTCATCGCCGTACTCATTTTTTATCTCAACAAATTCATCTTTTATAATCTGCATGACCAGAAATTCATCACCTAGGATCATCTGGAGTCTGCTTATCTCAGCCAGAATTTCCTGATAATCTCGGGCAATCTTATCCCGCTCCAGGCCGGTAAGGCGCTGCAGGCGCATTTCCAGGATCTTCTGTGCCTGGATCTCCGACAGACTGAAGCGTTGGACAAGTTCGATCTTGGCTTCCTGGGGATTTCTCGAGGCCTTGATGAGTTCCACAACCTCGTCAAGATTGGTTATGGCGATATTCAAGCCCTCCAGGAGATGGGCCTCCTCCTGGGCCTTTTTCAGCTCGAAGGCCGTCCTTCTGTAGACAATGACCTTTCTGTGCAAGATAAAATATTCAAGAATTTGTTTTATATTAAGGGTTTCTGGCTTATTATTTACAATTGCCAGAAGGTTGATGCCAAAGGATCTCTGCATAGGGGTCATTTTGTACAGCTGATTGATGACCACATCGGCATTTTCATCCTTTTTCAGCTCGAGCACTATCCGCATGCCATGCCTATCCGATTCGTCACGGACTTCACTGATGGAGGGGATTTTTTTGTCCTTGACCAGTTCGGCTATTTTTTCAACAAGTACGGCCTTGTTCTGCTGATAGGGGATCTCGGTGACGATGATTGACTCTCTTCTTCCATCAGCTGATCTCTCAATCTCCGTCAGGGCCCGCATGATGACAACCCCTCGTCCGGTCTCATAGGCTTCTCGAATTCCGGCCCTTCCGCAGATAAGGGCGCCAGTGGGAAAATCGGGCCCCTTGATAATGGAAATCAATTGATGGATAGTGAGGTTCGGATCGTCGATGAGCGCCGTGAGCCCGTCCATGACCTCATTGAGATTGTGGGGAGGGATATTGGTGGCCATGCCGACCGCGATGCCAGAGGACCCGTTGATCAGCAGTGTGGGGATCCTGGTGGGCATTACCGACGGTTCGGTCAGAGAATTATCATAGTTGGGAATAAAATCAACGGTCTCCTTCTCCAGGTCGGCTACGATCTCCCGATCAATTTTGGTCATCCGCGCTTCGGTATACCGCATGGCGGCGGCGGAGTCACCATCGAGCGAGCCGAAGTTTCCCTGACCGTCGACCAGGGGATACCGCATCGAAAAGAGCTGGGCCATCCTGACTATCGTATCATAGGCCGCCGTATCGCCGTGAGGATGGTATTTACCGATGACATCACCGACGATACGTGCGGACTTGACATAGGGCCGGTTATAAAAAACGCCCAGTTCTCTCATCGCAAAGAGAGCCCTGCGATGCACGGGTTTCAGTCCGTCTCTAACATCGGGAAGCGCCCTCCCAACTATCACACTCATTGCATAGTCGAGATAGGATTTCTGCAATTCCTTCTCGATGGAAATCTTAGCAAAAGAGTTTGTCTCTTCTCTATCTTCTGTATTCATTGTTTATATGTTCTGACCTTTAAATATCAAGTTCTGTAACTTCAAGAGCATGATTTTGAATAAAATCTCTTCTTGGCTCCACCTTATCGCCCATCAGGGTGGTGAAGATTTCGTCGGCCTGCTCCGCATCATCAATGGTAACCTGAACCAGGGCCCTGTTTTCCGGATTCATCGTCGTATCCCAGAGCTGTTCGGGATTCATCTCACCCAGACCTTTGTAGCGTTGCAGATGACTGCCCTTAAAGGACTCATTTTTAATTCTCTGGACAAATTCGTCCCAACCGGCAATCCTGATTTCCTTTTCCTGCCCGGCTTGAGAGGAGACATTAATAATAAATTCTGCCTGAAGATAATTCTTGATTCCTTCATAGAGACCAATTGCAGAACGGTATTCCTTAATGAGAGGTATTCCCGGTCCAAGGGTCATCATAATCTGGGCCTTGCCGCGGATAGCAATATCAACCTCATAACAATCAGGCCTCCAGCGGCATGATCGCAGGTTTCCGATGATGAAGCTCGCAGGATCAAGTTTCTCTTTCAGATTACTTACAAAGCCCTCGTCGGTAAACTGATCCGCTGACTTCACATTATTCGACAGCATGAAGTTCAGCATATCCTCCCATATGTTCATCCGGCCCAGATATGCTATTATCTTTTGGTAGGTGCATAACTTTTTAAGAATTTCAAGAAGATCTGCCTCAGAGATTTCCTGTGGGCTTTCTCCCTTCCGGCAGAAGGAGACCTTTATTTTGCTGCTCGCCTCCGAAAAGAGGTGGGAGTTCAAGGTCTCTTCGTCCAGAAAATATTTTTCCTGCTTGCCTTTTCCCAGACGATACAGGGGCGGTTGACCGATAAAGACAAATCCCCCTTGGACCAAAGGCAGCATCTGCCTGTAGAAGAAGGTGAGGAGGAGGGTTCGGATATGGGCCCCGTCGACATCGGCATCTGTCATTATTATGACTTTATGATACCGGAGTTTTTCCAGATCGAATTCGTCGCTGCCGATACCGCAGCCCAGGGCGCCGACCAGCTGTTTTATCTCTTCACTGGTCAAAATTCTGTCAAAACGCGCCTTTTCGACGTTCATAATCTTCCCGCGCAGGGGCAGTATGGCCTGGACAGATCTGTCCCTTCCCTGCTTCGCTGAACCGCCGGCAGAATCACCTTCCACAATGAAGATCTCGCGTTTGGCAGGGTCCTTCTCCTGGCATTCGGAAAGTTTTCCGGCCATCAGGAGACTGGTCGATCCTTTTTTTCTCGAAAGATCCCTGGCTCTTCTGGCCGCTTCACGGGCCCTGGCCGCCTCTACGGTCTTAATCAGAATCTTTTTAGCAATCTGTGGGTTTTGTTCAAGAAACAGGGTCAGCTTTTCAGAACAGATAGACTCAACTATTGATTTTACTTCAGAGTTTCCAAGTTTAGTCTTTGTCTGGCCTTCAAACTGCGGGTTCGGCACATGGACAGATATGACGCAGGTGAGCCCTTCTCTGACATCGTCCCCTCCCATTTTTTCCCTGAGATTTTTAGGGATAATGTCATCATTTGCATATTTATTGATGCATTTCGTCAAGGCCGCCCGAAAACCGGCGACATGGGTTCCGCCTTCCCGTGTACTGATATTATTAACAAAAGAAAAAAGTCTTTCCGAATATCCATCAAAATACTGGAAGGATATCTCGACTACAACCTGATCCTTCTCGCCATAAATATAGATAGGATCCGCAGTTATGGTGGTACGGTTCCTGTTCAGATATTCCACATAGAAATTGATACCGCCTTCAGCATGGAATTTATCTTCGGCTCCACTCCTTTCATCCTTAAGATATATCCTCAAATCCTTGTTAAGGTAGGCGAGTTCACGGAGCCTGTTTTTTACTGTCTCATAATTGTAGACTACGGTTTCAGTAAAAATTTCAGGATCAGCCTTAAAGGTGATTTTAGTACCGTTTTTATCACTTTTTCCTATTATTTCGAGGTCATTAACCTTTTCTCCACAACGGTAATTCTGCCTGTATATATTGCCGTTTCTTTTTATTTCGGCCATTGCTTCAACAGAGAGGGCGTTGACGACAGATACACCGACTCCATGCAATCCGCCGGAAACCTTATAGGTCGAATGATCAAACTTGCCCCCGGCATGAAGCGTTGTCATGACTAATTCCAGGGCTGAGATCTTTTCAGTCGGGTGCCTGTCTACGGGTATACCCCGGCCGTCATCTTCGACAGACACCGAATTATCCTCATGGATTATAACCCGTATTCTCGTACAAAAACCGGCCAGGGCCTCATCAATGCTATTATCGACAACTTCCCATATCAGATGATGCAAGCCTTCTTCACCGGTATTGCCTATGTACATAGACGGTCTCTTTCTTACAGCCTCGAGACCATCCAACACTTTTATCTGTTCAGCACCATACTGTCCTTCTTTTTCTTCAGTCACTTTTTTTACCTGATGTTCAATAGACTATTTAAATACTTCCTAGAGTTGCATTGGCATAATTATGCTTAAAAAACCCGCATCCTGCTCTGATTTCATTAAGCATGGACTATTATTCGAATTTATAAATATCTGTACAGATTCGCATTCCATAGCCTGCAGGGTCTCAATGAAATATCTGCAGTTGAAACCCAGAATCAATGGATTTCCAGCATAGGAAATTGTCTGCTCATCCTTGGCATTACCCAATTCGACATTGTTCGATGAAAGGATCATCTTCTCATTGTCTATCTTAAATTGAATCGTATGGAAAATGTCTTCGGTAAAGAGATTGATTCTCTTCAGCGACTCGAGAAAGGGTATTCTCTTAATCTCTATGCAATCGGTAAGTTGAACGGCATTGACTATTGCATTGTACTGCGGAAATTCTCCCTGTTTCAGACGAATGACCATGACCGTCCTGCCATCTCGCAGGACCAGCTGTTTCTTTTCAAAGGAAACTTCGAGAGTCTCTCTGTTTTCACAGAATTTCTTGAATTCCTGTATTCCCTTTTTTGGGATGAGGGTAACGGGATTGAGATGAAGGTTCTCGGCATCGGCAGGAACTTCCTTCTCCATGATGGAAAGACGGTGTCCATCTGAAGAAATCATTTTCAGGAAGTAACTGTCATCCCTTTTTTCCCTCTCAAAAAGAACAGAGGTCAGAGAATAGATGTTTTCCTGTTCACCGGCAATCGAGTAGATGACCTTGTCAATAAGTTCAAGGAAGACGCTCCCTGAAAAAGATACGAATGTATCTTCTTCGTATTCAGGAAATTCGGGAAATTCATCACTGGCCAAACCTGCAAGGTTGTATGTGCTCAATCCGGCATTTATTATAACCCAGTTGTTTTCCGTTTCTTCAATGGAAATTGCATTCGACCCCGATTCCCTTACGATTTCAAAAACCTTTTTTGAAGGCAGTGTTATCTTTCCATGACCATGTATCTCAGCCTTCACAAACGTTTTCATTCCGATTTCAAGGTCTGTACCCGTTATATAGAGACCATCCTCCAAACTTTCAATGAGGACATTTGCAAGTATAGCCAAGGTACCCTTTTTATTTGTTATATTCTGCAGACTATTGATACCCTCTAAAAGATCATCCTTTGAAACCGTACAATTAAGGGCCATATAATATCCTTTAATAAATGTATTTATTTTTTATTATTATTAACCTGGTTATTATGTTTAAATTAGCAATAACTCTATAATATTTTTTTATTTTTTATAAACAATCAAGTGTCATTAAAAAAACAAAAAATGTTTATTGCGAGTTATTAACAAAATATAAATAAACTTATTAAAACACTTTAAACAGGGTTATTGTTACAAACAATATGAGATGTTTCGGTAAAGAACTCTGTTCGAAAAATATCAAAAAAATGAAAACTGAGAAATTTGAATTATGCGGAGTACATGAAGGTCCTATTTTATCGGAAACTCCTAAAAATATCAATATAATAATATAAAATCATCATGACCGAAGAATATTCTCAATCTTTAAAAAACTGTCTTGATACATCAATAAACGAGTATATCAAAGAAAAGGTTTTTACAGGAGCATCAATAGGAATAGTCTGTTGCTCCCATGGAGAATTTAAAAGGGTTACTCTCTGTTACGGCAAAACAGGAGATTCAGAAAAAGCTATTGATTTTAATACATTTTATGACTTAGCCTCTCTCACTAAACCTTTGGTTACCGTTTTTTCGATTCTCGCCCTTATCAAAAATAGAAAAATAAAATGGAATGAAAATCTTGAATCACTCCTTTCTCAATCTATCCCAATAGATAAAAAAAATATTACCCTTATTCATCTCCTTTCTCATTGTTCAGGCCTGCCGGCACATAAACAATACGATGAAATTCTCTCGAATATACCACCTGATCAGAGAAAAAAGGAGATTATTGATCGAATACTCCATGAAGATCTCATCTGCCGGCCTGGAGAGCAAAACATATACAGTGATCTTGGATATATTCTGCTGGGAAAGAGTATAGAAAAAAAATCCGGGATGAAATTAGATGAATTCTGGAAAGAAAAAATTATCGATCCTCTTGGACTTGGGGAAAAAATGTTTTTTCCAAAGAAGGAACAGAGGGATAAAAACAGCTTTGCATCCACCGGTTATTGTCCAGAGCTTAAAAGAAACCTTTATGGAATAGTCCACGATGATAATTGCCGGTTTATCGGAGGGATAGCAGGACATGCGGGTCTCTTCGGAACAATAGAAGGGGTTCTGCTCTTTTGTGAAAATATTTTAAAAGGGTATGACAATATCTTTACACATCCATCATATAACAATGACGATCTGCGAAAAGCGCTCAAAATGCAGGACAATTCACCATGGACGCTTGGATTCGACACCCCCCTGCCGGGCGCCTCAAGCAGCGGCAGATATTTTTCCCCTGCCTCTGTCGGTCATCTCGGATTTACCGGGACATCTTTCTGGATAGACCTTCAGCGTAAAATTGGTATTGTCCTTCTCAGTAACAGGACATTTTATGGCGCGAAAAATGAAAAATTAAAGAAAGTACGACCAATTGTACACGATCTGTTAATGAAGGAAATCCTTAAATATATCCTGGAGTAGAATGAATTTTTATTTTTTCCTGATGAAAAAACTGATATAACCGAAGCCTTCTTTTTCTCCCATATACGCATTTCCCGAACGGGTACACCATCCTGCAAAGTCGTTACGAGAATCAGGATCCGTACTGTCGACCTGAAGGATATCCCCGGAATTAAGCTGAGTCAGTTTTTTTTTGGCGGCCAAGAGGGGCATGGGGCAGTAAAGCCCTTTTGCGTTAAGAGTTGTTATGGGTCTGATCCCATGATCTGAGAATGCGGATTCAATCATAGATTAAAGCTCCCGGTAAAATAAGGACATGGTTTTCAGGCCGGCAGGTTTTATTCAATTATTCATTCTACGAGTTTATCTCTGCACAAAAAAGAAGGCAAGGCATAATCTCTGAGAGACCAGTGCATGGATAAACCTCCAGGTCGGGGATTTACATCTGTTTATAACGGATTCAAGCGCCTTCAATAATTGAATAGGCTGTGAGCTGAGACAAAAAATAAACTTGGTGCTGAACCTGAAAACCTGTAGACTTAAGGAGAATATTGAGAGACCGGATTTTTCGAGCCTTTCTCTAAGAATTTTTTCAAGAGGATACTGGTTTGGAAAAGAAACAAGCGAAAATACTGATTGCGGATGATGATGCCATGGTTCGCAGTACAGTATCAAAAATTCTTGAAATGTTTGGATATATTGTCCAGACTGTATCGGATGGAACAGGAGTCATTGATATTGTTAACAACTCCTTTGATGTTATAATTCTTGATATAAACATGCCGGAGATGGATGGTTTTGATACTATACATGCTCTTAATGTCCTTGATCTGAATATCCCCGTCTTATTTCTTACCGGGGCCGGATCAATGGATTACGCCGTTAAGGCGATCAATCTTGGTGCCTATGATTTTTTGACAAAACCGATAGAGGATTTGGATATTTTTAATGTTAAAATCCGCAGGGCCATTGAAAAACGGATGTATGTTCTTCAGGAAAGGCATTATAAAAAGGCCTTGGAAGATGATGTCCGAATAAAGGCGGAAAAACTTGAGGAACAGAATAAATTACTCCTTTCCTATAGCAACAGTCTTGAAAACGCAACAGTTCAGTTGATGACCAGTCTCCAAAACGCCATGGAGGAGAAGGACTATTATACGGCGGGGCACACCACACGGGTAACCGACTATGCCGTAATGCTTGGCAGGGCCATGAATCTGCCGGAGGAAGAACAGGTTGTCCTGCGAAGAGCAGCCCAGTTTCATGATATAGGAAAACTTGTTATTGACCTTTCTTGCATTCAAAAGCCGGGGAAGCTTACAGATGAGGAGTGGCTCCTGATACGGAAGCACCCAAGTGTTGGAGCAAATATAGTAAAACCGCTTGGATTTATGAAAAGGGAGCAGTTCATTATACGGCACCATCACGAGCGAATGGATGGAAAAGGCTATCCGGATGGTTTAAAAGGGGATGCCTTGGATACACTGACAAAGATTCTGATTGTGGTTGATAGTTATGATGCAATGACATCCAGACGAAACTATCGTAAAAATCTGACGATGGAAGAAGCTATAGCTGAACTGAATACCTGTTCTGGAACGCAGTTTGATCCCGTAACCGTTAAGTACTTCAGTACATGTATTGCTGATTATGTAAGTACAAATAATGCATTTTCCCTGGAATATCTGGATAATTTTGATATACAGGAAAACTAGTTACCTAAGAAAATAAAAGATGAAGATTACAAAAAAAGAAGTTGAACATGTAGCGCATTTGGCAAGACTGAACCTCAGTGAGCAGGAATTGGAAAAAATGACGGAACAGTTGGATAATCTCCTTTCCTATGTGGCGAAACTTGACGAGCTGGATACAGAAAACATCAGGCCCACCACCCATGCATTTTCCATCTCAAATGCCTTTCGAGAAGATAGAGTCCAAAATTCTCTGTCCAGAAAAGAGGCCCTTGCCAACAGCCCGAAACAGAACGACGAATATTTCATTGTTCCGCGAATACTCTAACACCCAAAAAACCGTATACCCCGAACGGGGATCTTGTTTGAGGATAGAATGCACCCTTATGAATTAACAATTTGTCAGGCCCTGGAGAAGCTCGGTAGTGGCGAGTTATCCTCCCGTGAGCTGACTTTAAGTTGTCTTGACAGAATTACTGCGGTTGATGACCGGATAAAGGCTTTTATCCGTGTCGATCCGGATCATGCACTTGCCATGGCTGATCGGGCCGATGCACGGAAAGGCAGCGGGGCCTTGTGCGGTATTCCTGTCTCCATAAAAGATCTGCTCTGCACGAAAGGTATTGCAACCACATGCGGGTCGAAGATTCTCGAGAACTTCATTCCTCCATATAATGCTGCAGTCATTGATAAGCTGGAAAATGAAGGTGCTGTTATTCTGGGAAAGACCTCCATGGATGAGTTTGCCATGGGATCGACCTCAGAGACCTGTGCATTCAAAGTTCCTGAGAATCCCTGGAAAAAGGGGTACGTTGCCGGCGGTTCCTCCGGTGGCTCAGCTGCATCGGTCGCCGCCTGCGAATGTCTGGCTTCCCTGGGCTCGGATACCGGCGGATCCATCAGACAACCGGCTTCCCTTTGCGGTATTGTCGGCATGAAACCGACCTACGGCCGGGTTTCCCGTTATGGGCTTATAGCCTATGCCTCCTCCCTCGATCAAGTCGGTCCCTTTGCCCGGGATGTGAGGGATTGTGCTCTGATGATGAATGTGCTGGCCGGATATGACAGCAAGGATTCCACGTCGGTACGGATCGAGAAGCCTGATTATACCAAGTCCTTGATTAAAGGGATGAAAGGGATGCGGGTGGGTGTACCCAGGGAATATTTTGGCGAGGGTCTCGACCCTGAAGTTGAAGGCGCGGTCAAAAACGGGATTACCCTTCTTCGGGAAGCCGGCGCTGAAATTGTGGATGTCAGCCTGCCGCATACGGACTATTGTGTAGCTGTCTACTACTTGATTGCCCCGGCTGAGGCCAGCTCCAATCTTGCCCGGTACGACGGGGTTCACTATGGTCACAGAGATATGTCCGCAGATTCACTTATCGATATGTATAAGGAGTCGCGCTCTGCCGGATTCGGCGCAGAGGTGAAGCGTAGAATTCTCTTGGGGACGTACGCGCTGTCTTCCGGCTATTACGATGCTTATTATAAAAAAGCTTCCCAGGTCCGGACTATAATCATGAATGATTTCAAAAAGGCATTTGAAATCTGTGATGTCCTGATTTCGCCTGTGGCCCCGACCCCGGCCTGGAAGTTCGGCGCTACGGGAGACGATCCGCTGGCAATGTACCTCTCCGATATTTTCTCGATCTCCGCCAATCTTGCCGGTATTCCCGGAATTTCTGTTCCTGGAGGCTTCAGCAGGGAGGGACTGCCCATTGGGATCCAGCTCCAAGGCCCGCATTTTAAGGAGGAAGTTCTGTTTAAGGTTGCCTATAATATTGAACAATGTCTTGATATTTATAATAAAAGACCAGTTCTTTGATTGCAGGCCTGCAAAAGTAAGGTAAAGGTTTGCACCTTATTGGATCCGCAAAGTGCCTACCCTGGGTGGAAAAACTTGAAACTGCATCTCTCTGAACATATCACAACTGCGGTTCAGGTTGAAAAATCCCGGGAGGAACTGGCAAGGGGACCGGGAAGAGAGAATTTAATTAGGCTGGACTGCAATGAGAACCCATGGGGGCCTTCTCCGAGTGTGGTCAGGGCCCTGGCAGCGGCGGAGTTGAGTCGGTACCCTGATCCCTCGGGTTTTGCACTGGTACAGAGGCTTGCCCGAAATATCGGGGTAACAAGCGGCGAGATTGTGCTTGGCAACGGTTCCACGGAAATTGTGGAACTCCTGATGCGTTCCCTGGTCCAGCCGGGTTTTGAAGTAATCATAAGTTTTCCTTCCTCCCTGCTCTACCAGCGGTGTGTTCAGATACTTGACGGTCAGAATATCATCATTCCGTTACGGCGATTGAGTCATGATCTGGAGAGTATCCAGGCCTCCATTTCAGAAAAAACCCGGCTGATCGTATTGGATAATCCCAACAATGTGACGGGTACCGTCATTAATCCCGGCGATTTTTACTCCTTTCTGAGCGGGGTCCCGGAATCGGTCGTTGTTCTTCTCAATGAGGCCTATGTGGATTTTATGGATAATGAGAAGCTGCTGGACACCTTCTCACTTATCCGCAATACCAAAAATCGTTGCGGGGTGGTTGTAGTTCGCTCCTTTTCAAAAGCCTACGGCCTGGCCGGCTTGCGATGTGGGTATGGGATCATGCCGGAGGAAATTTCCCGCTGTCTGCTGAGACTGCGACAACCCTATAGTGTCGGTGGATTAGCCCTGGCCGCAGCGCAGGCTGCGCTGGCCGATGAGCACTATCTGAGGCAGACGCAGGAGCGAACCCGGCAAGGAAAGGAATATCTGCGTGAAGAGGTAAAAAAACTGGGCTGCACCTGCTATCCCTCCCAGACTAACTTTCTCCTGGTTGATTTACAGATGAATGCGGACGCTCTCTGTCTGGCTTTATCGAGAAGAGGGGTTATTGTTCGTTCAATGGCGGCTTACGGGCTTATCGACTGTATCAGGATAAGTGTTGGAACAGATTTTGAAAATAGGAATTTTATTACAGTATTTGCTGAATGTTTGCAGGGTTTCGAGAATGCCTGAAAAGACGAATATTATAACCCTTGACGGACCATCGGGGGTGGGAAAATCGACGATCAGTCGAAGGATAGCCGCACAACTGGGATATACCTATCTGGATACCGGGGCAATGTATCGGGCTGTCGGGTTTTACCTGAAAACCCAGTCGGTTGATATTGATAATTTCGAAAATGTTTCCGCCTGTCTCGGGGATATCACCATTCGGCTGCTTCCTGCGCGCGACGAAATCAGCGATGCCGGAGTTATTTTGAATGGGCGTGATATCAGCGACCGGATTCGTACGCCGGAGATATCTATGCTGGCATCCAGGGTCTCGACCATCCCAGCTGTACGGATGAAGCTCACGGAGATGCAGCGGCAGATCGGTGCCGAGGGACGCGTCGTGGCGGAAGGGAGGGATACCGGCACCGTGGTCTTTCCGGAGGCCGCCCATAAATTCTTTCTGGATGCGGATATCCGGGAGAGGGCTCATCGCCGTATTCGGCAGATGCGTTTGACTGGGGCTGCAGTCGATGAACGGGAGGTCTTTGAGATGATCCAAAAAAGAGACAGGGATGACAGCGAAAGAAGCATAGCCCCGCTCAAAAAAGCCGAAGATGCCCTGTTGATAGATACAACCGGTCTTACAATAGAAGAAGTCTGCTCAGAAATACTGCACAACATAGAATCATAGGACTGCCGTAGATACTGCCATTTCGTTCAATCTCTTGATATAGATCGAGATTTTATACTCAGAATGCCTGCGTTAAAATTATTAGCAGATCCTGATTTTGAACGAAAATTCGTGCTGTTCAGGGCGACCAAAGGTCCCTCAATACCCGGAAGGCCACAGGTATTGAGGGAAAAGACTCTTCCTAAATTACTCTGCCCTGAAATCGTCCCGCCTGTTCATGGCATAAGATGACTCATCCTGGCCGGTAAACAAAGGCCGTTCCTCACCATAACTGACTGTCCTTATCCTTGAAGCCTGGATTCCCAGATTGACCAGATATTGTTTGGCTGTTATAGCCCGCCTCTCGCCCAGGGCGAGGTTGTATTCATTAGTACCCTTTGAATCGCAGTTGCCCTCGATGACGATTGAAATTCCTGAGTTTTTCTTCATGTAGCTGGCGTTGCTGACCATCCTGCTGGACATATCGGATTTTATGGTGGACTGGTCAAAATCGAAATAGATAGGAGACAGCCCGGGAGTGCATCGGCCGTGCTCTCGTTTATAGGCGTCGGACTGATCGTCCGGATTATTGACCGAGAGATTCCCGTTTCTTCCGTTTCTTCCTGTGTCACTCAGGGTCCCAACCTTTCCGGATCCGCCCTCATAAGAATCAGGATATTCAATATTCTTGCCACCTGACATTTCAGAGCCGTCTGGTGAGTTGACGACCTTTTTTTCACAACCGCTTCCCAGGAGAATGAGTGATCCAAACAAGGCTGAAAGTATTATGGTCCTGATGGTGTTTGTCTTCATAGGTTTTCCCCCTTCACTTATAGTGGTGATTCTGTAACAGATTATAATTTTTTTGTCCGGTGATTGCCGGGATCAAAGTGGAGAACACAGTATATTGCGTATGTATTGTAACGGAGAGTTACAGCCAAGTATACCAAGTCTTCATTCTAGCCTTAAACGGGGAGAGGTCAAGAGAATTCATCTATATTTCCGTGTGGGTAGGGAGAAATACATTCATGGAACCACCATAATGATGCGTATCAGGAAAAATTACTATACTATGAATCCTGTAATGTGAGATCCGCACGGATAACGTGACAGGGGTATGGAGAAGAGAAGTCCGGCATTGACGTTAAGGAATTGTATGTTATTTGATGAAAATAGAGGGATATTTAATGCAAGCTGTGCAGCCGGCCTGGAACAGCTGGTTGCAGGCGAGGTGGAATCGTACGGGGGAAGAACTATTACCCTGGCCAAAGGTCTGGTCGCCTGGCAGGGGGATCTGGCTTCCGGATACCGCGCCTGTCTGTGGTCCCGGTTCGCATCCCGTATTTTTCTGCAGATTGCCGAGTTCTCTGCATCCAGCAACGACTGCATTTATAAACACTCCGGCAATATAGACTGGAGTGAGCATCTGGATTGTGCAACGACCTTCGCTGTTGACTGTACTCTCAGCGAAAAATCCGTGATCACCCACAGTAAATTCGCTTCCCTTCGGGTCAAGGATGCCATTGTCGATCAGTTCAGGGCCAGTCTGGACCGGCGCCCGTCTGTACAGACTGATAGGCCGGGGGTCCGGATAAACCTTCATGTCCATGGGGACAAGGCGGCCCTGGCCATCGATCTTTCCGGGGAGAGCATGCACCGGCGGGGCTACAGGGCGGCAACGGGCACTGCCCCCTTAAAAGAAACCCTGGCTGCCGCTATCGTCAGCCTTGCCGGATGGGACGGTTCGGATACTGAGCGTATCCTGGTGGATCCGATGTGCGGGTCTGGTACGCTTCTGATCGAGGCGGCTTTGATCTTTGGAGACGCAGCACCGGGGCTTTCCCGCGGGTATTTCGGCTTTACGGGCTGGAAGGGCCATGATGAGGATCTCTGGAGCTCTCTGGTCAATGAGGCCGTGGCCCGGGAAGAGGCGGGGATGGAGAGAAAATGGCCGCTCATTCTGGGCTATGATGCCGATCCTGTCGTGATCGCCGCCGCCAGGAAGAATATCGTCAGGGCAGGGCTGGAGGAGAGAATCCGAGTCCATCAGGCCGAACTGGCTATGCTGCAGAGGCCGGGAAAGAATGGCATTGTGATCTGTAATCCGCCCTATGGTGAACGGCTTGCCGATGCAGACGGGGTGGCGCAGCTGTACCGCGCCCTGGGCCGCATCCTGCGGCAGCGGTTTATCGGCTGGCAGGCCGGTATTTTTATTGCAAACAC
Organism: Desulfocapsaceae bacterium; assembly: GCA_031292275.1. Classification (GTDB taxonomy): domain Bacteria; phylum Desulfobacterota; class Desulfobulbia; order Desulfobulbales; family Desulfocapsaceae; genus CAIUQR01. Next base: position 54,854 of record JARLHL010000110.1, on the reverse strand, counting down.
CGACCTGGCCGACAGACTGGGCATTGTCTGGGAGAGCAGCCACAAGCTCTACAACGGGCCTTTAGCCTGCCGGTTGTTTGTCGGCTCGGTCTCTTCTCCCGAAACGGATGCCGAACCTTTTCAATGGACGGTAAATCCAGCGCCGGCGGGATCGGAGGGGGCTGATTTTGCCAACCGGCTGCAAAAGAACCTGCGTAAACTCCTGAAGTGGGCTGAACGGGAAGGGGTGAGCTGTTTTCGGGTCTACGACAGGGACATGCCCGAATACAATGTCAGCGTCGATCTCTACGGACAGTGGGTTCACGTGCATGAATTTGCGCCGCCGGCAACCGTTGACACTGCCCTGGCCAGCAGCCGATTGAGTCTGGTCCTGTCTGTAATCCGCGAGACCCTGGGGATTAAGAGGGAGAGGATCTTCATTAAAACCAGGTCCCGCCAGAAGGGAAAACAGCAATATGAAAAAAAGGACAGCCGCAGGAAGATGCACGAGGTCAGAGAGGGCGGCTGCTCTTTCCTGGTGAACTTTACCGATTATCTCGATGCCGGCCTGTTTCTCGATCACCGTCCTATCCGGGCCAGGATCAGACAGGAGGCTGCCGGAAAGAGATTCCTCAATCTCTTCGGCTACACCGGTACGGCAAGTGTCTGCGCCGCTGCGGGCGGAGCAGCCACCACCACCACGGTAGATCTGTCGAATACCTATCTGCAGTGGGCCCGCGCCAATCTGTCGCTTAATGGCTTTTCGGGGCCTATGCATGAAACCGTGCAGGCTGATTGCCTCACCTGGCTGCAGGAGACAGACAGGGTCTATGATCTGATTTTTCTTGATCCCCCAACCTTTTCCAATACTAAAAAGGCGGCGCGCGTCTTCGATATCCAGCGGGATCATGGGCGGATGATCGGGCTGGCCATGCAATGTTTGGACGATAAAGGACTGTTGATCTTTTCCACCAATTTCAGAAAGTTTATCCTGGATGCGGGTCTCTCGGAGATGTTCGACATTCAGGAGATCAGCGAAAAGACTCTTCCCTTTGATTTTGAACGAAATAAAAAGATCCACAGATGCTGGGAAATCAGAAAAGCCGGGAAGGGGAAGGCCCGGAAGGCGGGCGAGATGTGATTTTATGATAACCAGTTATTGTAAGACTTGCTGCCGGTATGGTACACAATAGATTCATGACGCCATGCAACGGTTATACAATCTGTCCAATCATCTGAAAAGATATGGTAAGGAATAAATGGATCTCTTGCCTGTAACAGTTCAACACCTGAAGGAATATTTGAAGTCCGCATACGATTTCAATGAAGAGCAGACAACCCATATGACCGTCAGTGCTGCCAGGTCCCTGCGGGAGGCTTTCCTGTCTGTGGATGGCATCCGTTGGGGAGATAATGAATGCAGCAAGATAGCAGATATTGCTCATGGTCTCAAAGGTCTTTTGTTGAATATGGGACAGCCTGAATGGGCCGGCTATGTGAAGGAAATTGAGACAGGCGCTCACGCCGGTGAGAGCCGTAATTATAAGGAAATGTTTGATACTGTGCGGGTGGCTGTGCGGGATGTCTGTGAAGTACTGAAGGAAAGACAGGAAGAGACGGACGGACAAGGTCTTCGCTTCGGGATGGTTGAGGGTGCTTGAGCCTTTCCGGAGGATATGGTAGAAGGATTACTTTGGGGAGCAGGGAGAAGACCTGGACTCCTGTTTGAAAAATTGCGAGATCAGTGGGGGGCAGCGGGAAATGGACCGCCGGATAATTGTAATCATTGGAGGTTGTGCAAGTGTCGGAAATCACAAATCTTAAGCAGATGGTGCATACCCTTGAACAGGAACTTGAACTTCAGAAGAAAATCACTGAAAGTCTGCAAAAGCTGACCCCTGGCTCCTGTCCGTCTCAAAATCAGGCTGATTGCGACCTCCGGATAGAGCAAGAGGTTGAGCGCCGTACCCGGGAACTCCGCTCAGCCCTGGAGCAGGCCAGGAATGACAAACGAAAGGAAAGTGAGTTCCTGGCGAATATCAGTCATGAGATCCTGACCCCCATGGACGGCATTCTGGGGATGACCGGCCTGGTACTGGAGACGGAACTCACTCAGGATCAGCGCAGGTATCTTGAGATGGTCAGCGCCTCTGCCGACCGCCTGCTGTCGGTAGTCAACGATATCCTGGATTATTCACAGATAATGGCGGGAAGACTGCAGCTGCTGCATTCGGATTTTGACCTCTCTGATCTGCTTGAATGTGACCTCTATATCCTGAAGCTTGCGGCAGAACACAAGAAAATAGATCTTCTTCATTATATCGATCCGGACATTCCGCAATATGTAAGCAGTGATCCCGATCGGTTGAGGCAGGTTCTCGTTAATCTGGTCAATAATGCGATCAAGTTTACCGAGAAAGGTCTGGTCACCGTGGATGTGACCATTGCGGAATATGCTGCAGGCAAACTGACCCTGAAGTTTTCCATTACCGATACGGGAATAGGCGTGCCCTTGGAGAAACAGAAGGGCCTCTTCGATTTGATGGGGGCGGCCAGAGACGATCACAGCGGGACCGGTCTTGGCCTTGCAGTCTCAGCCAAGCTGGTGGAACTGGCTGGAGGTGAGATCGGCCTTGAAAGCGCGTCCGGCGAAGGAGCAACCTTCTGGTTTACCTGGCCGCTGGTTGAGTCCTCGCAGCAGGACAAGATTCCGGCCAGGATGGTTGACGATGAGACCGGCCTCAACAGTTTTATTCTGAAAGGCGCAAAAGTTCTGCTGGCTGAGGATGAACCGATCAGCGGTGCCCTGACTGAAACCTTGCTGCAGCAGGCGGGCATCGCGGTCACCATGGTGGAGAACGGCATAAAGGCAGTGGAGGAAATCGAAAAGGGCGATTACGGCGTTGTCCTGATGGATGTGCAGATGCCGGTGATGGATGGTCTTACTGCCACCCAGCAGGTCCGTGACCGTGAACGCAGAGCGGGAGGACATCAGTCCATCATTGCCCTGACTGCATACGCCCTGCAGGGGGATCGGGAGCGATGTCTGCAGGCAGGTATGGACGACTATCTGACAAAGCCGGTGAATAAGGATCAGCTTCTGGATATGCTGACCAGATACCTGACCAAAACAGCCTTGGTTGTAGGCGGCGACCCCCTGAGTCAGCCGGCGGCGGTGAAGGCTTTGGTTGAGTTGGGATGGCGGGTGAGCATAGTCGAGACCGGCAGGTCGGCGGTCTACGAGGCATCCTTGACCAACTTTGATCTGATTATGATCGAGACCGGACCCGCGCAGAGTGACGGGATCGAGACCGCCAGAGCAATCCGCAGGCTGGAAGAATATTCGGGACGCCGTGCGGCCATTATCGGCATCGGGATGGCGTCCGGAGACGATCTGGAAGAGTGTACGAATGGGGGAATCGATGACTTTATTGATCTTCCCGTCTCTAAAGATCAGTTGCAGGGGAAGTTGCGGCAGTTGCAGGAGCTGCAGATGTCATACTGAGCAACTGTCGTGAAAAAGGGAGATCAGGGCTTATTGGCCGCTCCCTGTATATCTTTGTTGTACTGCGAGTAGTGTATATCTGCATTGTTGAGACAATCATCGTGCTGGGCATCGGAAGCACCGGCTTTGGAGCATTGGCTTTCCCTCACCATCTGGAAGCCATCATACCAGTGTTGGCCCGAGCATCCCTGCAGAACTGTCACCAGCAGCAGTATTCCTGTCCAGAAAAGAATTCTCATGGATCTCATCCTTTTTGAGTACGGGATTGAAGGGGCATATGTATGCCCCGCTGTCATATGGGGGAATATAAAGACAATAGCGGCGGAAGTCATTGGAAATTCATCGGAGAAGGTTCGAAATAAACAAAAAATCCAAAAGACTTGTCGGGAATCCGTCGGCACCGTATAATAGTCGCCATGACGGTATTGCTGTTATTTTTTTCGGGTAGAGTCCTGTGTATCCGGTACGTTGTTTGCTTTGCGAGGCCCGTAAAAAGCAGGATGAACGGTCTCATACGTCTCCCCCTTGGTCGAGTCAAAGGATTATGATAGAGTATTCCCGCGTTTGTCTCCACACCTTTGGCTATGTCCTTCCTCCCCGGATCCTCACCTCCGAAGATATTGAAAACCGTCTCCTCCCCGTTTACGAAAAGCTGAAGCTCCCTTCCGGCCGACTGCAGCTGATGAGCGGCATCGCCCAGCGGCGTTTCTGGGATCCGGGTACCCGGCCCAGCCAGGCGGCGAGCTTGGCGGGAAAGAGGGTTCTGGAGGCGGCCGATATCGCCGCCAGCCAGATTGAATGTCTGATCTTCACCTCGGTTTCGAGAGATATGATGGAGCCGGCGACAGCCTCTTTCGTTCACAATAACCTTGGCCTCTCCTCCGACTGTCTGATCTTCGATATTTCTAATGCCTGTCTGGGTTTCCTTGACGGGATGGTCATGCTTGCCAATATGATTGAGCTGGGACAGGTGGGCAATGGCCTGATCGTCTCGGGAGAGACGGCGGAGGAGCTTGTCGAATCCACTCTGCTGTCCCTGCTGCAGGATGAAAATCTAAGCCGGAAGAGCATCAAGCCTGCCTTCGCCTCTTTAACCATCGGCTCCGGTTCCATGGGCCTATTCATGAGCCGGAGCCGGGAGAACGAGCAGAGGCCTCGACTGAGGCATGGGGCCTGGCGGGCCAATACGGTTCATTCCGACCTCTGCCACGGGGGGCAGCAAGGGGAGGGAACGCTGATGGCCACCGACTCGGAATCGCTGCTGTACCGGGGGGTGGAGACGGCTGCCCTGACATGGAAGACCTTTTCTTCTTCTCCCGGATGGTCAGCCTCGGACATCGACCGATTTTTTTGCCATCAGGTGGGGTCGGCTCATGCCCGGCTGCTTTTTGAAACCCTCCGGCTTGAGCAGGATAAAAATTTTGAGACCCTGGAATTTCTTGGTAATGTCGGCTCCGTCTCGGCCCCCATAACCATGGCCATGGCCATGGAAAAAGGTGTGTTTCGGCCGGGCCAGAAGGGGGCTCTGCTGGGGATCGGCAGCGGTATCAACTGCCTGATGCTGGGTGTCGAATGGTAAGGGAGGATCCCGTTGAGCGGGCGGAGGAGTTGAGCTATGGATGATCTCTTGACCAGGGAGCAGGGCGCCTCTCTTCTGCAGCTGGCGCGGCGGGCAATCGGCCGGAGATTGGGCAGGCGGGAGGAAAGCCCGGCCCTGGATGATATCGTTCAGCGTCGGAGGAGCGGCACCTTTGTGACCCTGAAGATTGCCGGTGAGCTGCGCGGATGCATCGGCAATCTCGAGGCCGCGGGCTCGATTGCCGATGCTGTTGAACGGAATGCATGCAATGCCGCCTTTCACGACTGCCGTTTTTCGCCCCTGAGTCCGCAGGAGCTGGACCGGATCCATATCGATATCTCCATTCTCACCCCGGCGGTTCTCCTTGACTATCGTGACGGAGAGGATCTGCTGCGGCAGCTGCGCCCCGGCATCGACGGGGTGATTCTCTCCCATGGTCCGGCCGGGGCGACTTTCCTGCCGCAGGTTTGGGAGCAGCTGCCGCAGCCGGAACAGTTTCTCGGTCATCTGTGCCGAAAGGCGGGGCTGCCCGAACGAACCTGGCGGGAGGCCCATCCGGAGATCCGCATCTATCAAGTCCAGTATTTTGCAGAGGAAGGATCATGATTGTCATTGCCGGCCCGCTCCTGCACCGCATGGAGCTGATCTATCAGAAAATGGAGAACGAATACGATAAGGTTGCGGCAGAGCTGGGATTTTCCTGTGAAGGATGTCCCGATAACTGTTGCGATTCCTATTTTGAGCACCATACCTGCGCCGAATGGAGTTATCTCTGGCTGGGTTTCAGTCAGCTGCCGGATAGCATCCGGCAGGAGATCCTGGCCCGGGCCGAGGCCTGTCAGCGGGCCTGCGAAGAGGCCATTGGCCGGGAGGAACGCCCCCAGGTGATGTGTCCCTTGAATCGTGAGGGGCGCTGCATCCTCTACCGATACCGGCTGATGGTCTGCAGGACCCATGGCGTACCGGCGGTCATGACCCGGCCGGATGGCAGGACGCTCAACTTTCCCGGCTGCTTTCGCTGCCAGGAGGTAGTGAGGGAGCGGTGTCAGGATCAGGAGAAAGTGCCCACTATGGAGCGGACCGCCCTGTTGCGGAAACTGGCGCTGCTGGAAAATGACCTGCTGGAGGGCAGAAGACACCTCCTGCCGAAGGTCAGACTGACCATCGCCCAGATGCTGCTGCAGGGGCCGCCCGTTATGCCGGTTGCCCACTGCCGGCGGTAATCCTCATCCCGTCAGGGGAAATACTGCAGGCAGCCGGGTTCCGTAAAGAATGCCGTTTTATTCGGTTTCCGCAAAGGGGAAATCGGGATCGTCCAGCAATTTGTACATCCTCTGCTTGGTGGCAGTCTTCAGATCGTGGAACTCGATAAGCGTGTCCAGGGTCCGGATGACTTCATCTTCAGACACATCCTTCCTGATCCGCCTGCTGCTCTTCGGATGTGTGCCGCCTTTTCCTCCCGCATAGACATCATAGCCGTTCCTGGTGGCGACAATGCCGATATCCGAGGTACCGATACCGGAGCATCCCAACGCGCAGGCGGCGATGGCGATCTTTAATTTGGCCTTGGTGTTTTTCCTGCCCGCGAAATGGGAAAGGATTTTTCCACTCAAGTCCGAGGTGTCTATGAGACCCAGTTTGCAGTGATCCCTGCCGACACAGACCCGAGGGATGGGGAACTTTCCGGCTGCCTTGAAGTCTGCTCCCAGGGCGGCCAGGGGTTTTTTGACCTCATCGACCAGGGACAGGGGGACATCGAGGAGACGCAGATTCTGCAGGGTGGAGAGATAGATGCCGAGATTGTATTTCCTGGCGATCTGGAGGGCTGTGTCCATGATGTCCAGAGGGAGGCGCCCCCCTGGCAGCAGGACGGTGATGCTTACCTTTTCTTCATTGCTCATGATTCTTTCTCTGATAAGTGGGGCAGGACATGGACCCTGCCGTTAAGGATGTCGTCTATACTGTGCTCGTCCAGCCGGCTTGTGAAGATGGCGCTGAGCAGCGGGGCGATTCGCTGGTGTTCTTCTTCCAGAAGCATCAGGCCCGGCAGGGGCACGGCCTTCCGGGTCCTGAACCTGGCCTGCATGATGATACCCCGCTCCTGCAGGCAGTCCGTAATGGTTCCATAGCGCTGGGCGTCGCAGAGGGCCAGCAGGACATCGACCATGTTTCCCCAGTATTCGCGCTGCCCAAGGTGCTCGATGATCTGCAGCATTGCCGTTGAGGCGGCGACATAGTAACCGGGCAAAACGGCTGCCTCTTCCGGTGTGCAGCGTTGTTCCGAGGCAAAACATCGGCAGCCGAAGGGGCGTACCGGGTAGATCATACAACAGTTTTTTTCAAGAAATGGGCAGGATGCCGAATTTTTACAGATACCGGCGGGATCGTCCCCCTCAACTCCTTCGAGACAGAGACCCGCGTATTCGTTGGTTGTCAGCCGGGGCGCCGGGGCCGGAGTTTTCCCTTCCAGGCATCGGGCAAACCAGCCCTCCAGGCCCTCCTGCAGGATAAAACGGAGGATCGCCTCCCCTTCCAGGGCCGTTATCATAACAGAGCCGGTGCAGCAGGCTGAACACCCTTTGACGCAGACTCGGGGAATGGGCGCCGACCATCGCTCGAAGGCGTCATAGATGGTTTGGAGGATTTTCTCTTTCATAGTTCATACCATGGGGGGGCGTTGAGGGCCCGGGATTTCTCGCAGCCAGCGGCACCGGTCAACAGCTGCAATTTAATAAATACACAATAATATCATTGGGTTTCTGTATCATCCAAGGTGTCCTGATCCCTGCTGATGAATCCCAGGCCGCCGCAGGCCGGGCAGTCGTCCCAGGTCAGGACGAATCTGCTGACTCCTCTGAATTCGCAGACCTGCCCCGATCCCTCACAGACCTCGCAGACCTCCTGACCGGGCCGTTCTTCATCCCTCATCGTCTCTGTCCTCGTTCTTTTTATCCTGGGACGCCGGCAGGAGTTCCTGCCGGCAGATCATCGCCGCCCCGATGGCGTTGCCCACTGCATAATTCTCCGGAAAACTCACGGTGGTGGCCAGCCGTGCCGCCACACCGGGCAGGAAAAATCTGGCGGCGGCGCCGATCCCGATCAGGGGGATCTTCAGGGAGAAGTCGACACCCAGGATCGGATGGCTGCGTCTGGTGGAGATGAAATTGGTCAGGGTCTTGCCCCAGGTGCGGGTGAAAATATATTCGATAATCAGATTTTCGATCATCTCCCCGGTTTTGGCCACAACCAAGGTGCAGAATTCTTCCGGTCCCTTTCCCATGAGTCCGCCCAGGATGGTTGCCCCGGCAAGCGAGGCCTTCCTGTCACCCAGATCGATCCTGCCCAGTACGTGGAGGGCGTCGGTGGGGGTGAAGCCTGTCTCGACGATCAGCTGCTTTCTGGCGAGATCCTCAAGCTGGGTATCCAGGGGGATTCCGCTCAGGCCGGTGGCATCCCGGAGTCTGCGGGGGGTGGCGGGCCCGTGGGCCTGAAGGGCCTCAAGGATGGGGGCCATCTTCGGCTCCCCGCGCTGGACCGCCACCAGCCGGACACAGCGGGATGCCGAAGATGGCCCCAGCCATTGCGACAGGTCCGGAAAACCTGTGGACATGGCCAACGGCACCACCCGGGCCGGGCCGATGGTCATATTTCCCTTCTCGTCAATGAGGACATGGCTATCGCCGCCGATGCCGCCGGTATGCATGTCCACCGCCTCCACATGGGTCTTCCAGTCTCCGATGGTACAGCCGTCCGGTGAAAGCGATGGCCTGCCGTTCTCGATTATCGCCATGTCGGTGGTCGTGCCCCCGATATCGATAATGAGGCTGTCGCTCCCGGACTGATGCGCGCCGAAGGAGGCGGTACATGCCGGTCCGCTGGCGACGGTCACCCCTGCCTGCTGAACAGCCTCGGTCGAGGAGACGATTTTGCCGTTGCCGCCGACGATCACCATGGGGCAATCGAGACGCTGCTCGGTCATGGCCTCCCGGACCCCTGTCACATATTCCTGCATGAGGGGCATCAGTTTGGCGTGCAGCCCGGCCGTCGCCGCCCTTTCCTGCATGCCGGCCTGCTGGCTGATCCTGTGTGAACAGAAAACCGGCTTGGGGTCGATCATGGAGATAGCCTTCTCCGCCACCAGCTCGTGGGTAGGATTTTCGATGGACATCGCCGAACAGACCCCGTAGGCATCCACCTCCTGCCGCAGTCCTCCGACAATATCCACCAGGTATTCGATATCCAGCGGCTCTTCTTCTTTGCCTGTGATGGTATGTCCGCCCTTGATAAAAACGACGGCCTTCACCGGCAGCCTGAAATGTTTGACATAGCCGATAACAAGCAGGGCCACCCGGGCACCTTTATTTTCCACGATGCTGTTGGTGGCAAGCGTGGAGGAGACGGCCACGGCCCGGACCTGACCGGGGCTGATATCAGCCTTGGTGAAAAGGCTTTTCAGGGCGTTGGCCGTGCCGATGGAAAGCCGGTGATGGGTTGTCGGTTCCTTGGCGGTTTCAACCACCTTTCCGGTCGCGCTCTCCATCAGGACGGCATCCGTGCAGGTCCCCCCCGTGTCGATTCCAATGAAATATTTCTGCATTATCTTTATAAAGTTCAGCCATTAAAAGAGAAGACGATCGTTTTTGCACGTTGATGCAGCAAGCTGCCCTTCAGGGCAGGGATGCGGCATATTCTATATACCATTGTTCCTTGTGTCAATTATTCCGCTGGTGTATCCTGCAGGTCAGGTGACGATCCGTTATTTTCAATCTATGGAGTGTTATGGATTTTTTGAATCTTGAAGGAAAACGTTTTGCCGTCTTTGGACTGGCCAATAAAAAATCGGTGGCCTGGGCCATTGCCCGGACCTTGATGGAAGAAGGGGCCAAGGTTATTCATGTCGTCCGCTCACGAGAGAGACAGGAAGCTGCCCGCAGGCTTTTTCCAGAATCTCCTGCCTTTATCTGCGATGTGGAGGAGGAGGCAAATATTGTCAGGGTTCGGGATCAGATTGCGGAGGAGATTGAAGCGGAACGGGGCGGGCGCCTGGACGGGATTGTGCACTCCATTGCCTTTGCAAATTATTCCGAAGGATTCCGTCCCTTTCACGAGACCTGCAAGGCCGATTTCCTCCAGGCGGTCAATATATCCTGCTTCTCCTTTATCGCTATTGCAAATCATTTCAAAGACCTGATTGCAGATGCGGGATCGGTGGTCACAATCTCCATCTCGACGACCAGGATGGCGGCGGAAAATTACGGTTATATGGCGCCGATCAAGGCGGCCCTGGATTCGTCGATCTGCTTTTTGGCCAAGAGTTTTTCTGCATTTTCCGGTATCCGTTTTAATGCGGTGGCTCCGGGATTGCTCAAGACCTCAGCTTCGGCAGGGATACCTGGCTATGTCGACAGCTATCTCTTTGCCGAAAAGGCCACCCTCAGAAAAAAGGCGCTGGCCACCCAGGAGGCTGCCAATCTTGCTGTATTCCTGCTTTCTGAGCGTTCCTCCGGGATCTCGGCCCAGACTATTGTTGTCGATGCGGGGATGGCTGTGAATTATTTTGACAGAGAGATCGTCAGGGGGGCGGTCGGCTGATCGCCGGGGCGGGCGCGGAAGTGACTGCAAATCCTGGCCGGCAGAAGATCCGGCAGTGTACTCCTGTATGAGGGGCTGGGGATGCTGTTATAGAGAGTCATGGTGTAGATGACTCTTTCCTTTGGATCCCTTGCTTTTAACAAATTTCATCGCTAAATTGTCTTCTGCTCCCATCAGCCCGCCTTTGGGCGGGGAGGGCTCTTCCCCGATGGTAACCAGCTGCTGATCAGGACGTGTTGGAATCGTAAAATTTAATATAAATAATGCATTGTTGCATCGTGAAAAAGATATCTCGCGGCCTACCTCCGAACAGTGCAGTTGTGTTCCTCGGCCCGCCGTGCTCCATGCGGATCACCTTTGCGCTGCCTGGGCTTTTCCTGAAATTCCCTTTTGCCATGGACCTTCAAGAGATGAGAGGTAAATGAAAAAGATCATTTCCAGGCTGTGTATCAGCGCCACCCTCTCCCTCATCCTTTTTGCCGTATTGGGCGCGGCCGTCTATGTAACCTTACGAATGGGGATCGGGTTTGATCATTACTCCCTGGGCGGGATCACCATCCAGAAGCTTCATCTCAGCCTGGATAAAAAACTGAATCTTGAGGTCGGCGAGGTCGATTTTGCCGCGGCGAAGGCCATTGCAAAGAAGAGGATGCCTCTGTCCCGGATCCGGAAGGCGGTGATTTATGCCGATCTGGTCGGCCGGTGGTTTGATTCTATTGTAATCAGGAAAATCATCGTCAACGATACCACGGCGGCCCTCGCCTTTCGCGGCAGGGGGGAAGGCTCTCTTTTGGTACAGAATCCCGCTTATACGCTGGATACCGATCTGGTGTTATCCGGGGATATACTACACGTTGATATTAAGACCCTTAGAAGTATCGCCTATCACAGCCAGGGGAGCGGCAGGATGCAGCTGGATATGAAGCGGCTGACGATGAATGCCGATATCTCTCTTGATCTGGCGGAGTCGCTGCCCTTGCATGTCCATTGCGAGGCCGACCGGGATGCCCTGCGCTTTGAAGGGAGTGGCACGGAAAACATCTCGACTATCCGGCCGGTCGTCGAACTCTTTGCCCTGGATCCTGAGATTCAGCCGTGGATTACCGATTATCTCAAGGGCAGTTCCTTCCAGCTTCATACCATTAAAGGGACCATTCTCTTTGCGTCTCCTGAAAAGGTCTTCGATACCCTATATGCCAAGGCCACCGTCAAGGGGACCGAATACAGTTTTGAGCAAAAACTGCCGTCCATCAAGTCGCCGGTGACGGATGTGGTCTTTGAAAACGGGATCCTGAAGATCTATCCTCAGAGTCCAACCTATGCAGGCCTCAATGGCGGCAAGAGCTGGCTGGATATCGACTTCAACCCCCATGAACCCATTCTCACAGCATATATCCTGGCCCAGGCCCCCGTTGGGGATGAGATCCTGGCCCTGCTTGATTTCTATGAGATCCATCTGCCATTCAAACAGACCAAGGGATTGACGGACGGGAACCTGACCCTGAAGATCAATCTGGCCCGCCCGGAGGAGGATGTGCATTCCACCGGCGTTTTCAGGGTCGCAGCGGGCGCATTCGACTATGATCGGCAGACCTATCAGGTGCAGAACTCAGAGATCTCGATTCTCGACGACACTATAACCCTCAAGGAGGTCAACATCGGTTTCCAGGATTTTCTGGGGATGAAGGCGACCGGCAAGATGAAGATCGCCTCCCGGAAGGCCGACATTGCAATAACTGTCGAGAAGGTTAACCTGCCTCTGGAGGATACCAGGCTGACACTTGACACGTCAGAGAGGCCGGTAAGCCTTGAATACCGGTGGACCCCGGAGGGAGAGCAGTTGACTGCCTCAGCCTCAAGCTGGAAGCTCGGAACCTTGTCGGCGAAGATGGCGGGTTTCACGGCCCCTTTCAAGGCAGAGACTTTTTCCGGGACCCTGCCGGCGACCCAGATTTCGGTCTTGCCCTCAACCAGATTCCTCCTCTCGGGAGACTTCAACCTCGAAAAGCTGGAATTCAACCTTGTCGCCGATCTGCAGGCCTGGGAGTCAGAGGGACTGAAACTTGATCAGGCCCGCTTTCCGGTGACCGTGGTCTTTGGAAAAGGTCTTGATCTTGCCTCGACCACGGAATCAGGATGGCTGATCCAGGGCAAAAAAGTGCGCATTGCCCCTTTCAAGGTACATTATGCCGATAAAAATCTGGCTGTAGCTCAGGCGGGTCTGGCTGTGGAGGGGGTTTTCAACGGTTCGGTGCACGGAAGTCTCAATCTCCCGGTCGGCAAAGGTTCCTTCATCTTTGACCGTCTGGAGATCGGCAGTAAGGACAACGACGGCTTCGACTTCTCAGGGAATAATCTGAAGGCCGAGTTGACGAAAAACGATAAGGCCACCACCCTGGTGATCCCGGATCTCGGGCTTTCCTGCAAGAGGAAACAGGATTCGGGCTGGGAACTTCATGTCGAGGATTTCGGGAAACTCTACGACCGGTCCGACTTCATGCAGAAATACGGGCTGAACAGGGGAACCGTGGACATCTGGGGGCCCGCCGATACCCCGCCCTATCTGTTTTCCGGGACAGTGACTTCCGCCTATGAGGTCCTGGTCAAGGATAATATCCCTGTCGGGGACTTCACTTTTAAAGGACAATACCGGGGCGATGGCTGGATTGCCACCGTCAATGACGACCTGCAGCTGCAGTATACAGACAGGATCCGCATCATCTCCCATGATGTCGGCTTCAACCTGAGTGCCCTTCGCACTTTTTTGGCCGATCATCCCGGAAGCAAGGATGAGCAAACCCCTCGGAAGATTCCCGATATGGATCTGCAGGCCAATGCCTGCGCGATCTATCTCAATCCGGCCCAGAACGCCCCGGCCGATATCTTGAGGATACATGCGGAGGATGGCCAGCTGACCGGTCAGTTACGCTACGGCAAGGGGAAGGCCGAGATGGAGATGAGCAGCACGGGTTTTACCCTTATCGGCCAGGATTTTAATGAAAAATTCATGGCGATGATCTTGAAGGATTCAAAATTCATCGGAGGGAAGCTCTCTTTTTACGCCAGCGGACTGTGGGAGAAGTTCAAAGGGGTGATCCGGATCGAGGGTAGCGTCCTCAAGGAGGGGGCGGTCCTCAATAATATCCTGACTTTTGTCAATACTGTTCCGGATCTCATCACCTTTTCCTTGCCGGAGTACAGTCTGCAGGGCCTTCCCTTCAATCAGCTCTATGCCGGATTCAATTATGAGAATCAGATTATTGATGTGAATACTTTTTCCATCGAGTCGAATACCCTGGATATGACCGGGACCGGTGCGATCCATCTTCCGGAAAATACCATCGGCATGAATATCGATCTTATCCGAAAAACAAAGCAGAATATCAGTAAGATACCACTGATAGGCTACATCCTGGTGGGTGATGAGAAGCAGCCGACCATTACCCTGAACATCAAGGGTGATCTCGATAGTCCCGATATAAGCACCTCCGCCTATAAGGAGATAGTCAAGACTCCCTTTGACATCCTCCTGCGAACCGTCAGTCTTCCCAGCCGCCTTCTGCAGCAGATAGAGGATGTAACCCCCAATTCTGACACCGATGCTGCAGCCTCCGAGAAGGCCCCTGAAGACAAGCCGAAAAAATAAGCGCCAGGCGGGCTTGAGGGCCTAGCCAATGGCGTCTATGGCGGCAAATTCAGGCTCATGGAGAGGGATGATTATATCGGCCATGTCCCGGACCGCAATCATCGTATCATAGGCCTCGTAGGAATTGATGTGCGTCCCTGGGGGAATGACTTCCATCTCCATGGCGCGAATCCGGGCCGGGGGGAAGAAATTCTCTTTGATCACGCAGAATCCGGTGATGGCAGCCCTCCCCTTTGCTGTCTCGATGACGACCGTCATTCCGCCCGGGGTATGGATGGGAGTGTGCATGACGCTGATGCCTGGCAGGATCTCCCTATCCGTCCTGACGACCTCGATCTGACCGTTTTCCTCAATCTCAAGGATAAAATCCTCCACATAGCGAAAATCCAGCGGGTGCGGGTTTTTTATGGTTACTAGCTCCTTCTCATGGATATAGAAGCGGGCCTTTGTGCACTTATAGTCATTTTCACAGTGATCCGCATGAAGGTGGGTGTGGATGACGATATCGATATCGGCCGGGGTCAGATTGAACCGGGTCAGGGCCTGTTCCAGGGTCCGGATCCTGCCGCCGATGGCCTTCTCTCTCTCAGCGGATTGGACCGGGTGCATTTCTCCGGTATCAATGAGAATTTTTTGATCTCCTCCCTCCAGATACCAGCTGTAGATGGGGATGGTGTAGGGAGTGCCGTAATCATGCTGATAGGTCATCATGCCCTTGTCGAAGACCTTGGTGCCGATAACCATGGGATGGATCACATAGGATGTCATGAAATTCCTCCGGGTTGATTGTCTCTGGATGGGGTTGTTCTACCGGGAGAAAATGGGTTCTTGTACGACAAAAGTCAAGAGAAACCGCCCGTGAACGCCTGCGGGTGTCCGGGGAATGCCTCTGGACAGAGGGAAAAGATGGTGTTATGAGGAGAGCTCGATTGAAAAACAGGCGGCATTCTGCAGGCTAATTTTCTGAAAAAAACTATGGAGGGGATATGAGCGTTGCGCAGCACTTTCTTGCCGGAACCCGGGTTCTCGACCTGAGTCAGTATCTTCCCGGTCCCTTTGCGGGCCAGCTTCTGGCCGATCTCGGCGCTTATGTGGTCAAGGTCGAGCCCCCGGCCGGCGATCCGATGCGGGGCTTTATCTTTGCTGATCAGGACGGCGTTTCGCCCTTTTACAAGCAGGTCAATGCCGGCAAATCGGTGGTACGGCTTGATCTCAAGACTGCCGACGATCGCCTGGTTTTTGAACGGCTGGTCCGGCAGGCCGATGTCCTCCTGGAATCCTTCCGGCCCGGGGTGATGGAACGTCTCGGATTTGGCCGGGAGCATCTGGCCGGATGCAATCCCCGCCTGGTGCATTGTGCCCTGTCGGGCTTTGGCCAGACAGGGCCCCATCGATTGAAGGGCGGCCATGACCTAACCTACATGGCCTTGACCGGAGGGCTGTCGGCCACCGGCACCGAGGCCGAACCGGCGATCATCTTTCCGCCTCTGGCCGACCATGCCGGGGCCCAGCAGGCGGTTATCGGCATTCTCGGGGCCCTCGTGCGCCGCGGCATATCGGGGCAGGGGGGCTACATCGATGTCAGTCTCTTCGAGACGGCGCTTGCCTGGCAGTCGGTTGGCATGACCATTGCCGGACGCGCTCCCGGTCAAATCCGGCGCGGGCAGGGTCTGCTTACCGGCGGTGCCGCCTGCTACCATATCTACAGGACTGCCGATGACCGATTCATGGCCTTTGCCGCCATAGAGCCGAAATTCTGGTCGGCCTTCTGCAGGGCGGTTGACCGGTCCGACTGGATCTTTCGGCAACAAGAGCCCCTGCCGCAGAGGGCCCTGATTGCCGATTTCCAGGAGCTGTTTTCCTCCCGGACCTTTGCTGTATGGAGTGAACTTGCAGATCAGGTCGACTGCTGCCTTGAGCCCGTCCTGGAGCATCTGGAGGCAGCATGCCATCCCCAGGTCCGTGAGCGCAGGCTCATGTATGACACAGGGGGGGCGGATCAGATCGCAGGGGTCCTTTTTCCGGCCTGGATAGATGGTCAGCCGCCGGCTGAGCGTCGGCCGGTCCGCGAGATTCCGGCGGAGCAGGTGCTGAGCGCCTGGGAAAGCTGAGCGCAGGGTGAATCATCTGCTGAAGGGTGAGGGGAGGGTGAAATCCGGCCTGTAGCAGTCGGCGCTGGCAAATTCCTGAAACCAGCCGTTTTCAAAGCCCAGGTCTTCCACCCGGTGCATCACCTCCCGGTATTCCGCGGAGGTGATGCACCGATGCAGCGGCGGCATTTCCGCAACCTCTCCGGTCGGATGATACTGGGCCATCAGTGAGACAGCCAGGCGGGGTGAAATTTCTTCGGCAAGGAATTTAAATACCTCGATGCTGTTGGCGATAGCGCCGGGCAGGACCAGATGCCTGATGATCATCCCCGATTTGAGTTTGCCGCTGTCGGTCAGAAGGAGCCGGTTGCCCTTCTGCCGGTACATTTCCCTGATGGCGGCACAGGCCACCTCGGGGTAGTCGGCGGCCCCGGACCAGCGGGCGGCCAGTTCGTGATCCATATATTTCAAATCCGGCAGGTAGACATCGACCAGGCCTTCCAGCGACCGGAGTGTCTCCACCCTTTCGTAGGCGTTGGTATTGTAGACCACGATCGGGGAATAGCCTCGTCGGTGCAGCTCTTCGAGAAGGGTCCTGACCTGGGGGACCATATGGGAGGGAGAGACGAAACCGATATTCTCGATTCCCTGATCGAGCAGGTCGGTAATCCGGCAGATAAGCTCGGAAAGGGAGGCGGCAGGTCCGGTTCTTCCCGGGGAATTCCTGGAGATCTGGTAGTTCTGGCAGTAGACGCAGCGCAGATTGCAGCCGGAAAAGAAAATGTTGCAGATTCCGTCCCTGCCGCTGATCACCGGTTCCTCCCCGTGATGGAGGGTTACCGAGGCCACCTCCAGGCCGGCTGTGGTCCCGCAATAGCCTTCACCCCTATCCCGCTCAGCCCCGCAGGCCCAGGGGCAGAGTGTACATGTTTGCCGTTGTTCCGTCATTTTTTCCTCCTTAGACTTCAAACATATCCGATCGGCGGGATTTCTGCCTGTTGAATCGTATGAGGGGGGGGAAGAGGCTTCCCAAGAAAAACCATTGCACGGGATAAACAAGTATGATAGGGGGAAACTATCTGGTATAAATAGGAAAGAGGTCAGCCTTTTCAGTGCCGGTGATCAAGAAGCATCAGGGGGGAATCGTATGAACATAAAAGACCTGTATAAAGACGTCATGGCCTTGAACATGATGGACGACAGGGACGACAAGGAGTCGGTTGCCAGGGCCTTGTTTCAGAATCTGAATACGATGCAGCTGCCGGAATATTTCAACTGGGCCGGTGATATCTTTGATGATCTTCATGTCCGGGAAAGAGGCGACAAGAAGGCTCTGCTGTGGCTGGATATCGCCTCTCAGCGCCAGAAAAGTTATACCTATCGGGAGTTTGCCGCCAATGGCAACAGGTGCCTGAACAGGCTGCGCAAGGCTGGTGTCAGGAAGGGTGACTCTGTGTATATGATGGTCCCTCTGGTGCCTGAAACCTGGTTCGGGGCCTATGCCTGCATAAAGGGTGGGTTGGTCATGGTGCTGACTGCGACTTCCCTGATCATGCGGGAAATGCAGTACAGATTCCAGTCGTATCCGCCGGATGTGATCCTGTCCGATGCCGCCTTCACGGATATGATCGATGCTGCCATTGCTGCCTCCGGCGTCAGTCCGAAAATAAAGCTGGTCCTCGGCCATAAGGAAGGCTGGACCAGCTATGAGGATGTCGACAGGGAGGCCTCGGCGGCCCAGCCGGCCAGGACCCGGCTGAGCGATGTTCTCTTCTGTTTCTTCACCTCAGGGACGACCGGCCTGCCGAAAAAGGTCGGCCATTCCGCCGCTTCCTATCCCATCGGCCATCTTTCCACCGACGTGATGGTCGGTATCCGGCCCGACGACGTCCATCACAACCTCTCGGCGCCCGGCTGGGCGAAGTGGGCCTGGTCCAGCTTTTTTGTCCCTCTCAATATGGGTGCGACGGCAACGGGGTTTTTGTTCAAGGTGTTCGACGGGCACAGCTATCTGGATGCCCTGGAGACCTGCGGGGTGACCACCTTCTGCGCCCCTCCCACCGCCTGGCGGATGTTCATCAATCTGGATATGACCAACCATAATCTCTCTTCGATCCGCCAGTCCATGAGTGCCGGGGAGCCTTTGAACCCCGAGGTCATCAACCGGTGGAAACGGCATACCGGGACCGAGATCCGGGATTACTACGGGCAGACGGAATCCACGGCAATGATCGGCAACCCGCCGTGGATGCAAGGAAAAATGCGGATTGGTTCCTTTGGCTTTCCGTCGTTCATGTACGATATGGTCCTCCTGGACGCCAAGGCCAGGCCGATAACGACTCCCGGTGAAACCGGCCTCATCGCCGTCAGGCTTGACCGGTGGAGACCGCTCGGGCTCTTTACCGGCTATATCGATGACCCGGAAAAGACCGGGGAGGTGTTTGTCAATGACTATTACTATACCGGTGACCGCGCAACTTTCGATGCGGACGGGTATTGGTGGTTTGTCAGCCGGTCAGACGATGTGATCCGGTCTTCTGACTACCGCATCGGCCCCTTCGATGTCGAAAATGTCCTGATCGAGCATCCGGCCGTGGGCGAGGCGGCGGTTGTCGGCGCTCCCGATCCGAAGAGGTTCCATATCGTCAAGGCCTATATTATCCTGAACGAGTCTTACGAACCCTCCAGGGAACTTGCCCTGGCCCTGTTCCGTCATACAACCGAAAATCTGGCCAGGTTCAAAATTCCCAGGATTATAGAGTTCGTTTCCGAATTGCCGAAGACCATCAGCGGCAAGATCAGAAGATTCGACCTGAAGGAAAGCGAGGAGTCGCGCAGACGCACCGATGAGGGACCCCGCAACAACGAGTTCTTTTATTGGGACTTCCCTGAACTGGGATCGAGACAATAGCGGTGTTGGGAGCATGGCTCTGATGATGGCTGCGCTCTTGCGCAAGATCAGACCGTTTCCCTGATGCACGCTCCTTCCTCCACGCCCCCTATGCCGATACTATTCCAGGACTGAACGTGCATTGATGGACTGCACCGGCCGGTTGTTGGGATGGTGCATCACCCGGGCAAATTCCTCTATCTGCGCTGCCGAGGCCGAAACCGCATCCTTGATGACCACCCACCGTACCCCTTCGGTGCAGGGCGGGGTGGTGAGCGAGCCATTGAAGCGGTAATAGGCATGGTTGGGAGGCAGGAGATCCAATGGTGAGATATCGGAGGACAACGCCAGTTTTTCTCCCTCTGTCTTCGGCATCTGGTTCCAGGCCTTTTCGAGGGCTTTGTTTGCTTCTCCGGCCGTGAACATGACCGCTACCACTACGATATTTCCATTTTGGTCCGCATGCACCAGGTGCGCTTCCATCGGAAATGATTTCCCTTTTATGAGATTTTCGCTGGGTGCATGGAAATGGTACTGTTTGAGTTCGAACTCAATGCCGTCGATACCTACGGTGCTGCCCGGGCGGGCATTGATCTGGATCGTGTGGCCGTTATTAAGAATTTCAGCACTGCCCCCCTTATAATCAAAGACAAGCGGCACAAGCTTGGCCGGGATGAATCCGTCCAGGTTGATGGGGGATTGATTTTTTCCATCGCAGGAGCTGTATTCCGGACTCAGTTTTGCCCAGTCGGCAGGCCCTGTCTTGCCGGAGTATCCCCAATGAATGCCTTCTGCAGAGAACGCAGGGCTTGTCGCCAGCGCCATACCAATTGCGAACAGGATGGTTTTTTTCACAATGTACCTCCATAACCGTGGTTAATCAGTCCCTCTCGGCAGAACTGAAATTAATGAAGAATTGTTTTTATGAAAGGGCAATAATTCAAGGGAACCGTAGTCCGCCGGGTGCGCCTGTCAGAACCGGAACGGAGGGGCTCCTCCCGGTGAAGGGGTGTGGATGCCCCTGATGAGTGCTGTTTTGAACGGCTCAATGTATAGGTTATGTACACGCTGCTTTTATACGTTAAAAAAGAATGCTTGTCAATGCGGAAAAGAGAATTGGGAAATGACGGTGAAGGCCCGGTTGCAGACAGGACAAACGGGAATGAGGAAAATATCCGGTTTCGGAAGATGTCTTTGCAGGCGCTCCTGCTTAGAGAAAGGGCATCTCGATCTCGATCTCTCCATCTCTGTTGACGCGTTTAGCGTGGGGATAGCGCCCCATGAAGACCCTGAGCATCTTGGTGTTTTCTGCAAGGACCGTGGCTGAGAAGTCGGTGTAGCCGTTCATTCTGGCAATTTCCTCCAGTCTCAGCAGGAGATGCGTACCGATGCCGATGCCGTGGAGTTGATCCTTGACCAGGAAGGCCACCTCGGCTGTATGGTCGTCGATCCCGACGTAGGAGCCTATGGCCACGATCTGCTTACGTCGACCGATCTGCCAGTAGCCGATGATGGTCATGTTGCGCCGGTAGTCTACCTCTGCCCATTGCCTCTGCAGCATCTCTCTGGAAAAGACCCTTCTTTTATTGAAGAACCGAAAGTAGATCGAATCCTCCTGCAGAGAATAGTAGAAATGCCGCGACTCCAGTTCATCCGACGGGAGAAGGGGACGGAATTCGATATGTTTCCCGGTCGAGAGCTTTATAGACGATTTATAATCTTCAAGAAACAGGAGGTCCTGGTTGGACGGCGGCAACTGATCGGCGAAGATATAACGCCGTTTCTTGGCTTCTTCGATGAGGTCTTCCCTGAATTTGGGATGAGCGATCTGGGCAAGTTCCATGACCCTTTGGTAGATGCTCTTCCTCCTGAGCTCGGCAATGCCGTATTCGGTGACGATGATGTCGATGTCGCCGCGGGTCGCCGCCACGCCTGCACCTTCGCTCAGATGGGGGACGATCCTGGAGACCTTGCCTTTCTGCGCCGTCGAGGGGATGACGATGATGGAGAACCCCCCTTTGGACATATTGCTGCCCCGGATAAAGTCAACCTGATCGCCGATGCCGCTGTAGAAGAGATAGCCTTTAGAATCCGTGCATACCTGGCCGGTGAGGTCGACCTCGAGAGCGGAGCTTATGGAAATGAAGTTATCGTTTCGGGCGATGACATTGGGATCGTTGACAAATTCAGATGACCGGAAATAAAACATCGGATTGTTGTGAACATAGTCGTAGAGCTTTTTCGACCCCATGCAGAGGGAGGCCACCACCCGGCCGGGCAGGTAGGATTTGTTCCTGTTGGTGATCACCTTTTTCTCAAAAAGAGGGAGGAGACCGTCGGTGATGACCTGGGTGTGCAGTCCAAGATCCTTCTTGCCTTCCAGGGTGGAGACGACGGCATCGGGGAGATGGCCGAAACCCACCTGGATTGTGGCGCCGTCATCGACCAGCTGATTGATATAGTAACCGATGCGTTTCACCACGTTTTCGTTTTTCGGACGGGGGATCATCTCCATCAGGGGTTCTTCGTGGGAAACGATGTAATCGATCTCGTCCACATGGACCAGGCTGTCGCCCCAGGTCCTGGGCATCTGCGGGTTGACCTGAGCGATGACCAGCTTGGCGTTTTTCATGCCCGAGAGGGTGATATCCACCGAGATACCCAGACTGCAGAAGCCGAACTTATCCGGTTCGCTGACCTGGATCAGGGCCACATCGAGGCCTATCTCCTTCGAATCGAAGATCTCCGGGATCTGGGACAGATAAACGGGAATATAGTCTATTTTACCCTCAAAGGCCGCCTGGCGCATATAGAAGCTGATGAAGAAGAGTTTGATGGAAAACCGTCTGAGAAAATCCTCATCGTTCATATACCGGGCAAAGGTCGAGGAGAGCATCTGATAGACGATGATATCCTGGAGGGCCTTGTTTTCGACCATGGCCTTGATCAGCTCCTGGGGTTCTCCGCAACCGGTACCGACAAAAACCCTGCTGCCGTTTTCGATCTTTTTGACTGCCTCAACCGGGGAGACAAGCTTATCGGGGCAGAATTCTTGAAGATTCATATGGGGTTACCTTTTAAGTACAGCCTTTATGCGAAGGTCTCGTTTGAGTGGCGGCCCTGCCATGCTGAAATGATGAATTCTCATAATTCGTTGTGGCCTGCCATTCTGGTTCAGCCATGCTGGTTTCGGTCAGAAAACAGCAGGAAGGAAGATGCGACATCTGGGACAATTGTAGCAGGTCGGTTCTAGGGGATCAATATTATTACGCATGATCGTACCGATAAAAACCTTGACAAGAAGGAAGGGGGTAGATAAAAAAGATCTATGACTGAGCGCTCGTTCAGTTTTTGGGCAGGGGGGGCAGGGTCTTGGAAAAGAGCAGAAAATATATTATAACTTGCTGATATGCAAATAGTTTCATCGGAATTGCCGATGAGGAAATTACAT
Source organism: Desulfocapsaceae bacterium (assembly GCA_031292275.1). GTDB lineage: Bacteria > Desulfobacterota > Desulfobulbia > Desulfobulbales > Desulfocapsaceae > CAIUQR01. The sequence continues at coordinate 32,122 of JARLHL010000110.1, read as the reverse complement.
TACAGAAAAAGGGGTGGATGATGGGCACCGATGTCGAGATCTATAAACCACGCAATAATGTCAGGGTTGTTACAGCTACGTCACTGTTTGACGGTCATGATGCCACCATCAATATTATTCGCAGGATCCTGCAGGATACCGGTGCCGAAGTTATTCATCTTGCCCATAACAGGTCAATTCAGGAGTTTGTTGACGCTGCCGTCGAAGAGGATGTCCAGGGTGTCGCCATGTCCAGTTATCAGGGCGGCCATATGGAGGGCTTCAAATATATGCTTGATCTGCTGCGGGAGCGGGGCGCGGGTCATGTAAAGGTCTTCGGCGGCGGCGGCGGGGTCATCGTCCCCGATGAGATTGAAGAACTGCACCGGTACGGTGTCACCAGGATCTACTCCCCTGAGGACGGGACCACCATGGGGCTGCAGGGAATGATTAATCATATGGTTGAAAATATGGATTTTTCTACCCTTGACCATCATGATCTTGATCAGGAAAAACTGCACTGCGACGACAAGAAAACCGTAGCCGCTTTCATCACTGCGGTCGAAGAGGCAAAGGCCGGACGGCAGGGGAATCTGGACGAGTTGATGGCCAAGATCACGCCGTTGGCTGAGCGGCACAATCCGCCTGTGATCGGTATTACCGGGACCGGGGGGGCCGGGAAGTCATCCCTGACCGACGAGCTGATCCTCCGTTTTCTGCACGATATGCCCGAGATCAAAATTGCCATCATCAGCTGCGACCCGTCCCGCCGGAAGACTGGCGGTGCCCTTTTGGGTGACCGAATCCGGATGAACGGGATCTCCTCGCCGCGGGTCTACATGCGCAGCCTGGCGACCAGGCAGTCGCATATGGAGGTTTCCGAGGCCCTGCCTGAGGCCATCCAGGTGGCTAAAGCCGCCGGTTTTGATCTGGTTATCGCTGAAACAGCAGGTATCGGCCAGGGGGATTCCAACATCATCCAGATCTCTGATGTCTCCATCTATGTGATGACCAGCGAGTTCGGGGCTCCGTCTCAGCTGGAAAAGATCGACATGCTGGACTATGCCGACCTGATCGTCATCAACAAATTTGAAAAGAAGGGCGGCGAGGATGCGGTTCGCGATGTCAGAAAACAGGTGCAGCGCAACAGAAAGGCCTGGTCGACGGATCCTGCTGACATGCCCGTCTACGGGACTATTGCCTCCAAGTTCAATGATGACGGGGTTACGGCGCTCTACCATGGAGTGATAGAGGCCGTCAACGCTCAAAAGGGCCTGTCGCTGGTCCCCGGCCTCCCCAAACCTGCCCAGAAGGTCTCTTCCTCCAAGACCATTATCATCCCCTCGGACAGAAACCGCTATCTGGCCGAGATCTCGGAAACGGTGCGAAAATATCACCGGCAGACAAAGTCGCAGGCGGCGGAGGTCCGGCAGGTCTGGCATCTGCAGGAGACCATCGCCCACTTTGCTGAGAAGGGGGATGGAGATCTGAATGCCCTGCTGGAGCGGTTGAAGACGGAAGTTGCCGCCGCCTCGACCCGGCTCAGTCCGGAGACCCGCGAGCTGGTGGATGGCTGGAAGAAGATCAAAGAGGCCTATTCGGGTGACGAGTATGTCTATACGGTCAGGGGCCGGGAGATCAGGGTGCCGTTGTATACGGATTCCCTCTCTCACATGAAAATACCCAAGATCTCGCTGCCGAAGTTTTCCGATCCCAGCGATGTCTATACCTGGATGCGGAAAGAAAACCTTCCCGGCCACTTCCCGTATACCGCCGGTGTCTTCCCGATGAAAAGGAGGGGAGAGGATCCCACCCGCATGTTTGCAGGCGAGGGCGGTCCGGCCAGGACCAACACCCGTTTCAAGCTGTTGTCGGAAAACTATCCGGCCAAACGTCTGTCGACGGCCTTTGATTCCGTCACCCTCTACGGCTGCGATCCGGGAGAGCGGCCGGATATCTATGGGAAGATAGGCACCTCGGGTGTCAGCATCTGCACCCTGGACGACGTCAAGATGCTCTATGACGGTTTTGACCTCTGTGCGCCCAGCACTTCGGTGTCCATGACCATCAACGGTCCGGCCCCGATCATCCTGGCGATGTTCATGAATACCGCCATCAACCAGCAGATTGAGCGGTTTGTCAACGAGAAGGGCCGCAAGCCCGGCGAGACTGAAGCCGCGGAGATTAAGGCCATGGTCCTGAAAAATGTCCGGGGGACCGTTCAGGCCGATATCCTTAAGGAGGATCAGGGGCAGAACACCTGCATCTTCTCCATCGATTTCGCCTTGAAGATGATGGGGGACATCCAGGAATATTTTATCAAGAATGCGGTCCGGAACTTCTATTCGGTCTCCATCTCCGGCTATCATATCGCCGAGGCCGGCGCCAACCCCATCACCCAGCTGGCTCTGACGCTGTCCAACGGCTTCACCTATGTAGAGTATTATCTGTCCCGGGGAATGGATATCAATCAGTTCGCACCCAATCTCTCCTTCTTCTTTTCAAACGGGATGGAGCCGGAATACACGGTCATCGGCCGGGTGGCCAGGCGGATCTGGTCTGTGGCCATGCGGGAGAAATACAACGCCTCAGAGGCCTCGCAGAAGCTGAAGTACCATATCCAGACCTCAGGGCGGTCGTTGCACAGCCAGGAGGTGCAGTTCAATGATATCCGCACCACCCTGCAGGCCCTCTGCGCTATCTACGACAACTGCAACAGCCTGCATACCAACGCCTACGACGAGGCCATCACGACGCCGAGTCCGGAGTCCGTACGGCGGGCCCTGGCCATCCAGCTCATCATCAACCGTGAGTGGGGTCTGGTGAAGAATGAGAATATGAACCAGGGGAGCTTTATCATCGAAGAGCTCACCGACCTGGTGGAGGAGGCGGTGCTGGCCGAGTTTGAGCGGATCACCGAGCGCGGCGGGGTCATGGGGGCCATGGAGACGGGATACCAGAGGAGCAAGATCCAGGAGGAATCCATGTATTATGAGCACTTGAAGCATTCCGGCGAGTACCCGATCATCGGTGTGAACACTTTCAGGAACCCGGATGTCGATTATGCCGCCGCCAATTCCAATCTGGAACTGGCCAGGGCCTCGGACGAGGAGAAGGACGAGCAGCTGGCCCGGCTCAAGGCCTTCCATGAGCGTCATGCCGAGGCGGCACCCGAGGCCCTGAAGAAGCTGCAGGCCACGGCCCTGGCAGGCGGCAACGTCTTCGAGGCGATGATTGAGGCGGTCCGGTTCTGCAGCCTGGGCCAGATCACCAATGCCCTCTACGAGGTCGGGGGCAAGTATCGAAGAAATATGTAACAGTCTCGGATCAGCCACGGCGCGGGGGCTCCCTGTTGCCGTGGCTGGAGCCCCGCATGAAGAAGATCGACACGAGAAATCACTCCGGGAAGCGTAAAGGGCCTGGAACAACTTCTTCACGGGAAATGATGAGAGGCTCTCTTTAATAATTCATTTCGGCGCCCTTTGAAGATGGTCAAAGGCTTTTTCAGGATATCGCGCTCTATTTTTGGCATTTCTGAGTTTTTCCTGGTTTTTTTGCTCGGTCAATACCCTGCGACCATGTCCTGGAAAACTCATACCCTCATTTAAAACGTATTCTCCTGCCGATTTCTTTGATACTGGCTTACCAGCGTATCCGTTCTTCTCGAGCAGGATCAGGAATATAAAATTCTTGCATTTGAACAGAGGTTTTGGAAAATTGGATGCAATTGCAGGATACAGTTGCTATGCTTCCTTAAATTGGAACTCTTCTGTGAGGATGTAAAGAGCATCCTCTCCCTTTTCGCATGCAGGACAAGGGAATTTTGATGTCTGAAAACCACGCAATTAAGGGTGATCTTTCTATGGTTACATCTATTATTTTAATGAATGTCGAACGACTGAAAATTAATGAGGTTGCCTCGACACTTGCGGATATGGACGGGATTTCAGAGGTATATTCGGTAAGTGGCAATTATGATCTGGTTGCAATTGCCAGGCTTGAGAATAACGAAAAGCTGTCGGATCTTGTCACCAGGCAGATGCTGAAACTGAAGGGTGTTTTGAAGACCGAGACCATGCTTGCCTTTCAATCCTATTCCCGCCACGATCTGGATTCCATGTTTTCCATCGGCCTGGATGGAATCTGATTGCAGTGGGGCGTCCTGACCCCGCTTCTCATTAGAATTGCTCCGGGTTGCCAATTCCAGTATTTATTCCTTGCCCAACCTAATAAAAAGTGCGGAGCGTGCTGGGGATTGCCTGCAGGCATCTCCGAACCGATAGGTCATCATCACAGGTCCTGGGATGCCCCGGAAGAATATCGAGACACTGCAAAGATTCTTTTCACTGCTATGAACAGCTGGCAATGGAATTGAAGGAGGCCTGGGAGAAGGCCGAACTGCTGGCAGCGAGCTGCATGAAGCCAATTCCCGCCTCGAAGGGATGGTCCTTCCCTTCACCGGTTCCTTATGGCCGCTGGCTATCCCGAATATTCTTCTTACCGCGTGATAAAGAAAAAAAGATCCCGGACGATAGGGTAGAGGGTCGCATCCAGTATTTTTACATGGCTTATCCTTATGAAAATAAGAATTATGACAAAGAGATAGGGGATAGTTTTCGCCGATATGGAGACCCATGTTTTCTTTCCCTTCACCAGGAAGGAGGAGAAGAGACTGGCGCCGGCAAGGGGAGGGATGGGCAGAAAATTGAAGACGAACACCATGAGATTTACTGAAAGGAGTTTCTTGAAAACCTGATCTTCCACCCCCAAATTTTGCATGAGCGAGACGATACTTCCCGCAATTCCGGCCAGGAGAAGGTTGGCAAAAGGACCCGCAAACCGGGTCAGGATGAGATAGATTCTGGGATGCTTGAATCTGCGGGGTTCGACGGAGACCGGCCGCGCCCAGCCAAAACCGGCGACGGCAAAACAGAGGATTCCCGGGATGTCCATGTGTAAAAATGGGTTGAAATGAAACCGCTCTTTTGAATTCCTCTGTATATCTCCCAAGGTCGTTGCCATCATGGCCTGGCTTTCGGCATTGACAGTGACGGCAGCAAGAACGGAGATGAAAAAAATCACCAGATTTTCAATATCAAGACGCTGGAATTCTATGAGGAACGGGATCATTGAGAGTTGATCGACGGGCATATGTCCCCTCCCGGAGGTTATTTCATTCCCTGCCGCAGTCTCTTGTCTCGGCAAGCCTGCGGCAGGGAGTTTAAATCAGCTTGCGGTCTGCGCAGCTCCCACGCCACGTTCCGAGTACTTCGGTCTGTTGGTTATCTTTGCCAGCACAACGCCGATAATCAGAAGACATCCGGAAATATAGAAGGCATTGTCCAGACTGCCGGTCCAATCTTTGATGCTGCCACCCAGCCTGGCCATAAAAAATCCCAGTCCCCACCCTACGAAAACCAGGCCGTAATTCATACCCAGGTTCTTGGGACCGTAGAAATCCGCGGTAAATGAGGGCATCAGCGACAATCCGCCGCCGTATTGCCAGTAGGCAATTCCCACGGCCAGGAAGAGCATGAAGATATTTTGTGAGGCGATTATGGACGGTAGCATAAACAGGCAGACAGCCGAGATTGCACAGTTCAGCATATAGGCGTTCTGCCTGCCGATCTTATCGGAATAGAACCCGGTTCCCACTCGGCCGCATGCGTTGACGAGGCCGCCGTAGGAGACCAAAAGCCAGGCATTGGCCGTGAAGAAGGAGATGCCTTTCGCTGCCTTGGTCAGTATTCCTGCCGCACTGCTGATGATCAGAAGGCCGGATTGGGTTGTCAGGATGAACATAAAGATAAGGGCATAAAACTGCCAGGTGGTGAAGACCTCGGAGACCTCCCAGTTCGTTGCCGTCGCTCCCTTTGAAGGCCCGGCAACGACGTTGGTCGCCGGAACATATTCCGGAGGTGGAATTTTCAGCATCTGTCCTGCAACAACAACGACGATGGCAAAAAAGATACCCAGGTACACAAAGCTTCCGGTGATGCCGAAAGTATCGATCAGGTACTGACCTAGATAGCCGATATACAGGGCCGCGCCGCCATATCCGCCGACAACCAGGCCGGAAATCAACCCCCTCTTTTCCTGTCCGAACCATTTCAGGGCAGCCGGGGTCGGGGCGGCATAGCCTATCCCCATGCCGGCACCGCCGAAGAGTCCGAAGCCAATTATAAGTCCCTCGTAGCTCTTCATCAGTCCTGCGATGATGCAGCCGGTCGCCAGCAGAAGTCCGCCCAGGGTTGCGCCGAATTTCGGACTGATCTTATCCTGGATCTTTCCCCCGGGGATCATGAGGATCGCAAAGACGATAACGCATATGGAAAATGGGGTTGCAGCCTCTGCATTGGTCAGATATTTCCAACCCTCATTGATGCCGGTCATGGCCTGACCTTGCTTGTCGACATTCACCAGGGCCTTGCCCCAAATGCTCCAGGCGTAGAGGATGCCAAGGCAAAGATTGATAGCGGTGCCGGCGAATGTGGTGATCCATGCCTGTGCCGGATACTTCAAGGTTGATTGTGCGCTCATACTCATCTCCTTTACTGATGACTCTGGATTTTGGATAGTTCTTTGAAACTAGCAAAACAAACGTCTAAAAGGATAATGAAAATTGGCAAATATGATCGAACCGCAAGAGAGCATTTATCGGGGAAACACCCTGGCCCTTCCCGAAGGGGAGGAGGAGGGTCTCTGAGGAGAAAACGGTATCCGCACCCGAATCTGGACTGCTATCCACCACCTCCTTTGGCAAGTCAAAAGAAAAAAAAATGCTTTACCTTAAGAAAATAAAGGAAAAACGCTGATTTTGAACTTTATGTAGCATAAAAAAATCAACAAAGCAATTAGTTTGATGTAATATAAAAGTAAATTTGATTTGCATGCGCGTATGTCAGAGAAGTCATTGGGAAAATATCGTCCCTTTCTAAAATAAACGGAAGCGCGCGCGGTTAAGAACGATGAATGCTTGATGAGGAGAGATGATCGGAAAGAGTGGGCTATAGGTGGTTGAAAAACGGTTAAGATAATCCTATCCTTGAATGTATAGTGGACAACCAGCGGCCGGGCCGCAACAAATTATGAAAGCGTATCATTGGTCCCTGAATTTTTCTGACTCTGAGAGAGGATAAACAATGCCGGTGACCGGTTTTCCGTCTTTTCCTTATTTCCAGTACCTGGAGAATTGCAATAGCCTGGGAGCCGGGAGGCCGGTCAGGTGGCGTTTTTATCCGGGCATGCTCTTTGGGAACCTGGAAAAATGGTGGCCGGATGCAGGCCCACGGCCAACGGCCCACGAGGGACTGGATATCTGCTATTATACCGACGCATTAGGAGAGGATCTCCAGTTTGATCCCGGAGTACAGGTCCCGGTCATGACCGCCGGGACCGTCCTTGCCCTCTGCGATGATTTTCTTGGTCGTTCCGTATTCCTGGCCCATGGCCAGGATCAGGAGCCGCTGATCTCGGTCTATGCCCATATTCGGCCCCTGGCGGCAGTAGGTCCCGGTTTTGTCGCCTCGGCCGGCGAGGTGATCGGGACGGTGGCGGATACCGCCGGCAGGAGGAACAGGATGCCTGCGCACCTCCATCTGACGATCATGAAAATTCCTGCAGGTCTGCCCGCCGCATCTCTTGACTGGACCTTTATCTGCCGGTCGGATATGGTGACGCTTTTTGATCCGCTTACGATGCTGTTCTGCCCTTCGTATAGGATTCTCTCTTGAGTGTGCAGGCGGGGTTGGCTTTGCCTGAGGCCATCATAAAGATTACCATGAAAAAACTGATTGTCCTGTTGGCCCTGCTGGCCGCCTTTCCACCCCTCTCCACGGATATGTATCTGGCCTCCATTCCCCTGCTGGTCCAAAAATGGCATCAAAGTCTGGCGACGGTTAATCTGACTCTGGTCTGCTTTTTTGTAACCTATTGCGTCTTTCTTCTTATTTATGGGCCGCTCTCCGACAGATTCGGGCGGAGGCCACCTCTTATCGTCGGCATTAGTCTCTATGTTGTGGCATGTATTTTCTGCGCTGCTGCCGGCAATATTCTGACCATGATCGTGGCCAGGGCCGTTCAGGGAGCCGGAGCGGCGGCGGCCAGCGCCATGGCCTTTGCGATCTGCAAGGACCGGTTCGACGGTCATCTCCGCCAGAGGATATTTATCCAACTGGGTATCATCGTCGCCGCCGCCCCGATGGCTGCTCCCGTCATCGGCAGTTGGGCGATAAAACTGGTTTCCTGGCGGCTGGTCTTCATTATTCAGGCCCTTTTGGGCGGCATTACCCTTTTGGGCGTCCTGCGGATGCCAGAATCTCTGCCCAAGGCATCCGCGCAGGGTTTTTCTCAGGTGGCGGCGAGTTATCTCCGCCTGTTCGGCAATCTTCCATACATCCTGCTGGCTTTGACCTTTGCTGTCACAGGTGTGCCGCTTTTCGCCTTTATTGCCGGCTCTTCCGATATCTATATCACGAGACTGGGGTACAATGAGCAGCAGTTCGGCTATTTCTTCGGTTTGAATGCGGCCGCCTTTCTGATTGCCCCGATCGTCTTTACCCGGATGATCCGCCGTTTTTCCCTGATCCCGCTGCTGACTGTCGCATTTACAGGGATGCTGGGAGCTGCAGCCCTGATGCTCTGCCCCTGGATTCCGGCACCCTGGAGGATTTTCGTGCCGATGTGGCTGCTGACCTTTTCTTTTTCCTTCAGCCGCCCGCCCAGCAATAATCTGATCCTGGAACAGGTTGATAGCGATGTCGGGGCTGCTTCGTCGTTCATGGTCTTTATCTTTTTTATTACCGGGGCTGTCGCAATGTGGACCATCTCCCTGCACTGGGAGGATAAAATCACGGTATTGGCCTGGCTAGGGGTGGCCGCCTCCGCGATCACGATACTTTCCTGGTTGCTGATCAACCGTTTTTTTGTTCTCCGGCAGCCATTGCGCCAGGGCAGCTGAAAAATGCCCGGTATCGGAGAGAGCGGAATATTTTTCTGGAGAATCCGGCCCGTCGGTTCTACAATAGCGGGGAGCCGGGCCTTACGATCGATGTGCCCATGACTGGAGAGGCGGTCTGTGTCTTTCCCGATGCTCCCGAACCATAACCAAATGAAGAAAATGAGCAAAGAAAATATCCCTTTGCAGGACAGGATAATAGTTGCCCTCGATGTTGATACCACGGATAAGGCCCAGGAGATCGTTAAACGCTGCGAATCGCACATCGGATTTTACAAGGTGGGCCTGCAACTCTTCATGGCCTCCTGGTTTGAGACTGTGGACTGGATTCTGGATCGGGGGCATAAGGTCATGCTGGATCTGAAATTCTTCGATATCCCGGAGACGGTCAAGCTGGCCGTGGCCCAGGTCAACAACAGGGGAGTCAGTCTGGCGACGATCCATGGCAACGATGCCATCATCAGGGCCGCCCTTGAGGCGCGGGGCGATATGAAACTGCTGGCGGTAACGGTGCTGACCAGTTTCGGGGAGGAGGATATGCGGGCCATGGGTATGACCCAGTCGGTGTCGGATTTGGTGTTTTTCAGGGCCAGGCGGGCTCTGGAGCTTGGCTGTGACGGGGTCGTCTCCTCAGGGATGGAGGCGGGCCGGTTGAAGACGGAGCTGGGCGAAAAACTGCTCATCGTCACCCCTGGGATCAGACCCGGTGCCAACACGATGGATCCGGCCGACGACCAGAAACGGGTGGTCACTGCCGGCATGGCAGTGGGCAGCGGGGCAGATCATGTGGTGGTCGGCCGGCCCATCACCAGGGCAGCCGACCCGATCCTGGTCATTGAGACCATGCAGCAGGACATTGCTGCCGCACTTACCCGATAGTCAGAAAATGAAAAAAATCTGCCTGCTGGTCTTCGTTACCTTAGGCGGCTCCCTGGGCTGGTGGCTGGGAGAGTCATTCGGTCTGATGACTGCCTATTGGGTCAGTGTTGCCGGGAGTGCGGCGGGGGTGCTGCTGGGCTGCACCGTCAACCGGAGGTATCTGGACTGATCGTCACAACTCCTGCTCTTCCAGTTGCCAGTCGTCGCGGAGATGAAATATCCCTTCATGATTTGTATGGTCCAGATGGATGGGGGTGATGGAGATATAGCCGGTCCGGATCGCATGGACATCGGTATCTTCGGCTGAATCCTTGAGCGGGGTGCCCCCGCCAATCCAGTAGTAGCAGCGACCGCGGGGATCCCTGGTCTCCTGGATGGAATTTTCCCAGATTCTCCGGCCCTGCCTTGTCACCTTTGTCCCGGCAATGAGAGGATTTCCGGGGACGTTGACGTTGAGCAGAGTGTTTTCCGGCAGGCCCCGGGCCAGGATCATGGCGGCCAGGCGGGCCGCCACCTTTCCTGCCCGGATGAAGTCCAGGGGCGGTTCACCGGCCAGGGAGACGGCCATGGAGGGGATGGCATACATGGTGCCCTCAACAGCCGCGGAGACCGTCCCAGAATATGAGATGTCATCTCCCATATTGGGACCGGCGTTTATGCCTGAGATCAGCAGATCGGGTCTCCTCTTCAGGATCTTCCCCAGAGCAATGCTGACGCAGTCCGTCGGCGTGCCGTCCAGGGTATAGGATGACTCCGTCAGCCTCTGGACCCTGAGGGGGCGATTCATGGTCAATGAATGAGAAACAGCGGAATTATCGCGGTCCGGGGCGACGGTCACGACCTGACCCAGGGGGCTGATGGCCGCCTGCAGGGTCTGCAGGCCCGGACTGGTGATTCCGTCGTCGTTGGTGAGCAGGATAAGGGGCATAGTTGTACCTGATGGGAGGTTTTATTTTTGTTCCGGAGTTGTGTTCACTGCGGAGCTGTTCGTTTACAAATGCATCGCCGGCGGGCCGTGACCTGTCGGGAAGGGACCGGCCATGCTGGTCTTCCAGAATGCCTGGACGATGGGGTTGGTTCTGTTCTTGCCGACGGTGCAGATGCCGACGGAGAAAGGCTCAAGCTGCGGCGCCGGATCGAGGATGGTGACCTGGTCCTGGAGCGGACTTTTTTCAAGCACCAGGGCCGGAACGATGCCTACACCGCAGCCGAGAGAGACCATGGTGATGATGGCCTCGTTGCCGGCCACCTGGGCATAGATGGTGGGCACTACCCTTTCTTCGATAAACCACCGCTGTGCCCGGGTCCGGCTCAATCCTCTTTCCGCGATGATCAGCGGGGTTCTTCGCCAGTCGATGCTGCCGTCCGCCGTGTAGAGAACAGTCTCCGGGAAACGGGCAGGGGCGATGAAGAGGAGCGGGGTCTCAACGAGCTTGATGAACTCCAACTGGGGCGGCCGTTTATCCGGCAGGGCAGCGATGGTCACATCCACCTCTCCGTTCTGCAGCCGGGCCAGGGCCATGGCGGCGTCCCCGGTCTGCAGGTTGATATGGACTTTCGGGTAGGCCGTCCGGAATCGTCCCAGTATCTCGGGGAGGATGCCGAGGATGGCGGTGACCGAGCAGTAGATGGACAGCTCCCCGCGCAGGACGGAGTCGGCGGAGAGGCTCTTCTGCAGCTCGTTCCAGCGCTGGATCGCGTCCTCCGCGTAGTTCCAGAAGGTTTTTCCGGCCGGCGTCAGGGCTACGGAACGGTTGTCGCGAACGAAGAGCTGCTTGTTCAGCTCGGCTTCCAGCCGCTGGATGGTCCTGGTCAGGCCCGAAGGGGTGATGTTGCAGGCCTGGCTCGTCCTGCCGAAATGCAGGGAGCCTGCCAGATGCCGGAACAATTTCAGATCTTGTATATCCATGGATGGCTCACCGATCCTCCAGGGCTCACCAGGTGTTTGGTCCCGGCCCTTGGCGTTGGATCACTTATATTGCATAATTTGCAATATAATATAACAAATAAATCACTTGACGCAATAGTGATTCCTCAATATACCAGAATAATGAAGACCATGGTTCATCGAACAAACAATAAAATCACTCAAACAGGGAGATAAAAATGGGTCAAAATTATTTCAACAGTCTGCCACTGCGTCTGCAGCTGGAAGAGTTGTCCCAGTGCCGTTTCATGGATTCCTCGGAATTCGACGGGGTTGAGGCATTGAAGGGCAAGAAGGTCGTCATCGTCGGCTGCGGTGCTCAGGGCCTGCATCAGGGACTGAATCTGCGCGACAGCGGTCTGGACGTCTCCTATGCGCTGCGTGCCGAGGCCATTGCAAGCAAGCGTCAGTCTTGGAAAAACGCCACCGAGAACGGTTTTACGGTCGGCACCTATGACACACTGATTCCCACTGCCGACCTGGTCATCAATCTGACCCCGGACAAACAGCACACCAAGGTGGTGACGGCCGTCATGCCCCTGATGAAAAAGGGCGCCTGCCTGTCCTATTCACACGGGTTCAATATCGTTGAAGAGGGGATGAAAATCAGAGAAGACCTGACGGTCATCATGGTTGCCCCCAAATCTCCGGGGACCGAGGTTCGGCAGGAGTTCAAACGCGGTTTCGGCGTCCCGACGCTGTTGGCCGTCCATCGGGAGAACGATCCAAAGGGCGAGGGCTGGGAGATCGCCAAGGCCTACTGCTGCGGGACCGGCGGCGACAAGGCAGGGGCCTTGCAATCATCCTTTATCGCCGAGGTCAAATCGGATCTCATGGGCGAGCAGACCATCCTCTGCGGGATGCTCCAGGTCGGCTCCCTGCTCTGTTACGACAAGATGATCGAGAAAGGGCTGGACTCCGGTTATGCCTCCAAACTCGTCCAGTTTGGCTGGGAGACCATCACCGAGGCCATGAAGCACGGCGGCATCACCACCATGATGGATCGCCTCTCCAATCCCGCCAAGATCAGGGCCTTCATGCTGGCCGAGGACCTGAAGGAGATCCTGCTGCCTCTGTTTGAGAAGCATATGGATGACATCATGTCCGGCGAGTTTTCGAGGACTATGATGGCGGACTGGGCCAAGGATGACATCAACCTGCTGACCTGGCGGAAGGCCAGCGGCGAAACCGCCTTTGAAAAGTCCATTTCGACCGCAGGCGACATTCCGGAGCAGGAGTATTTCGATCATGGCATCCTGATGGTCGCCATGGTCAAGGCGGGTGTCGAGCTTGCCTATGATACCATGGTTTCAGCAGGGATTAAGGAGGAATCGGCCTATTATGAGTCTCTCCATGAGGTGCCGCTGATCGCCAATACCATTGCCCGCCGCAAGCTGTATGAAATGAATGTCGTGATCTCTGATACCGCCGAATACGGCAATTACCTCTTCGCCAATGCGGCCATTCCGATGCTGAAGGATTTCATGAAGACTATCGATGCGGACGTAATCGGCAAGGGACTCAGTCTGCCGGACAACGGCGTTGACAATCAGGATCTTATCCGGGTCAATGAGGCCATTCGCTACACCAGCATCGAGTCGGTGGGCGAAGAGCTGCGTTCGTATATGAGCGCCATGAAACCGATTATGTAAGCTTTAAAAGAGTCCCTCTCTTTTTCCTGGCTGTCCATGAGGATAGCCTGTCGGATGCGGAAAAGATATCAGGTCTGACACCTCTTCTTGTTGGTGTCAGACTTTTTTTATTGTCCCGGTTCCGATCAGCTTCATGCATTTACCCCCCCTCATTGCGCAAGTGCTCCCTATCTGATCCATAACTATCCATGAGTGGATAGTTTTTTTACACCTCTGGTACGATGGAACAGGTGCTGTAAAATGACGCAGTGTGTAATATGCCGATATTTCAGACTAATGTAAAAATACTACAGGTGGCATGCTCCTTGCTGGTAACTCGGAAAGTAACAAGGGCTGGAAGATGCAGGCATGATCGCCTCATCAAAAGTTCATACGAGGAGTAAAACCAGAAGGATTATGATTATGAATTTCCCACTCGTGACGGTTTCGGAAGAGATGCTGCCTTCCCAGTCCCAGGCTAATACCGCGCTGGATCGGTATCTGGGGGAGATCGGTCAATATGAAATGCTCTCCAGGGAGGAAATGGATGAACTGGCTATCAGGGTCCATGAGCGGAAGGACAGGAATGCCGCCTATCGCCTGATTTCCGCTAATCTTCGTCTGGTTGTTAAGGTGGCGAAGGATTTCCAAAAATTCTGGATGCAGAATTTCATGGATCTGGTTCAGGAAGGCAATATTGGTCTTATCAGAGCGACCAGGAAGTATGACCCGTATAAGGGAGTGAAGTTCTCATATTATGCAACATACTGGATCCGAGCCTATATTTTGAAATTTTTGATGAATAATTGGCGTCTGGTCAAACTTGGGACTACACAGGCACAACGGAAACTGTTTTTTAGCTTGAATAAGGAAAAAAAATTGCTTGAGCTCCAGGGATTTTCCCCTGAACCGGATTTGCTGGCGCGACGTCTGAAGGTCAAAAAATCCGAGGTCATTGAGATGAGCAACAGGATGAAAAACAACGAAGTTTCTCTGGAGAGTCCGGTAGGGCAGGATTCCAATGAAGAACAGATAGGATTTATCGCCGGTCGGGAACCCAGCATTGAGGATGACCTTTGCCGGAGGGATCTGAAAATAAAGCTGCACAAATTCCTGCAGACCTTGCAGGGGGGCCATAACGACAAGGAACGGATGATTCTGGAAAAACGCTTGTTGACCGATGATCCGCTGACTCTGCAGACGATTTCGGAAATGTTCGGGGTTTCCCGAGAGCGGATCCGGCAGGTAGAAGCCGGCCTGTTAAAAAAGATTCGCCAGCGTATTGAGAACGATTCGCCGGAGCTTCAGGACTTCCTTCATAATGATATGCAGGCTTCCTATTCCCTGGCTGAAGCCTGAAGCACCCCAGCCGGCGGATGCCGGGATGGAATACCCAAGGGGACAATCCCCCCATTGTCCCGCCCTCTCAACCCCTCCTCTTCCATCTTCAACCTCAACCCCGGAGTATGGGCAATGCCCTGCTCCGGGCAATTTTTTGCTGCAAAACAAAAGCGCTCAAGAGGCTTCCTTACCCTATCAGAAAGGAGCAAGGACTGTTGGAAACTGCAGCATTCCAGATGCGTATCTATAAGACAAGCAACAGGTGCGTTCTCGTGCACGCAGAAAAGACACTTTTAGAAAGATGCGACAGTAAAGGGGAGCGATCCAGAAAGAGAGGAAAAAATATCTGCATTGAAGGCGACCCAACAAAGCCTCACATGATTATTCACGTAAATCCGGGGGGGAAGTAAATATCCATTTCAATAGCCGGTCAGGGCACAATCAATGCAGATAAACGGTTGATACTCCAGCTTCCTCAAGCCGCAGCAAGAAACCCGTCATGCAGAGTCAGAAGCTTATGTCATCTCGTAAAAAAAATTTCAATTGAATTAATCCAATACAGATTTAGATAAAACATCATCAAGCAGCAGCTCAACGATTATAAAACCGTGGCTTGCATTCATAAAAAGTGAGCAACTGTGTATCCTCTTGCTTCAGATAGATCGTCCCAACAAGCAACTGCAGGCAAATTCACCCAAAACTCAAGAGGGACATCTTTGCCTAGGCCGCCAATTACCTACCTTTCTTGACTGAAAGCACCAATCGTGCCATGCAATGCATTAAAATCATACAAAAGGAGAGATATTTTCGATAAAAATTAGAATGTCTGTATAAACAGGTAGATAATATCTTGTCTATCTCCTGATAGTGGCGTGCAGTGGCCTGTGTAGAGGTTGTTTGGGGTTAGGCTATGTGGGCTAAGTGTAAATTTAGTTTACAATATAACTATTGGTATCACTCATTTATGTGCTGCATCAGTTGCGAGTATTTGACAGAAAATAAAAACTATAATACAATTAATCATTGTGGTATCATGATAATAGCTACACGCTACAAGATGTAGTGCGGAGTAAATCCCAACATTATGTGTGGAAACTTTATTTACATATATGGATTACATCACTCCCTCATCTTCTCATTCCTCAAGAAAGCATCTGGCGGTTCTCAGGCAACGGTTATCCCAGGTGGCCAGTTCCTGGGCTAAAGATGATTATCGAGCCTTCGTCTCTTTCTATATCCGTATATTGCCGAAATTAATCAACGTCGAGCGGTGCACTATTTTTATTATGGATATAGGAAGTAACAGAATATGTTCAATGTTCGGCACGGGTCTGACTGAAAAACAGATAGAACCGCCCCTGGAGGGGAGTATTGTCGGCAGGGTCATACGTTCAGGAGGCACCTGCGTCGAGAATGACCTCAAATCCCACCCGGGATTTCATCTCTTCATCGAAGAGCAGACAGGTTTTGTCAGCCGGAACATGCTGTGCTGCCCTATTAAGAGTATAAGTGGAAACACTGTTACCGGTGCGGTACAACTCCTCAATAAGGGCGATGGCCTGCCCTTTGACGAGGATGATGTTAAAAAGGTGGAAGAAATTGCCCAGTTTCTGTCGATTTCCATCGAATCTATCGTCCTGAATAAGGAAATTCTCCGTATTGCAGGATACTTGAATAAAGAGGTCGGCAGATTAGAGCAGGCCTCCGTGCGGGGGACAAGAATCATTGCTGAGAGTCCTGCGATGCGGGAGGTTCTGGATCTTGTTGCCATCGTCAGCAACTCACCCATCAATGTGATCATCCAGGGAGAGAATGGAACAGGTAAGGAACTCATTGCCCGGATGATTCATGAACGGGGAGAGAGGCGGGAGAAGCCTTTTGTGCCGGTCAACTGTGCCTGTATTCCTGAAAATCTGGTGGAGAGCGAATTCTTCGGACATGAAAAAGGGGCCTTTACAGGTGCGGATACCGCCAGGAAGGGGCTTTTTGAGGAGGCCAGCGGCGGCACTCTTTTTCTCGATGAAATCGCAGATATGCCGCTCAGGATTCAGCCGAAATTCCTTCGGGCCATTCAAGAAGGCGAGGGTTCCAGACTGGGGAGCAGCAGGCTGGTCAATTATGACCTGCGATTAATAAGTGCTACCAATAAGGATCTGGCGGCGGAGATGAAAAAAGGGCTGTTCCGGGATGATCTCTTCTTCCGGCTCTTTTCGGTCGAGATATTTATTCCCCCGCTACGGAAAAGACAGGAGGACATCCTGCCTTTAGCCCTGCATTTTCTTGAGGTTACTACCCTGCATTTCAAGAAGAATGTTCATGGTTTTTCCTCAGAAGTTCTTGACATGTTTGAGCAGTACTCCTGGCCGGGAAATGTCCGCCAGCTCTTGAAGGAGGTGGAGCGTCTGGTGGCCCTGACCGCCAATGGAGAGGTGATCTCCATTGATAACTGCTCCAGAGAGTTGCTCGCATTTCACCGCAATCGCCAGGAATCAGCCGGGAATCGGCGGGCTATGAATTTAGCTCTGGATCAGCACGTCAGAAATATCGAGACGGTTCTCATTAAAAAAGCGATGAAGAAGGCACGGGGAAATAAGTCTAAGGCTGCAGAACTGTTGCACATAACCAGACAAGGTCTTTTAAAGAAGATTAAACGGTATCAGCTGGGCGACTTCCGGCTCGAGCCCTGATCCCCCGGAGCGCATCCCTTCTGTCTCGGGCGGGAGGCCCGCCTTTATTCAATCCCGAGATAAGCTTTCTGTACTGTTTCGTTTTGTTTTAAATTATTTGCCGTGTCGTGGAGAACAATCTGACCATTCTGGAGCACATAGCC
Organism: Desulfocapsaceae bacterium; assembly: GCA_031292275.1. Classification (GTDB taxonomy): domain Bacteria; phylum Desulfobacterota; class Desulfobulbia; order Desulfobulbales; family Desulfocapsaceae; genus CAIUQR01. The sequence continues at coordinate 14,579 of JARLHL010000110.1, read as the reverse complement.
CCGGTGGGCAACGGAAAGGGCCATGAGGGCATTCTGTTCCACCAGCAGGATCGTCGTGCCTTTTTTATTGAGGCCCTCGATGATGTCGAAGATCAGCTCCACCAGCACCGGGGCCAGCCCCATGGATGGTTCATCAAGCATCAGCAGGCGGGGGTTCATCATCAGCCCCCGGGCTATGGCCAGCATCTGCTGTTCGCCGCCGGACAGGGTGCCGCCGTACTGGCCCATCCGCTCTTTCAATCGGGGGAACACCTCGAATCCGTATTCCAGCCTCCGTTCAATTTCATCGGGATCAGCGACAGTAAAGGCCCCCATCTCCAGGTTTTCCCGGACGGTCAGTTTTGGAAAGATTCCCCGTCCCTCGGGGACATGGCCCAGGCCTGCCAAGGCGACAGTGTGCGGCTCCATACGGGAGATATCCCTGCCTTCCAGCAGAATTCGCCCCTGCTGGGGGTGGATCATTCCGGAGATGGTGCGCAGTGTCGTACTTTTGCCGGCCCCGTTTGAGCCGATCAGGGTCACAATTTCATGCTCATTGACCTCCAGAGAGATCCCCTTGAGGGCATGGATATGGCCGTAGAAGCTGTGTACGGCATCGAGAGACAGGAGGCTCACAGCTTCTCCTCATGCTGACCGGCAACGGCGCCCCGGCCCAGATAAGCCTCGATAACCCTGGCGTCGGCGCGGATCTCATCGGGTGTTCCTTCGGCAATTTTTTCGCCGTAATCCATGACGCAGATCAGCTCGGAGATGTTCATGACCACGCGCATATCGTGTTCGATGAGCAGGATGGTGATGCCTCTTTCGTCCCGGATACGGCGAAAGAGCCTGGTCATCTCCTCGGTTTCCTGGGGATTCATGCCGGCGGCCGGTTCATCCAGCAGCAGCAGGAGGGGATCGGCCGCCAGGGCGCGGGCGATCTCCAGCCGGCGCTGACCGCCGTAGGGAAGGTTCTTGGCCAGTTCGTTCCCGACCCCCCTCAGCCCCACATACTGCATGAGCTCTTCGGCCTTCAACTCCGAGGCCTTCTCCTCCCTTTTAAAGGAGGGCAGGTGCAAGAGGGTGGCCAGAGGGGCCTGTTTGAGGTGGACATGCATACCCACCAGGATGTTTTCTATGACCGACATATTGTCGAACAGGCGGATATTCTGAAAGGTTCGCGACAATCCGCGGGCGGCGATCTGGTCGGGCCTCAGGCCGTGCACTGGGTTGCCGTTCAAGAGAATCCGGCCCTCTTCCGGATGGTAAATCCCGGTTAATGTATTGAAGAAAGTAGTCTTTCCGGCTCCGTTGGGGCCGATGATGCTGACGATTCTGCCCTGGTTGAGTGAAAAGTTGACCTTGTTGACTGCCGTCAGGCCGCCGAAGCGTTTGACGAGGTCGATGGTTTCAAGGAGCGCCATGATTGTCCTCATCCCTGCTTTCATTCGGGAGCGCGTCGGTTGCCAGTTCCCGTTTTCGGCGTCTGGAGGGGATCAGACCTGCCGGTCGGAAGATCATCATCAGGATCAGGATCAGGCCGAAGAGCAGGCGCTGGTATTTAGCCGGGTCAAGCTGGCTGGAGAGGTTGGCCCAAGCAAAATTGATGAGAGGAATCACCGCGTCGCTCTGGCGCAGCTGGCTGAGGTAGAGCGAGAGGCCCTGGAGGACCTGCAGATTGAGGATGGTCACGGTTGCGGCACCCAGGATCACGCCGGGGATGCTGCCGGAACCGCCCAGGATGACCATGGACAAGACACCGATAGACTGCATGAAGGAAAAGGATTCCGGGCTGATAAAGGTCCGGCTCCCTGCCAGCAGCACGCCCATGACCCCGGCGAAGGAGGCGCCGACGGCAAAGGCCGCAAGCTTCATCTTCACCAGCGGGATTCCCATGGCGATTGCCGCCGTCTCGTCTTCGCGGATAGCGGTCCAGGCGCGACCGATCTTGGAGTCGTCCAGACGCCTGGTCACAAAGACAATGACGATAATGACCGCCAGGGCAAAGAGATAAAACATGACATTATACATGTCGGCGGGGCTGACCGTATGGCCGATGATCCGGGAGAACAGCGCATTAAAGCCATCGACAGCCACCTGCGGCATGGTCGGGCGCTGGATCGGCGTGATTCCCTGGGGACCGTTGGTGAAATTAAGCGGTTTGTCGAGGTTGTTGGCCAAAACCCGGATGACCTCTCCGAAGCCCAGGGTAACGATGGCCAGGTAATCGCCCCGCAACCTGAGGACCGGAGTGCCCAGCAGGATCCCTGTCAGCGCAGCGATCAGGATGGCTGCGAACACAAAGAGATAGAAGCTGTCCCCAGGGAGCAGGAAGGGCAGGTTGGCCGGCTGGGTTCCCGGCGCAAAATGAAGGATGTAGTACTGCTGGGAGCCAAAAAAGGCCCAGAGATAGGCGCCGACCGCATAGAATGCCACGTAGCCCAGATCCAGGAGACCGGCAAAACCGACCACGATATTCAGGCCCAGGGCCAGGGCCGAAAAGACGCTGATCTGGAAGATCACCTCCAGATAAAAGATATTGCGGACGCCGACCACCGGGAAGATCAGCAGGGTCAGCACCGCGCCCGCGACGAATTTGAACCAGCTGTCGGTCTTTATATAATAGAGAGAGAAAAAGGACGTAATCAGGACCATGAAGGCCAGATTCGAGCGCGGAAACACATAGACCAGGGCAGTGCCAAGCGCCATATGCGCCATAACGAGGAGATAGGGGGCGATTCCCTGGTCCAGCCACCTGGCGATATCCTTAAAAAGTGCAGCCATAGCTCCCTCCCTCAGGCCTTCTGGGCCACATGTTCACCCATGAGGCCCTGAGGCCGGAAGATGAGTACCAGGATCAGGATACTGAAGGCAAAGATGTCTTTATATTCAGTGCCGGCGGCGCCCATGGTGAAGACCCCCATGAATGACCCGGCGTAGGTCTCCAGCATACCGAGAACTATACCGCCGAGCAAGGCTCCTGTCATATTGCCGATGCCGCCCAGGACGGCGGCGGTAAAGGCCTTCAGGCCTGGAAAAAAGCCGACGAAGGGGTCGATGCGGGTAAATTTCAGAGCATAGAGAACGCCTGCCGCCCCGCCGAGCATCCCCCCAACCAGGAAGGTGAGTGAGATGATGCGGTTGACGTTGATCCCCATCAGGCTTGCGGTTTGAGGATCCTGGGCCACGGCGCGGATGGCCTTGCCGATCTTGGTGGCGTTGACCAAATAGTTCAGGCCCACCAGCATCAATACCGCCGAGACGATGACGATGATGGATTTGATAGACACCCCCAGGGTGATGTGGGCTGCACCCAGGGTCATTTTGCCCAGGAGAAGGCGATGATCAAAATTACCGAAGGTCGGCATAATCCTGTTGTACTGGCCGGTGGTCAGACTCTCGATGAGGCGGATCATGTCCTGCAGCAGAAAGGAGACGCCGATGGCGGAGATCAGCGGTACCAGGCGTGAGGCATGGCGCAGCGGGCGATAGGCCACCCGTTCCACGGTCACGGCCAGCGCGCCTGCCGCCAGCATCCCTGCAATTATCGCCAGGATCAGATAACCGTAGGCCATTGCCAGGGATGCCCCGGAGAGGATGCCGAACTTCTCCAGCGCAATCAGGATTTCCACCCCGACAAAGGCGCCGGTGGCGAAGATTTCGCTATGGGCGAAATTGATGAACTCCAGGACCCCGTAGACCATGGTGTATCCAAGGGCGATGGCAGCATAGACAAAACCTATGGTCAGTCCGTCGATGGCCACCTGCGGCAGGTTGATCAGGGTATAGGTGTAGAGTGAGACGTTCAGGCGCTGAAAGAGGGTCTGCCCGACAATGGTCTTGTCAAGGATCAGGGCCAGGACCAGCATGAGAGCCGACAGGACAATGGTGCTGCCCAGGGAGAAGAGGAACATCTGGCCGAGAGGCCTGAGCATCTCCCTGACGTTCATGGATTTCAGGAACCGTTTCATAGGTGAATTCGTCCCGCGGTTCCCGGACTTCCTTTGCGGGAAGCCGGGAGCCGCGGGGTCGGAGAAGATTATTGGGGCGGAGCGATATCGAGGGTCTGGACCACCGGGTTCTCAATCCATTTGGCCGGATCAGCCGAGTTGACCTTCATGACGAAATATCTGGCGACAGTGGGATCGCCGATTCCATTGAAGGTAAAGGTACCGGTGATGCCCGGGTAGTCCTTCAGGGCTCTGACGGCTTTAGCCACGGCCTCACGGGTCGGAAGCTTATTGCCGTTGGCCTTGGCGGCATTCTCTATGGCCTTCAGGCAGATGCCCATGGAGTCATACCCCTGGGCCGCGAAGGGCTGGGGGGCGGCGTTGAATTTGGCCTTGAACTCCTGAATGAATTTTGCGGTGCCGGGATAGGCAGAGGCGGGGCCGGAGACGGTGGAGTAGTAGGTGCCGGCACCTTCAAGTATGGTGGCGCCGCCTATTTTGATGGCATCAGCAGAATCGTAGCCGTCATCGCTCAGGAACATGCCCATATACCCCCTCTCGCGGGCCTGTTTAAACAGGACGGAGGCCTGGGGATATATACCGCCGAAGTAGACCAGATCGGGGTTGCCGGCAAGGATCGGGGAGAGCAGGGAATCAAAGTTGGCCTTCTCCTCAGTCCCCTCAAATCCCAGGATCTTCATCCCCATCTGTTCGGCCTTCTGTTTAAAAAATTCGGCAATTCCCTGCCCGTAGGCTGTCTTGTCATGGACGATGAAGACCGTCTTAATCTTCTTTTCACCCGCGAAATTAGCACCGACAACACCCTGCACGTCATCCCGGCCGACCACCCGGTTGACCTCGAGATACCCTCTGGTGGTCACCTTGGGATTGGTGTTGCCGGGAGAAACATTGGCAAGACCCGAGGCATGATACACCTCGGAGGAGGGGATCTGGACGCCGGAGTTGAAGTGTCCGACAATGGCAAGAATGGCCGGATCGGAAACGATGCGCTTGGCGTTGGCCACACCGGTGTCGGGATTGGCCTGATCGTCAAAGGGGGCCAGCTCGACCTTGAAACCTATGGCGGTCAACGGTCCGCTCAGTTGTTCCAGGGCCAGCTCCGCCCCCCGCTTCATGTCAACGCCGATGGCGGATTGATCTCCGGAGAGCGGAGTCTGGGTGGCGATCTTGATGACCTGGTCGGCAGCTGAAACCGGGCCGGCCATGGCGATACCTGCAGCAATGAATACCAAAAGAGCAATCCATAATCGTTTCGTCATAATTTCCCCTCTTATGAGATAATCAGATAAACCAGCCACAGCGAGTTATGAAAGCACATCATTCTTCAACCGGGAGACAGATTCATTTTTTTCGCAGAATTCGCAAGTATTCGTTATTCTTGAGGATAGAATTATATTGTGTTCTCAACCGACTGTCTCTTCTCAGTAAAGCGGGAGCCCGGCTCCCGGGAGGCTTTCAGATGAACGGTTTGTTTACAGGGACACCGTGAAATGCCTTCCTCTCCTACCATCCCTTACCTTATTCGTGTCGGAAAGGTCAAGCAGAGTGTGCCCCACTGTCGTAATATTTTTGGGGCTCCTGACGGCCGCTTGCGGAATCGTGATCATTGTGCTGGCAGTCGTGCTGCTTTCCTGGAATACCAGCGCATTACAGGATATCTGTCCTGTAATACATGATACTGATATTGCAGAAAAATAAGCTTAATCCCGGCTGAGAGCGAAGAGGGCCTGGAGTATTTGCTGAGAAGGAAAATGGCGAGTTTGGGACAAGAGGGATCCAGAGGCTGGCTGCCCGGTCGCAGTGGTGACCCTTGGGACGTACATTGTACGCCCCAAGGGGATAATGCTAATCTTCTATCTTTCCTGTTTGAATACGTTTGTTGTAAATCTCCTTCAGCTTGTAGAGATCCTGCTGGAGTTCGAAGACACCATGCCAGTGGGCGTAGTCCGGACCGTTCATGACGGCGCCCTGCCGCATGCGCCTGCCCTCGTGGTGCCAGAGGTAGTACAGGGTCTTCTGGAACTCATCTTCCCACGGGTTCTCCTTCAGCAGCTTCTTTTCCGCCAGTTCTTTGCTCATGGCCATGGCTGGTTTCCAGTACCCTTCGTTGTAGAGGGCGACGCTGGTATCGGCCTGGTCGAAGAAGTTTTTCGTGTGCAGCGGTGTATGGCAGTTGTGGCAGACGGACTCCATTTTCTTCCTGCCCTCAACGCTTTCGCCGGTGAGCGGGCTGAGCGGATCAGGTGAGTTCCGAAGCTGCGATTCAGGCAGCCAGAGGTTCCACTTGAGCCTTTCTGAAATATTATGGGTGGTTTTCAATTCTCCGATGCCGCTCATATGGCAGACCGCACAGGTCGGTGTCCGGTAGTCACCCGGTTCCCAGGCGTCGGGGGCGCTGTCGAATTTCCAGCTGGAACCCTCGGCATTGAAGATATGCCCGTGTTTGCTGTTGTTATAGATTTCAATATCCGGATGATCCGGGCCAAGATGGCAGGAGGCGCAGGCGGCGGGCTTTCTCGCCTCGGCGATGTTGAACCTGTGCCTGGTATGGCAGACAACGCAGTTACCCACCGAGCCGTCCGGCCAGACATTGCCGATTCCCGCTGCCGGCCAGCCTTCTTTCGTCGGTCTCTTGTCGGCATCAAGGGTGATGACCGAGCCATGGCACTGCATGCAGCCGCTCATTTCGGAGGCGTTTTTGAACTGCTCCATACCCTGGCCCTCGTGTTTCTCAATCAGGGCCGCCATGCCCTTGAAGTTCTTTCCGTCGGGGCCCTTATACTGCAGGCGGGCTCGGAAATGGCCGCTTTTGCTGAACTGATCGACCTGCTCGGCATGACATCGGCCACAGGTCTTCGGGGTGACCATCACGGAGATAAAGGTCTCGGTCCCTTTGACGCCGGGACAGGCCTGGGAGGCCATCGGGGAATCCTTTTCGACCTGATGACAGTCGATGCAGGACACACCGACATGGCCGTGCCGGCTGTCCTTCCAGTCTGCGACGATGCCGGGTTGTTTGGCTGCATGGCACTCGATACATTTCTTCCCTTCGGCGGATAGCCCGAAATCAACTTTCAGGGTCTTTTGACTACTGTCCAAGGCAAAGGCTGTTGAAACAAGCCCGACAGTAAAAAACACCGCTAGCAGTAATCGTGTCATTCCTCCTCCCTTCAATTCTTGTTGACAAGATGATCTTTAATATTTTTATGACCTACATTCTCATGGCATTGCAGACAGGATGTGACCTTGCCGTCGAGGAAGTCCTTATGCGCCAGAAACGCCTTGGGGATTTCGTAATGCATGGCTTTGATATCATGACATTTCAGACAGCCGGAAAGATAGGTGAATTCCTCTTTTTTCTGCAGATTACCGATCCAGTCAAAAGATTTGGCCCAGAAAATCTCACCAAGGACGTCTTTGGTGCCGCTGTAGGCCTTCATTGTCACATAGTGGAAGACGCTGTCGTGGGGGAGATGGCAGTCTACACATCGTGCCTTGAAGCCTATGGGGTTCTTTCCGCCATGAACATCTTCTTCGTAGGCGCGAGCCACCCCCTGCATAGAATGACAGGAGGAACAGAATTCTTTCCCGGAGGTCCGTTCAATCATTTCGGCAGTCGTCAGGGACAGAGCAAGACCGATAAAAATTCCACAAAAAATCAAAAAGAAAATCTTCTTCATGGATCTCCTGCAGGGCGATGGGTGGAGAGGTCAGAAAACGAGATATGAATTTATAAAACTGTTACCTGTTTTATAGCCGCCAGGTCAAGAGAAAAAATGCCCTTGAGCCTTACAGGTGGCGTTATCGGAAGGCAGGGATAATGGTTGTTGCGGGCAGGGTGAAAAGGGGCTAAAAAGAGCGGGGCGGATCTGCGTTTTTTCAGCGTGGAATAGAGAGTTGCACGCATGATACGCACCGCGATGAAGCCATTGCCCATAACCGTAAAATCCGGAGGATTTCATGAAATTTCCTATAGATCTCAGTTCTTACACTCCCCTGAAGTTCAGCCTATCCCAGGCTGAACTGAGCAGCGACCAACGCCGGTTGTTGCAGAAGAATATCCAGCTGGTCAGGGACAGTCTGATTTTTTTTACCGCCCTGGCCAACTGTAAGGGACTGGGCGGGCATACGGGCGGTGCCTTCGATATCGTCCCGGAGATCCTGATCATGGATGGTTTCATGAAGGGTTCCGACAGCGTTCATCCGGTTTTTTTCGATGAGGCCGGGCACCGTGTCGCCATCCAGTATGTGATGGCTGCCTTAAACGGTCACCGGGAGATCGAGTCCCTTCTGCACTACCGGGAATTCGACCAGGGATTGTACGGCCATCCGGAGCGGCATGAGCAGCATGGCATCTTTTTCAGTTCCGGCCGTCTGGGGCATCTCTGGAGTTATGTCAACGGTGTGGCCGAGGCCTTGCAGGGCAAGACCCTGGTGATGTTCGGCAGCGATGGCTCCCAGCTGGAGGGTGACGATGCCGAGGCGGCCCGCTATGCCGTGGCCCGGAACCTGAAGGTCAAGCTGATCATTGATGATAACGATGTGACCATTGCCGGCCATCCCAGCAGCTATATGAAGGGCTATGATGTGGCCCGCACCCTGGTAGGTCACGGCATGAGCGTCACCGTCGGCGACGGCGAAGATCTGGACGGCCTTTTTGTCCGCATCAGGGATGCTCTTGCAGCCGATGGCCCGGTGGCTGTGATCAACAAGCGGCCCATGGCCGTGGGTGTGCCGGGGATCGAAGGTCTGCCCAAGGGGCATGATGTCATTCCGGTGGCCATGGCCGTCGATTATCTGCAGGCCCGCGGATACACAGCGGCGGTGGAGATTCTCAATGAAACCAAAGCCCCCAAGTCGGCCGTGGAGTATAGGGGCAGTACCAGGGAGACCGGCAAGAACCGGGACGATTTCGGCAAGGCGGTCTGCGAAATCATTGCCGGAATGGCCGATCCCCGGTCCCAGGTGCTGGTGGTGGATTCCGATCTGGAGGGTTCCTGTGGCCTGCACCATATCCGGAAGCAGTTCCCGGAGGTCTATGTCCACGGCGGTATCATGGAGCGGAATAATTTTTCCGTGGCTGCGGGGTTCGGTTCAACCCCCGGCCGCCAGGGGGTCTTCGGTACCTTCGCTGCCTTCCAGGAGATGCTGATCTCGGAGATCACCATGGCGCGCCTGAATCAGGCCAATGTGCTGGCCCATTTCTCTCATTCCGGCGTTGACGATATGGCCGATAATACCTGCCATTTCGGTATCAACAACTTCTTTGCCGATAACGGCCTGGCCGAAAACGATACCACCCGCCTCTATTTCCCGGCCGATACCCTGCAACTGCGGCAGGTGCTCAAGACCGTTTTTCATGATCAGGGGCTGAAATTTATCTTTTCAACCCGTTCGGCCACTCCGTACATTCTGGATGCTGACGGGGAGAAGCTCTATGGCGAGGGCTATACCTTCGTTCCGGGCAAGGACGAGATCGTTCGGCGGGGGACGGCCGGCTATATCGTTTCCTATGGCGAGATGCTCTATCGCTGTCTGGATGCTGTTGAACAGCTGCGGGCCGAGGGCTGGGATGTCGGTTTGGTGAATAAACCGACCCTGAATGCCATTGATACAGAGATGCTGGCCATTCTGGGTGAATGTCCCTTTGTGCTGGTGGTGGAGACCCAGAATGAAAAAACCGGCCTGGGCATCCGCTACGGCACTTGGCTGCTTGAGCAGGGCCACACTGTGGATTACGCCCATCTCGGCACCGGCAAAGAGGGCCGCGGCGGCCTGACCGAGCAGATCCCCCATCAGGGGCTGGCTGTGGATGATATCAGGAAGAAGGTACTGGAAATGATCAAGGCCTAAGGCTCAGTTTCCGGCAGGGGAGGCCCCAGAGAGGCAACGGCCATAGTTCCGCAGGAGCTATGGCCGTACTTGTTTGATTTGGGCAATCTCCCCCGAAGTCAGGATCTAAAATCTGAATGTGGTCCCTGCCAGAAAGGCCCAATCCGTGGCCGTGGAGGTCAGGCCGGCCTTGATGCCGAGATCCAGGTCGATGTCTTTGGTCGGTGAGTAGATCACGCCGGCAATGGCGGATACGGGATTGACGTCAGAATCCTTGTCGGTATTGCGTTCGGCTACCAGATCGCCTACAATCTTCCATTGATTGTTAAGGGAATAGAGTGCCGCCGCCGAGACATGCCAGATATTGTTTTCATCGGTATCGGCATCGGAGTCGTTTCTGATATAGCCGAGATTGGCCAGGAAGGTCCACGGGCCGGTTTCCACGGTTCCTATCATATAGACATGATATCCCCATTTCCCGGCCCCCAGGCCTTCTCCGGAATCACCGGTGGGGATATTGAGTCCCGGCTTGACCGCAAGACTGAATCCGCCCATATCGACAAAGCGGTATTTGACATCAAGAGTCGCGTCCGCAAAGCCGTTTACGCTGGAATCGATATGCCGGTCGTCGGATTTCGTATTGATCCACATGTAGGGGATGCCGATGGCAACATCGACGGTGTCGATGATTCCGTATGTTAGTGTCGCATCTGCCTGCTTTCCTGTGGTGGTTATTCCGTATTGCTTGTCGTGGTCGTACTCGCCGTTGACCTCAAGCTGGAAGTTGCCCCTTCCCTGGGTTCCCGTATCGTCGGTGATCAGCGGATGTGCGGCCCAGGCCGCCGCAGGTGCGGCCAGAGCCACGCAAAACGCAAATCTGCAGACCAAATTTTTCCTGATCATTGTATCTCCTCTTTTTCTTGATGATATTATAAAATTGCCGTGCAATTCGTAATACGAATATTATTTTAGTAACATTAATTGAGCCGGATGACAAGCTTTTGGTGGGCGACTGCAGACACCGGAGGGGCCGGTTGCATCACCCGGGCTGAAACGGAAGGTCTTCAGGGCCGCATCAGTCAGCCGCCTTCCCGGATTCCGGGTAGAGAAGTTTAGTGAGCTGCTCGATGCCAAAAAGGAGGCGCGGGGTCGGTCTGGAGACCTGTTTCTCATCGATGAGATAGACCCTGCCTTCGCGGACGGCCTTGATGGACTGGAATCCCGGTTCCTCGATGATCATCATTTTATCCACCCGGTTCATACGTCCGGTCTGGGCGAGAAAGACGTCTATATCGCCTGCGTGGGAGAGGATCCGCTCCTTGCCGTAATCGGCGATATTGGTGGCCCGCCTCGGTACGGCATCCACGGCGATGTTGACCCCGCCCGCACTCTTCAGGGAAAAGAGACTGATGGAGTCCGGAGAAAAGGTCCGCATCATTTCATGGATGGCCTCAAAGTAGACACGGGGACGTTTGCTTTCCGGAATATCCCTGAATCTCTTCTGTATCCGGGCAAGCCCGTTCGTGAATTTTTCGATCATGGCCTCCGCCTGTTTTTCCCTGCCGGTGAGCAGGCCCAGGTCCCGCCAGTAGGCATACATCTGGTCGACAGTGGTCGGCTGCAGGGAGACGACGGTGATGCCCGCCTGCCGCAATTTTTCAAAGAGCTCGGGATGGCTGGTCTCCAGCATGGGGCGGATCAGGATCAGGTCCGGGCGGGCGGCGATATATTTTTCCGGATCATCCATGTCGCTGAACTCGGGTCTTGAGGTGATGGACGGAGGATAGTCGTCGTCTGCCGTCCGGCCTATGATTTCCTGGTCCAGGCCCAGGCCGGCGAGGTTTTCCGTATGCGCCCCGTAGAGCGAGATAATCCGTGTGAACGGGCGATCGAAGTGAATGGTCTTTCCGCTCTGGTCCGTCAGGTCGGCTGCCTGCAGCGGCATCAGCAATCCGGTCAAGAGAAGGAGGATGCCTGCCAGGACGGACGGAAGGGCCGCGAGTCTGGGGTGGAAAAGAGATTTGAGCGAATGCATAGACAGCTCCAAGATATCGTTTAAATATACAATATTGAGCAAAACGGCAGCCCCATCACCTCAACGGGAGGCATTGAAGACTCTGGCCGCCTTCTTTTCTTCACGATGGCCGGACGCAGGCCTTACAGGCTTTTTTTCATAGCTGCCACGATTTTCGACACGTTATTGTTAAACATATCGATGTAGGTGGGCGCCGGCCCTTCAGGCTTTGAGAGGGCATCCGAATAGAGTTCGCCACCTATGGTAACTCCGCTTTCCCTGCTGATCTGCTGGATCATGCGGGGATCCGAGATATTTTCTATAAAGACCGCGGTTATCTTCTCCTCTCGGATTTGGCGAATGAGATCTTTCACTATGCGCGCCGAGGGCTCGCTCTCGGTGCTCAGGCCCATGGGTGAGAGAATCTCTATCCCGTAAGCCCCCCCCAAATAGCCGAAGGCGTCGTGGGAGGTGATCATCCGCCGCTTCTGTTCAGGGATGGCTGCAAATTGAGCCTTGACCCAGACGTTGAGTTCGGCAAGTTTCGCAGTATAAGCCTGAGCCTGGGCCTTATACGCTGTTGCGCCGGCCGCGTCGGCGGCAGCCAGGGCCTCTGCGATATTGTCGATATAGACCCTGCCGTTATCCAGATCCTGCCAGGCATGGGGATCAGTGACGATCTCGCCGTTCTTCTCCCTGTCCTCCATCTTCCGGGGCTTGATGCCCGTACTTGCCACCGCGACTTCGCCCTTATAGCCCGAGGCCTTAATCAGACGATCCACCCAGCCCTCAAGCCCGAGGCCGTTGACGATCACCAGGCCTGCCTCGCTGACGGATCGGGCTGCGGCGGGTGTCGGTTCATAGGCATGGACATCGCCGTCGGGGCCGACCAAAACCGTCACGTCAACCCTGTTGCCGCCGATATTCCTGATCATATCTCCGAGCACGCTGAAGCTGGTCACGACCCTGACGGGATTTTCGGCCCTGGCCGCCCCGCTGATGAGCAGAAGGGCCAGGATGGAGAAAATAATTCGCTTACATGTCAACATAGGGAACTCCACTATAGGACTTAACCCGTGAGGTGGTCGCCGGCTTTATGCCGGCTGTAAAGACTGCCGTGCCTGCCAAAAATTACTGAAAAAACATAGCATAGTCCTGCGGTGAGTATAATGGAGGGTCCGGACGGAAAATTCATGTAGAAGGAGAGCAGCAGGCCGACATAGCTTGAGACCATGGCGATGATGGCCGCGGCGAGAGACGCCGACCAGAACTGTTTGGCCCAGAAATTTCCCGCCGCCGCCGGCAGCATCAGCATGCCCACCGCCATCAGGGTGCCGAGGGCGGTGAATCCGGCCACCAGATTGAGCACCACCAGGACCAGAAAGATGAAGTGCATGGCGGCGCCGTATCCGCCAACAGACCGCAGGTAACCGGGATCGAAACACTCGACGATGAGCGGTCTGTAGATCAGGGCCATGGTGAAGAGGGTTACCGTGGTGATGGAGGCCACGAGAAGGAGGGCCGGATCGTCCACGGCAAGGATCGTGCCGAAGAGCACATGAATGAGATCAATGCTGGTGCCGCGCATGGAGATGATCAGGACGCCCAGGGCGAGGGAAATCAGGTAGAGGGCGGCAAAGCTGGCGTCCTCCCGCAGAGCGGTGACCCGTGCCACGGCCCCGGCCAGCAGGGCCACGGTCAGGCCGACGATGATCCCGCCGATGGTCATCGCATAAAGGGAGAGACCCGAGGCAAGAAATCCCAGGGCTGCACCGGGAAGGACGGCGTGGGAGAGGGCGTCGCCCATCAGGCTCATACGCCGCAGGACGAGCAGCATACCCACCGGGGCGCAGCCGATGGCCAGAGCGAAACAGGCTACCAAGGCATGGCGCATGAATATGAAATCGAAAAAGGGGGAGAATAAGAGACCGGCAAGATGAGTCATGATTGATCGTCCTCCTGGCAGACCGCCGCCGACTCATCCCAGGCCTCGGACATCCTCCGGGACCGCTGCAGGTTTGCGTCGGTGAGGATCTGGCGGGTCTCGCCCCATCCTACCAGTTCCCGGGCCAGCAGCAGGGTCTGGGGAAAGTAGGACCGCACCTGGCTGAAGTCGTGCAGCACCGCGATGATGGTCCGGTTTTCGGCATGCCAGCGCTTGATCACCTCAAAGAGATCCAGGGTCGTCTGGTTGTCGATGGAGGTGAAGGGCTCGTCGAGGACGACGACCGGAGATTCCTGCAGGAGCATGCGGGCAAACATCACCCGCCGAAACTGACCTCCGGACAGGTCGCTGATGGGGCGTGATTCAAAACCGGCCAGACCCACTGTCTGCAGCGCCTCTTCCGTCTTGTGCCAGAGCCCCTTCTTCATGCCGCCGAACATGCCGATATCCCGCCAGAGTCCCAAAATGACCACGTCCAGGACGGTGATGGGGAAGCTTCGGTCGATTTCCATCTGCTGCGGCAGATAGGCGATCTGGCTGGTCTTCAAAGCACCCCTGTCGATGTGCCCCCCCAACGGGCGCAGAGAACCGGTTATCCCCTTGAGCAGGGTGCTCTTGCCGGAACCATTGGGACCGACCACGGCGGTCATGGATCCAGCCTTGAAGACGCCGGACAGATGGTGGACGGCGGGATGCCGTTCATAGCCCAGGGTGAGGTTGCAAAGGCTGATCGGATGCATTGTTTTGCCTATCCCCGTCCCAGGGCCCAGGCGACAGCCAGCCAGAGAATCCCCGAGGCGCCTGTCGCCCAGAGCAGACGGGCCCCGATGCTCCAGCC
>JARLHL010000018.1 GCA_031292275.1 Desulfocapsaceae bacterium | reverse complement strand
TTAGAAGTCCGTTGCTCTATCCAGCTGAGCTACGGGCGCATTATGTCATATTGAGGACGACATATTAATCAATACGAGGCAAAAAGCAACTGCATTCTTATCAATCATTCGACTTCCCTGACCCGTTGCCAAATAGGTCCGCTCTCTGTATCGATAACGATAATGCCCATCTTGGCAAGCTGATCCCTGGCGGCATCGGCAGCCTTCCAATCCTTTTCTATGCGCGCATTTTCCCGAAGTTTAATCAACGAATTAACCTCCGGGATGAGCGGGCAGCCCTGCAGCCTGAAAATCTGAAGAACCTGATTCATCTTGTTCAGACTCTCAAGAATGTAGTCCTTCTGGTCCCGATCCAGATGATTGACCTGTAAAATCGGGTTCATCTTTTTGATAAACCTGTAAATCGCGCTCATTCCTTTGGAGACGTTCAGGTCATCGTCCATGGCCTCGAAAAACTGCTCCTGCATTGACGAGACAAAAGTGGCAACTTCCGGGTGGGGTTTTCCGGGTGGAAGACAGATCAGCTTGCAGGTAAACTCATCCAGCCGCCGCAGGGCAGTCCGGACATTTTCCAGGCGCCTGAAGGTAAACTGGATCGGCTTGCGATAATGGACGGTGAGCAGCATGAAACGGATTTCCCGAGCCGTGAACCCCCTGGCAAGAAGATCCTTCAGGGTTATAACGTTGCCATGTTCTGCGGACATCATCTTGCCGTCCACCAGAACCAGTTCGGAATGCAGCCAGCAACGGGACAACGGCTTTCCGGTCAGGGCCTCGGCAATGGCTATCTCATTCTCGTGGTGAGGAAAGATCAGGTTCCGGCTGCTGGTATGCAGGTCCAGGGTGGCCCCCAGATGCCTGGTCGCCATGGCGGAGCATTCCACATGCCAGCTGGGGCGCACATTGCCCCAGTCGGTCTGAAAGAAGATGCCCTTCTTCAGTTCGGCCAGGGTTGATCTCTTTAATAAAGTGAAATCGCGGGGATTATCCTTTTCGTAATTATCCAGATCTACGGTCTTGCCCAGTTGGATCTTACTGAGATCAATCCCGGAGAGACGTCCGTAATTCTTAAACTTAGAAATATCGAAATAGATGGATCCATGCTTCTCGTAGGCATAGCCCTTATGGATCAGCTCATGGGCAATCTCAATCATGTCCTGGACATGCTCGGAGGCCTTGGGATATCCGGTGGCCCGCTTGACGCCCAGCGAATCAATATCCTCCATGAAGCTGTCAATAAATCTTTCGGTAAACTCACGGAGCGGCAACCCTGCCTTTTCCGCACCGGCGATGGTGTTATCGTCGATGTCCGTGAAGTTCATATACGACTCGACTGTAAGCCCTTTACTCTCCAGATATTTGGTGATCAGATCGGAAACGATGAAGCGCCGGCAGAGCAGGAGGTTAGCGGGTTCGAAGGCCGTCGGTCCGCAGGAATAGAAGGTCGCATGCCCCTCTTTCTGCGGGACGAAGACCTCCTTTTTCTTGGTCATGGTGTTGAAAAAGCGGAGTTCCGACTTCTTCTCTCCAGAAGCCTGGACCTTCCTGGAAAAAAGCGGGGTGCTCAGGTATCTCTCACCACCGTCGGGCAGGATGACCACCATCAGGCACTCCTTCAGGGTGGCGGCATAATCCAGCGCGGCCGACATCGCCGCTCCGCTGCTCATACCCACCAGCAGGCCTTCCTTGCGGGCCAGCTGCCGGGCCATATTGAAGGCATCCTCATCCTCAATACTGACAATATGATCCGGAACAGTCTTATTGAAGATGCCGGGTTTATACGACTCCTTCATATTCTTTAAGCCCTGAATCTTATGGCCCAGATGCGGTTCCACCGCAATAATCTGCACATGGGGATGGAATTCCTTAAACCAGGCACTCAGCCCCATCACCGTACCGGAAGTCCCCAGCGTCGCGACGATATGAGTCACCCTGCCATCGGTCTGATTCCAGATCTCCGGCCCCGTCCCCATGTAATGGGCCATGCAGTTGGCCTCGTTGTTGAACTGGTCGGTAAGATAGTAACGGTCGGGAAACTCTCTGGCCATTGCATAGGATTTCTCGATGGCCCCATCGGTGGCGCGATTGGCGGGCGTGAGCAGAATCTCCGCTCCATATGCCTGCATGATCTTCCGGCGCTCGATAGAGGCCGACTCCGGCATCACCAGAGTACACCGATATCCTTTAGCGGCACAGACCATGGCCAGGCCGATTCCGGTATTGCCGCTGGTGGCCTCAAGGACAATCTTGTCCTTTGTCAATTCTCCGCTCTTTTCCCCGGCCTCAATCATCGAAAGCGAGACCCGCTCCTTTATAGACCCGCCGGGATTCCTGGCTTCAAGCTTTGCATAGATCAATCTGGAGTCCGAATCGATAAGCCGATGAATCCTGACCAACGGTGTATTGCCGATTACCTCTAAGACATTATCAAATAACATTGCATTCCGAGCATTATGTGGCCCCCGCTGTCATGACGGGGAAGTGAATATTCGATACCTACAGGCCTGAACCGGAATATGAGGATACCCCTTTCTGTAGTATGGTCAAGATATTTTTAGAGCCTGTATCAACTGCGACAAACTCACCCCCGCCTGCACGCCTTGGACAGGTACCAGAGCCTGATCAGCGCCTCCCGGCTCTCTTTATCTTCAATAAGACTGACCTGATATTCGAAGGCAGCAAGCTCGGCCGCATCCACCGGTACAAAAGTCACCTTTGCCTTCTCCGGTTCAGTCTCTTCCACTTTGCCAGCCAAGGTAAACTTCACATCCTGCAGGCGGGACAATTCAAGGGCAGCATTCAGGCCCTCCAGAATCCGCACCTTTTCAAACTGGAGCTGATGCATCCAGGAGGAATTATCGACCTCAACCCAAATGACATTGCGAACGATCTTCGATGGACGGGCGTGGCAGGCCGTCTCCGCCCCCACGATCCTCTCCCACTCAACAAACAGGGAGTAAAGATCAAGCTGTTTTTCCCAGCCCTTATCGCGAATCAAATCCGGCAGGGCAGCCGCTAGAGCATCCGCTCTTTTCTCGTTATTGAATTTTTTCATGACCAGGTCATTCGTAAAACTTTTCTGCCACCAGTTTCCATATCAATCCATCCGGTTTTTTAAAAAAAAAGGCCCGCACACCTCTGGGATGCGCGGGCCTCGTCTACGGACGACGATCAGAGATATTTATCAGAACACACGGAGATAGTTCTCGATTTCCCAATCGGTCACTGCAGTGCGGAAGCTATCCCACTCCTTCTCTTTGGCCTCAATATACTTCCCGAATATATGGTCGCCAAGGGTGACCTTGGCAATCGGATTGGCCTTCAACTCATTCAGAGCCTCTTTCAGACTGGCAGGCATAACGATGATACCGACCTCGTCCATCTGAGCCGGGGTCATCTTGAAGATGTCCCTGTCAACAGAGGCAGGAGGATTCAGCTTATTTTTAACCCCGTCAAGACCTGAATTCAACATCATTGCCATGGCAAGATAAGGGTTGCAGGTCGGATCCGGGCAACGGACCTCGGTACGTGTCGACAGACCGCGGGCAGCCGGAATACGAACCAGGGCTGAGCGGTTGGAGGCGGACCAGGCAGCATAAACAGGTGCCTCATAGCCGGGTACGAGCCGTTTGTAAGAGTTGACCAGCGGATTGGTAATGGCGGCAAAACCGCGGGCATTCTTCAATATACCGGCAATATAGTTGAAGGCGACAGGAGAAAGCTGAAGAGGTCCCTTCTCGTCATAAAATGCGTTGGTGCCGTCCAGATTAAAAAGCGACTGGTTGGTGTGCATACCGGAACCATTGATACCGAAGATGGGCTTCGGCATAAAGGTGGCATGCAGCCCGTAATTGGCAGCGATGGACTTGACTGCCCAGCGGAAGGTGACGGTATTATCGGCACAGGTCAGGGCATCGGCATACTTGAAGTTGATCTCATGCTGTCCTTCGGCAACCTCATGATGTGAGGCCTCAATCTCATAGCCCATCTTCTCAAGGGTCTCGATAATCTCGCGGCGGCAGTCATTTGCTGCATCTTCAGGATCCAAAGAAAAGTAACCGGCCACATCACTGGTGATGGTGGTAGGATTACCCTCTTCATCCCGCTCGAAGAGGAAGAACTCCGCCTCGGTTCCAACATTCATGGTGTATCCCATGGCCTTGGCCTCTGCCAGGACGCGTTTCAGATTGACGCGGGGGCAGCCTTCAAAGGGAGTCCCATCTGCCTTATAGACATCACAGATGATGCGGGCAGCTGCAACGCCTGACTTATTCCGCCAGGGAAGGAGACAGAAGGTGTTGTAGTCCGGTTTAAGATACATATCTGACTCATTGATTCTGACAAATCCGTCGATTGAAGAACCGTCAAACATGATATTGCCATCAAGGGCCTTGCCAATCTGGCTGCGAGGAATGGCAACATTTTTCAACAAGCCGAAAATATCAACAAACTGGAGGCGGAAATAGTGGACATTTTCCTCCTCGATAATCTTCATTATTTCATCCCTGGTCATTTTTTCTATCTCCTTACATATTGTATTTAGAAAGAATTACGTTTCCTTATTAAGGATTACCGCATCTGTAAAATCAAGGTCCCTGCTGAAATTTTACAGACGGCAGAGGGTTGATACCGGACCTTTGCTGGCCGCAAGGGATAATAAGCAATCTTCCAAAGCCACCCTGAAACGTCCAGCTCTTTATACCATTTCCTGTTGATATTGCAATAATCATACTTTTCAGGATCATTGACAGGAAGTACAGCAGGCAGGCAACAGATGCGAATGCTCAAGTAAAATCGCCTCACATAGCGATCCACATGAAGGTCTCGGGGAAGCGCGCCATGTCCAAGCGCTGCGATCAGTCGATTGCAGCGCTACAGGCATCCTGCTTTATGGCTGCAACAGCCTTGCAGTCATCACATCCTATATGTTCTTGTCTCGGCTTAATTCCATTTCTAAATCAAAATGAGAACGCGAAGGCAAGCTAGCAGCGACGAGACAGTATATAAAGTACGGAGAGGAGCCGCACAGCGCAGCCGACAAAGTTATCGTCTGATTTAGAATTGTGGAATAAATCGTTGGATGTGGCGGCAGCGTGGCGGCAGCTGAGAATTTTGTCTATCAGCCACAAAACAAAAAGGCCGCCCCTCTTGCAAGGGGCGGCCTTGGTTGCGCCTGAGACGTCTTTCAGACTTAACGGATGAACAGCATTTCCTGGTAGGAAGGCAGTGGCCACAGATCGTCAGCCACCACGGACTCCAGGGCGTCGGCACAGCCTCGCACCGCCAGCATGGCGGGAAGTACCTTCTCGCACATAAACTTGGCGTGGGCCAGGGTGTCGCCGCCCTCATGGGCTATGAGCTTCTCCAGCTTGTCCACCTCGGTCTGCATGGCCCGAAGCTGAGCGGTTACCTCCTCAAGGGTGGCCATCTTGAAATCGTGGCCGATGACCTTGAGGCTGGCGCAGGTCTCGGCAAGCTGGCCCTGGTAGCGCATGGCGGCCGGGAAGATCACGGTGCGGGCCATGCGGATCACCAGGTTGGCCTCGGTGAGGATGGTCTTGACATACTGCTCCAGGTAGATCTCCTGGCGGGACTTCAGCTCGGCTTCGGAAAGGACACCGTACTTGGTGAAGAGGGCCACCACTTCCTTGCTGGTGAGCACCGGCAGGGCCTCGGGGGTGGTCTTCAGGTTGGGCAGTCCGCGCTTGGCCGCTTCCTTGTGCCAGGCTTCGGAGTAGCCGTCGCCATTGAAAACTATGGCACCATGCTCCGTTATCATCTTCTGGAGCAGTTTCTGCACGCCTTCGTTGAACTGGGTTTTGTTCACTTTGCCCAACTTCTCCAATTCGGTTGCCACATAATCGAGAGATTCAGCCATCATCGTGTTCAGGGCCACCTGGGCGCCGGCGATGGAGTGGGAGGAGCCCACGGCGCGGAACTCGAATCGGTTGCCGGTGAAGGCAAACGGGCTGGTGCGGTTACGGTCGCCCGGATCCATGGGCAGCGGCGGCAGGGTATCGACGCCGATATGCATGATGCCCTTGGTCTTGGATCCCTTGACCTCGCCCTTCTTGATCTGGTCAAACACGTCGGTCAACTGCTCGCCCAGGTAGGCGCTCATGATGGCCGGCGGGGCCTCGTTGGCGCCCAGGCGGTGGTCGTTGGAGGCGGAAGCCACGGTGGCGCGCAGCAGGGCAGAGTATTTATGCAGGGCCCGGATGGCGGCAGCGCAGAATACCAGGAACTGGGCATTGGAATGGGGAGTGTCGCCCGGATCAAACAGGCTGCCCAACTCCGCGTTGCCAAGGGAGTAGTTGAGGTGCTTGCCCGAGCCGTTGATGCCGGCAAAGGGCTTCTCATGCAGCAGGCAGATCATGCCGTAGCGCTTGGCCACGGAACGCAGGGTGGTCATGACCATCTGGTTGTGGTCAGTGGCCAGGTTGCCTTGCTCGTAGATGGGGGCGATTTCGAACTGGGCGGGGGCCACTTCGTTGTGACGGGTCTTGACCGGCACGCCCAGCTTGAAGAGCTCACGCTCGACTTCCATCATGAAGGAGAGCACGCGGCGGTTAATCACGCCGAAGTACTGGTCCTCGAACTCCTGACCTTTGGCCGAGGGAGCGCCGAAGAGGGAGCGGCCGGCGATGAGCAGGTCGGGACGGGAGAACACGAAATTGCGGTCGACCAGGAAATATTCCTGCTCCGGGCCGGCGAAGGAGCCGACGGGCAGCTTGGTGTTTACCCCAAAGAGACTGAGCACGCGTTTGGCCTGCTTGTTCAGGGCCTGCTGGGAGCGGAGCAGCGGCGTCTTCTTGTCTAAGGCCTCACCGGTCCAGGAAACAAAAGCGGTGGGGATGCAGAGGAAGGTGCCGTTGGGATTCTCGAGGATGTAGGCCGGGCTGGTGACGTCCCAGGCGGTATAGCCGCGGGCTTCGAAGGTGGCGCGCAATCCGCCGGAGGGGAAGCTGGAGGCGTCGGGCTCACCCTGGATGAGCAGCTTGCCGGAGAACTCGGCCATGGCGCCGCCGGCACCATCGGGAACCAGGAAGGCGTCGTGCTTTTCGGCGGTGAGGCCGGTCAGGGGGTAGAAGACATGAGTGAAGTGGGTAGCGCCCTTCTCGATGGCCCAGTCCTTCATGACGTTGGCTACCACGTCGGCAAGGGAAGCGTCCAGTTTCTCGCCAAAAGCAATGGTGTTCTTCAACGACTTGTAGACATGTTTGGGCAGACGTTCCTTCATGACCTTGTCACTGAAAACGTTAGATCCAAATATGTCGGTAGGCTTGGTTTCACTGAAATTCAATGGGGAATGGGACGGTTTATAGTTGATGATTGCCGAAATGGCATTCAAACGGGCCTGGATTCCACTCATAGTGCACTCTCCATAATTAGTTAAGGATAACGTTTGTTGCAGGTATGTAATTGCTAAATAAAATTAGCTACAAAATTGTAAAACATACGGCATATTTTTTCAACCCCGAAATTGCAAAAAGGACAGTCAGCAGATCCTTTACTTTGCTGCTTGTCAAGTAACGGAGGCTGAGCTCGTACTCAGGGCCATTTTTACAGGGAAAGAATTACCATCCGGGTCGAAAATCGGCACCCCAGATGCCCACCTGTGAAAAAACTCGCCTCGCCAACGACCTTTTGAACTAATCGTAAATGAGGCTTTGTAAATCTACAGATTTAAAACATCGTCATTGGACTTCCCAATGTGATGGTTTTCTTTGTTTAAACAACCAGCCGAGGTTTTTGAGCGGAATTTCACTTGGTATTGCTGTGTTCGCTCAATCACAGGCAAGTATCGCGGTATATTTCTATCCAGAGCATTTCTCTTTAGCCGCGGACGAAGGTCAGAGCGGTTACGCAGTCGAAATAGTCTGTTATTGGTTGCCAATATAACGAACACGAATGGTTTCATGGTCTTGAAACATTTCTGCAGTAGCTCTTCACGAAGGCTGCTGAAGGCTGACAGATGGGTTTGGCCTGCCGCCTCTGTCGATTGCAGAATATTTCAATGAATTCTGTAATATCTTGTTTTGTTACCTATTTCGTAGCATCCTGGTGAGGATTGAAAGAAGTCATATGCCGCGAGGCTTTGATCCAACTCTGCAAATCAAATACCAGGTTGAAATGGTTTTTCAGGTCCGGTTTCCTGGTTCAGTCAGGGATAATGGGCGGAGCTGATTCCAGCTTGCTCATTCCCCTTTACGGACTCTGTGTTGCGCGACACAGTGCTGTCGGAAGGATACTTTCGAGTTCCGATCGTTTGCCTAGGGAACCCTTTAGCAAAAAACTCTCCAGAACATTGTGAAGCTAAAAATATTCGCCACCCAGCAAGGCCAAAGCAAAAGCAAGAGGTGCCAAGGGTGCTCAATACTATGAAAAATCTCTATTGCGTTGTATTTGTCCGTTACGCTGTACGTATCGTCTCACCCCTCTTCAGGGCAAGTATCAAATAACTTTTCTGATATTTTTTGCAGCTCTGAATTAAATCTTATTTACATGTTTGTGATTTTTTTTAACGCGCATTTGTATTCGGGGAACATTGGGAATGATTGCAATATTATAATTCTTACATGATCGTCATACTTGGTGAAATACCGTCCGGCTTACACCGAGCAAGGTGTTGATTTATTTTTCATTCTTGCTAATCGCATAGAGCAGGCCCTGCGTCACCTCTTTTTTGAATTCCTGATCAACAATTTTTTCTTTGCGCATGTCCAGGACATAAAAGACGTCAATCAACCGCTCCACCTCTGTTGCGATGAAGGCCTTGTGGATATTGATGCCGAAATCCGTTAAAGTCTGGGTGATATGATAGAGTTGCCCAGGCCGGTCGGGGGCGTAGACCTCGATGACGGTAAAGGTCTCGGAGGTCTCATTATCGATGATCACCCGGGATTCCCGCCTTCCCTGCAGCTCTTTGCGGCGCCCATAGGTTGATGCCAGTTTCTGGTAGAGCCGGTGGCCAAGCCCCAGGCGATGGCTGATAGCCAGATCCAGATCCTGATTCAGAGCCAGCCAGTCTCTTTCCTTAAATTTAAGACCATCGGCGGAACGCACCTCAATCACATCCACAACGGTCTGGTCACTCCAGGTGAAGATCTGGGCATTGAGAACCGTCAGATTATGCAGGGCCATCACCCCGCAGATCTTGGCCAGCAGTCCCGGCTGATCAGTCGAGACCACCAAGAGCGACCATTTGTCCTTTTTATCTTTAGCAAAGATCAAGGATTTCTGCCGGATCACCCTATAATGATCCCGATGAATCCTGATATGCTCGGCCACGGCCTCCGGAGAAAAACTCAACAGATAATCGGGGGACAGATCCTCCACATTGACGCGAAAACCATCTTCCGACCGCAACAGATCCGCCACCTGAGCCCTGAGCCAGATAACCCCCTGCTCCATCTGGCGATCAATGATCCCGGCGCCCTTATGATCGAAATGGGCAAACTCCAGGTAGGGCTGAATACGCAGGAACATCTCCTGCATCAGGGCCGCCTTCCAGTCACTCCAGGCAGAGGGTCCGGTGGCCCTGGAGTCGGAGATGGAGAGCAGGTACAGCATTGTCAGCCTGTCGGCAGTGCCGATCGTTTCGGCGCAGCGCTTGATAAAGCCCCCATCATTCAAATCCCGCCGTAGTGCATTTTCCGGTACAAACAAATGATACCGAATCAGAAAGCTCAGACAGGCACACTCCTCCTCGTTAAAGCCCATACGCCGTCCCACATCCTTGACAAGATCAGCCCCGACGACGGAATGATCGCTGTGGACACCTTTGCCGATGTCGTGCAGCAGGGCTGCAACCAGCAAAATTTGGGGAGAAGCAAGAGTCTGGTAATGGAGGCGCTCCTTGACAGCCACCTTGTGCAGTTCGGCCACGGTCTGCAAAAGATGCCTGTCTACTGTGTAAATATGATAAAGATCATGCTGAGCCAAGGTCAGAATCCTTCCGAATTCGGGAATATAGGCCACAAGCAGCCCCGTCTCCAGCATCAGTTCAAGGACATAAAGGACATCAGTGGCATTCTCAAGAATGTCGAGAAAGGCCTTGGACATCCGGGTTGAAACGCGCACCTTGTCGTTAATCAGATCCAGGTTGGCCGTAATCGCCTTGCGGGCCCGATGATGCACAGGCATCCCCAGTTTGGCTGAGGCCAGAAAAACCCGCATGAGGAGATAGGGCCGGGCTTGCAGGTCTTCGTGGGCGGCAGTCAGGTTGATAAAACCATTCCTCAACTCGATGCCTTTCTCGATAAGTCTATCGCGCTCCTGCCCTTCAGCCTTTCCGGCAAGCCCCAGGACCTCATCGACATGCTCGAAAAACAGGTCGGTTATGATGGCCACGGTCTGCATATGGGCATACATCTCCCGCATGAAGACCTCCACGGCCAGAGTCCCCTTGCTGGGCCTGTATTCAAGAGCCAGGGCCAGTTCCTCCTGCTGCTCAAAATAAAGCTGGTCGTTCTTACGCCTGCTGATGTAGTGCAGCCTGTTCCTGATCCGAATCAAGGCCTCCCAGGAATTGGTAAAATCCTCCTGTTCCTGCTCCAGCAGGATACCGGCATTGACAATCCCGGTCAGCCCCTCCAGGCCAAAAACCACTTTCGCGGTCCAAAGCATGGCCTGGATATCCCGCATGCCCCCTTTACCCTCTTTGATGTTGGGCTCCAAAAGATAGCTATGGCTGCCAAATCGGGTACGCCGCTCATCGCGGAAGATCTTCATGCTTTTGACAAATTCTTCTCGCTCGCCCTCGACAAACTTTTCCTTATATCCTGAAAGCAACTCGAAGAAGAGGAGCTGGGATCCACCGATGAGGCGGGCATCAAGCATGGCGACCCTGAAGAAAAAATCCTCGCCGGCATGCTGGAGGGACTCCCCCACCGTCCGTACGCCATGCCCGACGTCAAGTCCGGAATCCCAGAGGGGATAAAGAATGGCATCCGTGATTTTGCCGACCTCTTCGCCTATCGCGGGTCGGTAGAGAATCATCAGATCGATATCGGAAAAGGGAAAAAGCTCCTGACGCCCATACCCTCCGAGGGCAACCAGGGACACCAGCTCGGCAGCCCCAGCCACCTCGGCGGCCTGAAAACATTCAAGAATATACTCATCGACAAGCCGACTGTGGCTGCGGAGCAGGGAATGACCGCTCAACCCCTGCTCCCACAGCTTCTCCAGCGCCTCGCGTTGGGCATGAAGTGGTGATCTCATACGCTCCTGCTAGATGGCGTCCAGATCTTCTTCACCGGTTCGGACGCGGACAATCCGCTCAACGGAAGTAACGAAGATCTTGCCGTCACCGATCTTACCGGTATTTGCGGCATTTCTAATCTTATCCACAACCTGATTGACCATATCGGCGCCGATGACGATCTCGATTTTCGTCTTCGGGATAAAATCAACCACATACTCCGCGCCCCGGTAGATCTCGGTATGCCCCTTCTGGCGGCCATACCCTTTGACCTCGGAAACCGTCATACCCTTAATGCCCATCTCGTTAAGAGCGTCTTTAACCTCATCGAGCTTGAACGGTTTGATAATTGCTTCAATTTTTTTCATAGTCTTCCTCTTTTATGGCTCCTTTCCCCTGCCGCCGGAGCAGCAGGGGAACCTTCATAAAAAGCTCACGGTTCAATATCAGATCGAATAGCCGACCTCGCTATGCTCTGTCACGTCAAGCCCCTGAACCTCATTCTCAGTTTCTACACGAAGACCAACCACTGCGTCTACTACTTTCAGTATAATAAAGGTTATACAGACAGACCACAAGATGGAGGCGCCGGCTGCAGTCGCCTGTATGGCAAGCTGCTTGGGATTGCCGTAAAACAGACCTGTCCCCCCAACCGTCGCAAACAAACCAGTGGCAAGCGCCCCCCAGAAACCGCCGAGTCCATGTACCGCAACAACATCCAAGGCATCATCATAACCGATTTTGCTCTTCATCGTCACACCCAGATAGCAGAGCACGCCGGCAACCAGGCCTATGACAATGGCGGCAATCGGAGTAACGAAACCGGCAGCAGGGGTGATGGCAACAAGGCCGGCCACTGCGCCTGAGGCAGCGCCCAGGGTCGTCGGCTTACCCTGAATCTTCCACTCGGCAAAGGTCCAGGCCAACGAGGCCGCACCGGTTGCCACCTGAGTGGTCATGAGGGCCAGAACCGCCACAGGACCAGCCGATAGAGCGCTGCCTGCATTAAACCCAAACCAGCCAAACCAGAGCACACCTGCGCCAAGGACCGTCATCGGCACGTTATGCGGATGAAATGCCTCTTTGCCGAAGCCCTTTCTTTTCCCGATAACCAGGGCGCAGACCAGAGCCGCCGCACCGGAGTTGATATGGATGACGGTACCGCCTGCAAAGTCAAGCGCCCCCATGCTCATCAGCCAGCCGCCGCCCCAGACCCAGTGACAGACCGGCAGGTAGACAAAGGTCATCCACAACACCGTAAAGATCAGGTAGGCGGAAAACTTCATCCTCTCAGCAAACGCGCCGGTGATAAGGGCCGGAGTGATGATCGCGAACATCAGCTGAAACGCGCAGTACAGCAGATCAGGAATTGTGGCGGTGGAAGAGGTCGTCGCCTTCTCCCAGCTGACGTTATTCAAAAAGGCAAAGTCCAGATTGCCGATCACATGCCCCACATCCGGGCCAAATGCCAGGGAGTATCCATAGACGACCCAGATAATCGATACGATCCCCAGGCAGAGGAAACTCTGCATGGTCGTCGACAGAACATTTTTACTGCGTACAAGCCCACCATAGAACAAGGCCAGCCCAGGGGTCATCAGCATGACCAGGGCTGTGGCAATGAGCATGAAAGCGGTATCTCCAGAATTTAGTGCCATATTCAACTCCTTTAGAATATATCCAAGATTTACATTTGGCAACACCGCTGTCATCCTCGGCCCGTACCTGCGCCAGCCGACCCTTTTCTAATTATTATACGCCGTCTCGGAATGCTCGGTTGAATCCATTCCGATGACCTCGGCCTCGTCGGTAAGCCTGAGGCCAAAAACCGTATGTATAATTTTAAAAAGGACCCAACTGACCACAAAGGTATAGACACCTACGACAACAACACCTATTGCCTGCTTGAAGAACTGGGCCGAACTCCCGGCCAGCAGCCCGTCAACTCCACCAGGATTCACAGCCTTGGCCGCGAATATCCCTAAACAAAGCGTCCCTATCGCCCCGCCCACGCCATGAATCCCGACAACGTCAAGGGAATCATCCAGTTTGAGACGATTTTTTACGTTCACCGCGGTAAAACACACAACACCTGCAAGAATGCCTATCATTATAGCAGAATTCGGTCCAACAAAACCAGCGCCAGGGGTAACCGTTGCCAGTCCCGCAATAGCACCCGAGGCCGCACCCAGGGTCGTTGCCCTGCCCTGACTCAACCATTCCATCACCACCCAGGTGGCCATTGCCGA
The DNA here is from genome assembly GCA_031292275.1 of Desulfocapsaceae bacterium. Lineage (GTDB taxonomy): Bacteria > Desulfobacterota > Desulfobulbia > Desulfobulbales > Desulfocapsaceae > CAIUQR01. The sequence goes on along the minus strand of JARLHL010000018.1, from coordinate 49,214 downwards.
CATGCCGGCAAAATGGGTAGCGACAAAGGCAGTCGCTGCAACCTCATTGGCAGCCAGCGCCGAACCGCCATTGAATCCAAACCAGCCGAACCAGAGCAATCCCGTCCCCAGCATGGTCATCGGCAGGTTATGCGGCATGAAACTGGTCTTGCCATAGCCCTTCCTGGGTCCAAGAACGATCACCCCGGCCAAGGCGGCGGCACCGCAGGTCACATGAACCACCAGACCGCCGGCGAAATCCAACACACCGAAACCGTCCGGTCCCAGCCAGCCGCCCTTCCCCCAGAGCCAGTGACAGACCGGGTTATAGACCACAATCGCCCAGAGCACTGAAAAAATCAGGAAGGGCACAAAACGAACCCGTTCCGCCAAGGCCCCGGTAATCAGCGCGGGGGTGATGATCGCAAACATGCACTGGTACACCATGAATACAATCTGCGGGACGGTAGGGGCATAATCCGGGCTGGGCGCAGTGCCGACCCCGTTCAGGGCAAACCACGACAGGCTTCCTACAATGCCGCCAACATCCGGCCCGAACGACATGGAATATCCAAGGTACACCCACTCAATGGATATGAGGGCGATCATAAACAGACTCTGCATGATCGTTCCAAGCACATTTTTGCCGCGTACCATCCCACCGTAAAACAGAGCCAATCCCGGCGTCATCAGCAGCACGAGCCCTGCCGACGCCAGAACAAAGGCCGTATCCGCCTTGTTCATTTGTATTCTCCTCTTGTTTTTAAAAGCCGGAACCGGGTCTCCCAACCACCTCCGACTCACTCTCCAGCAACGCCAACTATGACATTTTCGTCGCTAGTCCAAATTAAAGGATTTCGAGGATAACACAAATGATATATTATTCAATACACACGTTTTTCATTTCAAAGGATATGCCAGAACGGCACAAAATGGCACCACAAAGCTATCACACCTATATTACACAACATATCAAACAATCAATCGCATTGACGACAGCAACGAAAACACATATTTGTAATAAAATATTATTCAAATGACAGTTTTGTCCTTCTTTGTCTCAACGACGAAACCCTCGTCTTCCTGGAGTTCCACAGGGCTGTCCTGAAGGCATACTGCCGGCCTTGCCCGCTGCCATTCCATCGTTTTCACTGACTCTATTTACTTTCAGACCCCGACGCTGTACCCTAACTGCAATGAGTCAGCAGTCGTCTCCAACGCCCTTGCATGAACACGAGGAACCGATGAAAATACGCAACCAGCACTACAGAACCATTTGGCCGGATCCCGATAAGCCCACTACGATCTGCATCATCGACCAGAGGCAGCTTCCTCACAGATTTGTCATAGAGAGGCTCACGACGCTCGAGGAGGTCCGCACCGCCATCAAAGATATGCATGTTCGGGGGGCGGGACTGATCGGGGCTACGGCCGGATACGGCATGTACCTGGCCGCAATGCAGGCCTCGGAGAAAGATTTTGATCGGGAAATGGTCCAGGCTGGAGTCAGGCTCTGCAGCAGCAGGCCGACGGCCCGGAACCTGAGCTGGGCGGTTGAACGGGTCTTGCAGGCCCTCAGGCACAAGCAGACACCTGGAGAAAAGAGGACCGAGTCCTTCAGGGCAGCAACGGCCATAGCTGACGAGGACGCGGAATTCTGCCGCAGGCTGGGCGAACACGGACTGAAAATTATCCAGGATATAAGCAGGAAAAAACAGGGACGCCCGGTGAACATCCTGACCCATTGCAACGCAGGCTGGCTGGCCTTTGTCGACTTCGGCAGCGCCACCGCACCCATCTACGCGGCCCGGGACGCCGGCATCCCGCTGCATGTCTGGGTGGACGAGACCAGGCCCTGGAACCAGGGATCGAGACTGACGGCCTGGGAACTGCAGCAGGAAGAGATCGCCAATACGCTGATCACCGATAACGCCGGCGGTCATCTGATGCAGAAAGGTTGTGTCGACCTGGTTATCGTCGGTACCGACCGCACAACCTGCACCGGCGATGTCGCCAACAAGATCGGCACCTATTTAAAGGCACTGGCAGCCAGAGATAACAATATCCCCTTCTATGTCGCCCTCCCGTCTTCCACCTTTGACTGGACCATGGAAAACGGCAGCGACATCCCCATCGAGGAGCGATCCGGCGAGGAGATTACCTGCATCAGCGGCCCGACGACGGACGGCAGAATAGAAATGGTGAGCCTGGCCGCCCCCGGCACGCAAGCGGCAAATTACAGCTTCGACGTGACGCCGGCGAGACTCGTCACCGGCCTCATCACCGAACGCGGCATCGTGGAGGCCCGGGGCGAGGCGATCAGGCGGATGTTTCCGGACCTGTATCAGTCCTTATCCCGGCCATAGTCATCATCGAAACGAACGATATCGTCTTCGCCCAGATAGCTGCCGATCTGGACTTCAATGAGTTCCAGCGGGATCACGCCGGGGTTTTCCAGCCTGTGCAGGGCGCCGGCCTTGATATAGACGGACTGATTCTCATAGATCAGCGAGACGTCGTCGCCATTGGTTACCCTGGCGGTACCGGTGACGACAACCCAGTGCTCATACCGGTGATGGTGCATCTGCAATGAAAGCTTTTGACCCGGGTTTACTGTGATGCGCTTCATCTGGTAACGCGGCTGCTCCTCAAGGACAGTATAGCTGCCCCAGGGGCGATAGACGGTCCTGTGAAAGCGGAACTCCTTTCTCCCCTGCTTTTTCAGGTCCTCGACAATTTTCTTCACATCCTGAGAACGGGAAAGAGGCGCCACCAGCACTGCATCGGCGGTCTCCACCACCAGGGTCTCCTCCAGGCCGACGGTGGCCACCAGCCGGTCATCGGAGCGGATCAACGAATTTTTTGTATCCTTGACGATCAGGTTATCAAGCCTCCCCAGCAGGATGTTGCCATCGGTATTTTTCTCAGAGACTTCCCACAACGCCTGCCAGGAACCGATATCACTCCAGCCCAGATCGGCTGCCACCACCGCAGCCTTGGCGGTCTTTTCCATAAGCGCGTAATCCAGAGAATCGCTGGGACACTGAGACATGGCCTCGCTGTCAAACCGGAAGAAGCGCTGATCCCTGCCTCCCCCTGCGGCAGCCTCAGTCATCCGGGCAAGAATTTCAGGGGCATATGTTGCCATTTCCTCACGAAATGTCTTGACCGAAAAGGCAAACATCCCGCTGTTCCAAAAATAGTTTCCCTTCTCCAGATACTCTTTTGCAGTTGACAGATCCGGTTTCTCCTTGAAGGAAAGGACCCTATTCCCCTCCCCTCGCTCGATATATCCATAACCGGTCTCGGCATGGCGAGGCTCGATCCCGAAGGTAACCACCAGGCCCTCCGCGGCAAGTCCGGCCGCCTTCTTAACGACCTCCCGGAACTTCTGCAGATTCTTGACCAGATGATCTGCAGGCAACACCAGAATGATCACGTCCTGATCGCCGCCCGCCGCCACATATTCAACCGCCCCGGCCACGGCAGGAGCGGTGTTTCTGCCCATCGGCTCCAGCAGAATGGTATAGTCCTTCACCGTCGAAAGTTCTTCAATCTGGCTCTTGGTGATAAACCTGTGCTCCTCGCCGACGACAATGATGGGGGGCAGCATATCAGGGACCTGAGCCACCCGGAGCACGGTGGTCTGCAGGAGCGATGTTGCATCGGTCAACTGCAGGAGCTGCTTGGGATAAAGCTCGCGGGAGAGGGGCCAGAGCCTGGAGCCGGTTCCGCCTGCCAAAATAACTGGTTGAATTTTCTGCACCGTAATGCCTCTTTAGTTCATGTAAGTTAGTATTCGTTTTGCAAGTCAGGGCTCATGAGCCTGCCTCGCCATCCGGTCATGAGCTTCTCATCCGGACCACAACCGGGCCCTCGCAGGTTAATGCATTTCAAACGATCAGTCTCAAAATTTCCCTGGTCTTTTCCTCCATAAGCGCCACATCCCCGCGGCTTTCCACATTGAGCCTGAGTAGAGGCTCGGTATTGGATTTTCTCACATTAAAGCGATATCTTGGAAAGGCAAGACTGAGCCCGTCGGTGGTGTCCTTTTTCCCTCCCGCATAGGCCTCTTCAATCCGGGCGATCACCCGGTCGGGGTCTGCAACCCGGCTGTTGATCTCGCCGGAGACGGGGTAGGCGGCAATCCGTTCGGCCACCATCTGCGACAGGGGGATGCCGGATCTGCTGAGCAGTGAGGCCACCAGCAGCCAGGGGATCATGCCGGAGTCACAATAGCCGAAATCACGGAAGTAATGATGCGCCGACATTTCGCCGCCATAGACAGCGTCCTCCTGGCGCATCCGCGCCTTGATAAAGGCATGGCCGGTCCTTGTCATGACCGGCTTCCCTCCGGCTGCCCGGACCAGATCCTCTGTGTTCCAGATCAGACGGGGATCATAGAGGATCGTGCCTCCCGGCTCCATATGCAGGAGCTCCATGGCCAGCAAGCCGACCAGATAATATCCCTCAATAAAGTTTCCCTGCTCATCCCAGAAGAAGCAGCGATCAAAATCACCATCCCAGGCGATCCCCATGTCCGCTCCATGCTCCCGCACCATCCTGGCAGTCTCTTCACGCCTGTCGGGAAGCAGAGGGTTGGGCACCCCATGCGGAAAGGTTCCATCCGGCTCGTGATGCAATTTAATAAACCGGAAGGGCAGCCTCTTCTCCAGAAGATCAATCACGGGACCTGCGCAGCCGTTGCCGCTGTTGACCACTATTTTCAAAGGCTTCAGCTCCTCCGTTTGCACGTAGCCAAGGAGGTGGTCGATATACCGGTCCTTTGCCGCGGCACTGGTCACGCGGCCCTTGACGGCGGATAAACCGGGCAACCTGCCTTCGACAATGAGATCGGCCATGTCATAGAGGCCGGAATCGCCGGAGACCGGGCGGGCGCCTTTAACCACCAGTTTCATGCCGTTATAATCGGCCGGATTGTGGCTGGCAGTGACGATCACGCCGCCATCCACCCCCTGGTCCTCAAGACTGAAGGCGGCATGATAGATCTCTTCGGTGCCGCAGAGACCCAGACTGACGACATCCACCCCCGTATCGAGCAGGCCGGAAATCAAGGCCTCGGCGATTTCGCAACTGCTGAGCCGAATATCGTATCCCACCGCCACCTTCTTCATCGAGAAGACGGCGGCAAAGGCCCTGCCGACATCCCGCGCCAACCGGGGATTCAGTTCACCGGGGACCTTGCCCCGGATATCATAGGCCTTGAAACATGCTGGTCTCGTACTCGTCATACTCTCTTGTTCCTTTCATCAGTGTTTATACGAAAATTCCCCGGAAGCTGGGTTCTTACCCAGCTGAAGAGAAAAGTTTTCAAAATTTGCTTGCCATTCAGCCCGATCCAGCCATGCCGGGGCCTGGAGCCTGACCACTCCTGAACCATACCCTGAAATTTCCGCTCTCGTCGCTTGATACGCCACGTCTGGGTTCAGCCCCTGCCTCGGTGCACCTGCTGCCTTTTCGGTCAATCCAGCAGACTCCGTCTATCGAGTCTGGTGAGCCGAACATCACCGACCGCCCCCAGCAGATCGCCGCAGATGACGACGGCGCCCATGATTCCTGCCATCTCTTTAGCCTTTTCCAGGGCCCTGCTGATACCCGCCTTCCCCCCGTTTGCCCCGCCCACCTCATTGCCAATCAGGGTGGCGACGGCATCGGCAAAGGCGGCCGATTGAGCCACGACGGTGACAGAATCGGCCTTGCCCAGGCTCAGACTGTGCCCCACCGTCCCCGAGGAGGTACAGATGCCGCAGGGCATCTGTCCGGGAGAAAGCACAAGCCCCACCTTGTTGCTCAAAACCGACTGCCCGGCAAATATGGCGATGGTGCACTCCTTTTGCCGTTGCAGAAATATATCACCCCCGTTTTCAACGATAATTTCGGATACCCCCTCACTGACAAGCTTTTTCCCGACAAAGGCGGCGATGCTGCCGGCAACCGCAGCCATGGGACCGACGCCCGCCGCCTCAGAGGCCTGCAGCATATCCCGGACCACGGGCGGAGCCAGTGCATCCATGGGCAGGGGGATAAGCGAAGTCAGGAATCCGGGGTGATCAGGAATGTAGCCCTCAATCTGCAGCCGATACTGCAGGACCAACTCGGACGCCTTTTTCGTCACATCCCGGTCGGCCTGAATATGCAGATCGGTCTCTTTGATCTGTACCAGGCAGGAAACCAGGTCGCTCTGCTCCATGGACAACCGATAGGTCCTTTTCTGATAGGACTCAGGCTGTATTTTTTTTCGCCCCATCAAGTTCAGCCTCACATAAAATTCCCGATGCGCCGCCTGAGTCCATGCGCCTGCGATCACTTTCCATAAAGTCTCGTCAAAGCGACGGCATTGCCTTGCCGAAGTGAAGAGCTTTCATGATGCGTTGTGACCGGCCAGTCTGATCCAGCCATGCCGGGTTAGATCAGGTCCGATTGCATTGCCAAACCGTATAAGTTGGGCAAAGGAAAAATTTTCAGGTACAATTGCAGCTCACAGCCCGGGGCACAAACGCAAGAGCAATACCCGAACCGCTTATTGAACAAGAATGTCTGATACTACAGCATACTATGTATAGTCGGCAAGATATTGTCCTGATCTTCACACGATACCCGACGCCCGGTTTCAGCAAGACCAGGCTTATCCCCATTCTGGGGCCTCAGGGGGCCGCCGGCCTGCAGCGAAAAATGACCGAGCAGATTGTAGCGCAGGCCGCCCGGCTCATCGAAAGCCATCCCCATGACCTCGAAATCCATTATGAAGGCGGCAGCCTGCCCCTGATGCGGGCGTGGCTCGGCCCTTCCCGTACCTACCAGCCACAGAAGGCCGGCGATCTGGGGACCCGAATGAGCCAGGCCATTTCTGCACACCTCAAAGGCAAACGCGCCATTATCCTCGCAGGCTCCGACTGCCCGGCCCTAACATCCTCTCTGCTGACCCGGGCGCTGGAGGCCTTGCAGGAGAAGGATATAGTCATCGGCCCTGCCTGCGATGGCGGCTATTACCTGATCGGCGTGCGGGGGGGGGTGAGAGAAGACTGCGTCTCTTCCCTCTTCACCGATATCCCCTGGGGCTCGGCAAGCGTCTTCGCCGAGACTATGGCCAGGGCCGGCCGCCTTCAACTTACATCCCATATCCTGCCGGAACTCCATGACATCGACAGACCTGAAGACCTCAGATATCTCCATTATAATTCCGACCTTCAATGAAGAACGGCATATCGATGCCCTTGCAGACAGCCTGCAGTCCTGCGAGGTCATCATTGTCGATGGCGGCAGCAGCGACCGGACAGTCCTCTTTGCACGCAAGCGAGGTCTGCACGTCGAACAATGCCCCGGCGGCCGCGCCGCCCAACTCAACTACGGGGCTGCCAGAGCGGCGGGACGGGTACTCCTGTTCCTCCATGCCGACACCCTCCTGCCGGAAGATTTCGCCGTCCCGCTCCTGCAGGCCCTGGCCGACCGGGACGTGGTCGCAGGCGCCTTCAGTCTCTCCATCCAAGGTGCCGGGCCGGCGCTGCGTTTCATCGCTCTGGCCGCCAATATCCGTTCGCGCCTCCTGCAGCTTCCGTATGGGGACCAGGGCATCTTCATCGCCAGCGATCAGTTCCAGCGGTTCGGCGGGTTCCCGGAAATCCCCATCATGGAGGATTTGGCCTTCATACGAAAGGCAGGAGCCCTGGGCAAGATCCGAATACTCCCACAATGCGTACGGACATCGGCACGGAGATGGCAGCGGCTGGGCGTCGTCCGCACAACGCTGATCAATCAACTTATGATCCTGGGCTTCATCCTGCGGATCCCGCCTGAACGGCTGGCCTCATTGTACCGGAGGTAAGCCCGCGGGCGCCTTCTCTTTGGGCGGAGTCTCAAAAAATTCTTTCACATCCCGGGTGGAAAACTGCGTCTGCTTCTGGGCCATCATCTTCCGCACATCGTCGTCCTTTATCAGCTCCTGGGCAAAAAGAGTTGATTTATTCAGCGCATTACAGGTCTGGCAGGCTGTAAGCATGGGGTCTTGCGGCGGCAGCGCCATTTTCAACACGATGTGGATCATGATCAGGAGCAGCACGGCCTTGGCGCCGCCGAGCACTCCCCCCAGAATTTTATCCAGCCACCCCGTAAAGGTGAGCTTCATCATAAAGGCCGCAACCCGTCCAGCCAGTATCACTGCAATATAGGTAGCCACAAAGACGAGGGCGTAGGAGGCAAAAAAAATGACCTTGGGATTTTTCGATATCTCTAGTAAAAATGGCTTTACTCTGTCATGATACTGACCGGCAACGATATAACCGGCATAGAGGGCAAGAAGGCCGGAGACCTGCCTCAGGAATCCCACCCACATCCCGCGCAGGACCAATAAGCCCAAAATGATAATGACAACGAGATCATACCCCGTCAGACCGGTACCGGCAACCATAGCAACCCCTGTTTCCTTGAAGGGACCATTCCACACCATACGCCCAAGCCTGAATTGTTAGCAGGAACGGTTGAAATTGCAAGATTTTTTTACGGTATGTCCCTTATGATCCCCCATTTTTTCCGCATCCGTCCCCTACCTGAAACGCTTTTGGCCCAGATCAGAGCCAGTGACAGACAGGCCTGCTCAATCCCTGTTCTCTTGGATTTCTCCGCCCTAAAGACCTGTGCGGATCTCAAGACTATGGATATGGAAAAATGGCTGAGTGCGGAGGAAAAGGACAGATTTCTCGAGTTCAAGCTACAAAAGCGGCAAATAGAATGGCTGGCTGGCCGCATCGGCGCCAAGATTGCCGTCAGGGACTATTTCCGCACCCATTTCCGGGACCAGAAGATGCCGGCAGACAATGAGATTGTCATCGCCAATTCCGCCGGCGGCAGACCCTTTATCGCCAGGATCGGCAAAGAGGTCTGGCGGCAGGCGCCGGATATCTCGATTTCGCACAGCGGTGACCTGAGCCTGGCCCTGGCGGCAGCAACCTGCTGCGGCGTCGATGTCCAGAGAGCTGTCGACACCCTGACCCGCGTCAAGGAGCGTTTCTGCGCCACCCATGAGGAGCGCCTCCTGGCTGGGGTGCAGGAAAGCAGACCGCTCATCCCCCTGGCCCTCCTCTGGGCGGCCAAGGAGGCGGCCAAAAAGGCCTTGAGCATACTCGCCATGCCGGGATTTTCTGAGCTGGTCCTGACCGGGATCGACCGGACCTGCAGCCAGGTGCCGGTCTTCATCTTCACCCGGCACCGTCACCAGACAGGTCCTCCCGAAAAGATCCGTGTCGCAACCGCCTGCCATCAAACCTCAGCCATAGGGATCTGCATTCCCTGAACACATTTGCCGATATGCCCGAACTCCCAGAAATCGAAGTCATTCGCCGGGGTCTGCAGCTCCATCTTCCAGGCCGCAGGATTGAGGCCGTCTTCCATAACGGGAAGGCGCTGCGACACGAAGTGCCGCTTAAGGACATGCAGAAAGTGCTTGTCGGCAGCACTATAAGAGAGGTTGGAAGAAGGGCCAAGTTTCTCCTCCTTCATTTCGAAGCCGGCGCCGTCCTGATCATCCACCTGGGTATGACAGGCAGGCTGGGGCTCTTCCCCTCCATTTCCCCCCTTGCCAAGCACGACCACATCCGCTGGCGCCTTGATAAGGGACTGGACCTGCGTTTTCACGACACCAGACGCTTCGGCTCAGTCCGGTTGCTGCCGGCAGGCGAGGCTGAGGACAGAGAAGCCACGGTGTTTTCAGCAGTCGGCCCGGAGCCCTTCAGCGAGGCCTGCTCTGCGGCTTATCTCCAAAGACAGGCAAGGCGAAAAAAACAGCCGGTCAAGACCTTTCTGATGGATATGAAGATGCTGGCAGGCGTAGGCAATATCTACGCCAACGAATGCCTGTTCACTCCCAAAATCCATCCGGCCCGCCCGGCAGACGACTTGGCCCTCGATGAGTGGCAGCGGCTCATCCTTGAACTGCGGGCCATCCTGAATCACGCCATCGACTGCGGCGGATCGACCATCAGCGACTATCTGAATGCCAGCGGCAAACCCGGCTATTTCCAGGTCCATTTCAAAGTCTATGGCAGAACCGGCGAGCCTTGTCAATGTTGCGGCACCCCCATTGAAAAGATCCAGCTGGGCGGCAGGGCCACCTACTTCTGCCCCTCCTGCCAGCAGCAAGGCGCCTACTCCAACCCAAGGGGATAGCACCGGGGGAAGGGCAGCGGAGAGACGCGGACCGCGTCACCCTTTTTGAAATTCAGCCGATGCGCGGGAAAGAGGATATGACAGGAGGCGGCCTCCGCCTTTTCGGCCAGACGGACCGAGTCCTTCTTCAGCACGCCCCCCAGCAATCTTAACACGCCCTTTTCCTTGAAGACCACCGGTGCATCAAGGTGGGTCCGGCAGCCTGGCGGCCGCCTCATACCCTGGGCAAGAAGCAGGGTCGGCCCGATGAGCTGGCTGAACAGGGCACCGGCAGCAGGCGGCGGACCCGGCAGGCCGAAAAAGAGAATACGGCCGAGCAGGCCGAAGAGCGTGGCCTTTCCAGGACGGACCAGCAGCGAACGATAGAGGACCCGCCCTCCTGCACGCACGAAGGCCTCCTCCAGCAGGTCATATTTTCCTGGTCCCATGCCCCCCGTGCTGATGATAAAGTCAGGCACTTCGGCATCAATCCGGCTAAAGGCACGGGCAAGCTCTGCCTCGGTGTCGGCAACCGTGCCTAGAAACCCAGGGATGCCTCCGGACATCCGGATCAGCCCGTCCAGCAGATAACGGTTGCCGGACACCTTCAGACCCTGCCTTTCCTGATCAGGCCTGCCGACCAATTCGCTGCCGGTACAGAAATAGGCCACCCGGGGCCTGCGGTGGACCAGGATCCGGGAATGGCCCGTCGCGGCCAGCAGGACCAGATGGTCCGGCAGGATGGAGCTGCCGGCATGAGCCACCACCCGACCTCGGTCGATCTCACTGCCCTGTCGGCGAATAAAGGGATTCCGCCTCTCCAGCACCGCGCCGGAGACCGACAGCCTTCCCTCTCTGACCTCGCAGTCTTCCTGGGGGATCACCCGAATCCCTCCGGCAGGGATCAGGGCTCCGGTCATGATCCGGCAGGCCGTTCCGGCCCTCAGATGCGGCGGATCAGTCGTCCCCGCCTGGATTTCGCCCTCGACCCCCAGGCTGCAGCCGGCCTGCAGCTGCCCAGCCCCTTCTTTCGACACCACAAAACCGTCCCGGCTGGCCTGGTCATATCCCGGCTGGGCCTTGACGGCCCGGATGGATTGTACTGGCGCCCGAAACAGGGACGCTTCCAGCGGGACGTCCTCTCCTTCCGTCCTCCGGACATACGAGGCGATCATTTTTTCGGCGGCTGCAAGGGTGAATCCCCCCTGTTCTTTTTTTCCCATCATCCTCTCTCAAGACAGGCCGAATCAGAAAGGGAGAGCGGCTCCACCTCCGATCAGACGCCTTTATTCGATCACGAGCTGCAGGACAGCATGGAGCAGCCGGCCCGGCTGCGGGCCCAGTCTGGGCGTCTGCCGGCATACCGCTCAGCCTCCGGTTGCTCATCATAGGGCCTTCTGAGCACCTCCAGAAGTTCACGGATCTGAGAATAATCGCCCTGCTCAGCCTTGTCTATGGCCAATTGCGCCAGATAATTGCGCAGCACATATTTAGGATTTGTCCGATTCATCCTCTCGCGTCGATCCGGCAGGGCGTTCCTTCGCAGACGCTCTCCATATCTGACCAGCCACGCCATAAGCCGGGACCGGGATTCAGCGCTGGGAGGAGAATAACACGCATCCATCAAAAAGGAAGGGATCTCCTCCCACGGCCCACTTTCGAAGCCCGAAAGGTTGCGAAAAAAAATGGTCATATCCATTTCCAGGGCCTGGAGCATGGCGAAGAGCTCACTGACCAGCTCATCGTCGACCCCGGCCTCAAAAGCGGCAAATCCTAATTTTTCCGCGATCATGGCCTGCCATCCCTGCTGGAAAATTTGGCCATATTGCCTCAGAGCATCCTGCAGGGGCCCATCTGCGCCGATAATGGGGTAGAGGGCATTGGCCAGCTGGAGCAGATTCCACTGGGCGATATGCGGTTGATTGCCGAAACAATACCTGCGCCCGGAAGCGTCGGTGGTATTCGGCGTCCAGCCGGGGTCAAAATTTTCCAGCCAGCCATAGGGACCGTAATCGATGGTCAGTCCCAGGATGGACATATTGTCGGTATTCATGACCCCGTGGACAAAGCCCACCCGCATCCAATGGACCATCAGCTCGGCCGTTCGCCTGCAGACCTCGGCAAACCAGGGGCAAAAAACCTCGGGGCCGTGTCCGCCAAATTGCGGGAAATCAGTACGGATCGTATAATCGACCAACTGCTGCAGCAATCGGGTCTCACCGCGGGAGGCGAATATCTCGAAATTACCGAAACGGATAAACGACGGGGAAAGCCGGCAAACGATCGCCCCGGGCTCATCTTTGGGATGGCCGTCATAGAACATATCCCGCTCCACGGCATCTCCTGTTGCAATCAGGCTCAGGGCCCTGGTGGTGGGAATCCCCAGATGAAACATCGCTTCACTGCAAAGGAATTCCCGCACCGATGAGCGCATCACCGCCAGTCCGTCCGCAGTGCGTGAATAGGGTGTAGGACCGGCTCCCTTGAGTTGAAGCACCCAGCGCTCTCCCCGGCTGTTGACGACCTCGGCCAGATTGATGGCGCGGCCATCTCCCAGCTGGCCCGCCCAACTGCCAAACTGGTGGCCGCCATAGCACATTGCGAAGGGCTGCATGCCCGACATGATTCGGTTGCCGGCAAAAACCTCCAGAAATGCGGGAGAGGAACAGTCTTCTTCCGATAGATCCAGCAAAGCGGCGGCTTCAGGGGAAGAGATAACCAAAACAGGTGCCGGGACCTTGGTCGGAGAAACAAGAGAGTAACAGGCACCCCTCACCTGGCGGCGGGTATTCTCCAGAAGCGGATCTGCAGGCAGCTCCCTGACAAAGCGGTTGTCAAAACGTAAGCGCCCCAGCGTCCCTGGGTATATCGGAATATGTGCGGTCAAAATTGGGCCTCCCTTGGTAGCCTGAGTCTGTATGGAACTCTAAGCACAACGGAAACTTCCTGCAAGGCAGGCCTCTGGCCGTCAGTGTGTTTTCTGCAGATGGAAGTGGTGAAGAAAGCGACGGTATCCAGACATTTCCCTGGATAACGATGCAGGACAAATAACACCGCGCCTGTTTTTGAAAGACATGCAGACCTGTTTATGGTTTAATCTGAAGGGAGATAAAAAGCACAGACTGAAACGCTGACGCCCCCCGACCGGGCCGCGTAGGGACAAGCAGGGGTGAGCTGCCCACCTCGGGGGACGCAGACGTTTCAAAGCTTTATCACTTCCTCATAAAGAAGGTAATGAAGAAGGCGGCAGGAATACTGATGTATCAGACAGCTGCTCAATCTGAAGGAGACTGAGCGCTGTCTGATACGACTTATTTAGCGGCACGCTTTACAAACACTCCCGCCGGATCAATTTCTTCGCGGATCAACCGTATCTCTTCCACAGTTGGAGTCGTGAACTCGCTGACATTTGGAGACACAAGCAGTTCAAACCCCGTAGCATCCTGGATACTCTGAACAGTCTCTCCGGGGAAGGTATACAGGATGCGCATCCTGCTGGTTTTTTCGTCGAAATCGAAAATACCCTTGGTGGAGATCAATCGATAGGGTCCCTTCCCCTGCATACCTGCCTTGTATCGGGCATTCGGCGTACCGTCAAGATGACCGGGGCTCGTGATGTAGTTGAGTTTCTCGTTGAATTTCTTTTTGTCATGGGGGACGATGAGGATCGTCCGCTCACAAGAGGCAGCCATGTCGCTGGCACCTCCACTTCCGGGCAACCGAACCTTCGGCCGCTGGTAGCCAGCGGGAAAATCACCGATCATAGTGGAATTCAGATTGCCGTACATATCGACCTCGGCCCCGCCGATGAATCCAAAATCGGCAAAACCGCGCTGGGTCAGCTCAAAGGCAGCATTCAATCCTTTGACATAGGAGGCACCGGTGAAGGTCTTTGAATCGCCGACTGAAAGGGGAAGTCCATGAATAAGGGCAGGACCAACAGCCCCGGCCTCAAAAACAGGAATCAACCCGGGAGCATGAGTTCGTTTTGCCAGAAGAGAAGCAACCATGGGCAGGCCGGTCCCAACAAATACAATTTTATTGTCCTCTAGAACCTTTGCTCCCGCCACAACAATAATTTCCTGGGCGGTATAATCCTTTGAGGGACTCATACCCTCTATTGAATCTGTCATAAAGACTCCTTATATATAGGTAAAGGCTGTTCCAAGGATCAGGCCAGCCGCTCGCAGTTGAAGGACTCCGCTGCCTGATCGGCAATCAGTTTCCGGGACTGGAACATTTCGACGTAATCTTCAAACTCGGCAACACCGAAAATATATTTATCATACCAGGCCTTTAATCCGTCCATTGATCCGCCCTTGCAGGCGGGAGCGACGAGACTGTGGAACTCACGGATGTGATCGCCATTGAAATAATAATGCCGCCGACAGGCACCTGGGTAGGCGCCAAAGGGCACCTTGACAACCGCGTCAACGGCAGCAAAAGGAATCGAGACATCCTTCGGCTGGCTGACCACCAGGTCGTGGGAAACCAGTTGCTCACAGGTCACGATGGTGTGGGCTGCGGCCATGGCAAGTTCCGGGCAGGTGGCATCGGTGCCGCGGATAATGCAGTTGCCGAACTTATCCGCTGCCTGCACATGAAGAATGGCTACGTTGGGATTACTGGCCGGGAGCAGGGCAATGGGCCGCCCGGTGAAGGGACAGTCAACAATTTTGGTCCGGCTTGTCTTACAGATGTCGCCGCCCAGAGGACCGCGGGTCGGGATAAAGGGAAGCCCCATCGCACCTGCCTTGAATCTAGCGGACATGTTGTAATTACTCCAGTCCTCAAACTCAACCAGACCATTTTCGGCAAGATATCTCCAGACAGGAGACAGGCCATAGGCCTCATGCGCCCAATAGGCCAATTCGATTCGTTTGATTGAAAAATGCTCAGGCCGGATCATCATTGCACCACCTAAGATGTCCGGGGCCATCCCTGCTGATTGAAAAGAAAGGGTCAGATCCTTGAAACCGTGCCGGACCATCTCGTGGGTAATGGCAATTGGCTGACGGATATTGACAAAACCGCCGATACCGACGTTGTCTCCATCCTTGATGAACCTTGACACCGCATCTTTCAGTGTCATCTGCTTATCTCTCATGGACTTGTCTTTATTGACAAGGGCCTCTCTGGCCTCATCGGGTGACAACCCTGTCCAGAATATTTTGTCTTTGTTATCCAATTTGCGTACCTCTTGCGTTCTAGTAAAAATTACCACTGTTTTCCAAAAGCCGGCAAGCGGCCCTCAGAATCTCCCAGTCAATTGAAACGCTATAAAACGTGTACTACCCGGCAGGAACTTTCTTTCTCTTTCTGTATCCCTAGCCTCGTCTCCATACCTTCGATACTGCAGCCACATCTGCTTTCAGTAGGGACAGGTAACCCTCAGCTCTCAATCAAGGTCCAGCGACTGGCCCCCATCCTTTCTGATGATCTCCTGCAAAGAATGAGAAGACTGCAGGTTGAGGAAATCCTCAAAGGTCTCGCAACCGAAGATATTTCGGTCATAATATTTCTGCAATCGGTCGGTATTACCGCTCTTTCTGAATTCTTCACAGAGGGTCCTAAATTCCAGGAGATGAGCGATATCAAATCCGTAGTGACCACGGCAAGCCCCGGGTGTAGCACCAAAAGGCTGCTCGACCACCTCGTCAATATCATCACTGGAAATTTCAGTCAGGCCCGCATAGCCGCAAATGTGCTCCTGCGGAAGGATCTGATCTACAGACATAATAGTCCTGGCGGCAGCTCGAGCGATATCGGGACAACCGCATAATGCGCCTATAATTCGAGCATTCCCGCACATATCTGCGGCCGGCACATGGACAATGCCGACATCCGGACGACAGAAAGACCAGGCTGTCTCTCTCTTACCCGACAGGCCATGCACACCGATCCTCTCCGAAACGTTCAATTCCTCAGCAGAACCGGCATCTTCAAGACTCTGCCATCCGGAGAGATCACTGCTGCAGGCGCCTACAGTGAACCGAGCGCCCGGATTACTTATTGAAAAGTCGCTGCACTCCACCATCCCGGCATCAACCAGATATCCGAGCAAAGGCCGCATCTCGCGGTGCCCATCATCATGCCAGGCAAAATCAATTCGCTTAATGGAGAGATGGCCCGGGTCCAGGATCATGGCCCCAGCCAGCAGTTCTGCGCATATGGACGAAGAAGACAGCGAAAGAGTAAGGCCGCGCACGCCATGCCGGATAATCTCGTGAACGATAGCCACAGGCCCGCGAGTATCATGAAGTCCGCCCATGCCCAGATTGATGTCATCGGTAATGTGTCTGCTGACAGCTTCCTGCATGGTAGTGCGCTTGTCGCATATCCCCTTTTTCTCACACCCCCTCCTCAGGTCTACAGGAGGAACCGGGACCCAGCAATCCGGCAGGGAATACACTTTCCCATCAATATATTCATGCGTTGACGATGTGACAGCTACAGTGGAAGGGTATACTGACATGACGAAACCTCCGCTCCCGCAAACTACAGGAGAAGATGGGAATCTTTGCGTCGTTTGCCTGAAACGCGCACAGGACAAGCGATCATGGGCGCCGAAACCCAGCCGCGACGCGCCGGCTGCCCATGATCGCTTGCGTTTCCTGAAAATCCTCGGGGAACCTCTACATTACCAGTCTCATTTCAGAATCGCAGAGGATCTTAAAGGATGAAATTCAGCGAGTAAATCGGTTCCAACCTGATTTTGAGTCAGTTCAAAGACCATGCAGCGTAGGCTTCCAACCTACACGAGGATAGATAATATGAGGATATTGGACTAAATATAATACCACAACAGAACCCTGATGCCCGGTTGAATCGCCTAAAAATCAGAGGTGCCCAAATCCTGCGGCAAAGGCGGAAGTAATTTCCACTGGCGGAGAAAATACATCTTTATGTTATGCCAATAACATACCAGTTTAGATATACTCTCAAGGGGCTTTTATGAAATACAGCCCTGACTCTGCCGATACTGCAGGATCTCCTGCGCTGCTTCCATGGAAGTAATATGGCTGGTAACGGTCAGTTCCGGCCCTGTGGGCAGAATATTCGGATCTGTAATGCCGGTAACCACGAGAACCTTTCCCGGTCGGGCCTTTGCATTAAGCCCCCTTCGATCCCTCTTTTCGCAAGACCTTAGGGGGAGTAGATGCATAAACCTCAATAGAGCCGCTCCTCGCGAATAGAATCGTCTATCGTTTAAGGAGCCTGTAAACGGATCCGCATGATCTTCCGGGACCAGGCAGTGAGTGAGTGCAGCCAAAATTCTTCTGGATGATGGTCTCCCGGGGCCCCGCCTTCACAAGTCGTCCCATAAAAAGGACAGTGATACAAATCCTCCACACAAGAGAAACTCAAGATCACAGATCTGCCTGAGATTCAAATCCAGGAACTGGAACCCCAATGCTTCCTTGGGCAGATGCTCCACCGCCATGGCGTTAGGGGGGCACCTTCCCGGATGGTCTTTATATTCCATTCTTGCACAACCTCTTATTTTTATGATTAGGATGGCTGCGTTTTCCTTATATTACACCATACAACAACGAAATAACAGGATGAAGCTGCATAGCATACAGCATGTAACACCCCGTCAAGGCCTGTCTCTCGGCCAAGTCCAGGATACCACTCCCCTAAACTGGAGCCCAATTTATCTAAAATGGAAAGAGGAGAATTTGCAAAAATGATTGGTAATTGCCTGCAAATCTGCTAGGCTAGCCTCAGTAAAGCGCACTCTAATGTATTTACGTTTTTTTTATGGTGCGAATGATTCCTTCCCATCGGTTTCCGGAATGCATACACTTTCAATAATCTGCCTCCAGCAGCAGAAGAGGCAGGGAGCATTGCGCTTATATTGATAAATAATTCTTAAATACTCGCGTCGTACGTACTCTAGAATGAGAAAACAGAGAAGGTCACTGTACAGATCATCTCATGAGCGATCACTCCATCAGAGACACAGGATGAACGGAACAGGACGTATTTTTATAATTTTATTATTATTTTTAGCCACCTGGTACACCCTCCAGGTCACTTCAGGTGTACAAGCGATTCCGATTAAAAGGGCCCTGAGTTCCTTTCCGGACCAGATTGGAGACTACACCTTACTGAAATCCTTTCAGTCCTCTGCTAGCGTTGTGAAACTGTTGGGTGTCGATGATTACATTGATTACAATTACAGCAATCCATCGAGCAGACAGGTAAATTTCTATGTAGGATTCTATTCGTCGGTCGGTGTCGGAGGAGAATATCATTCTCCCAAAAACTGTCTGCCGGGTGGCGGTTGGGGAATAGATGCAGTCAAAACTGTCCGCCTGCACGCTGGAGTCGAGGGGGGGAAACGCTCAAGTGTTACCGAAATGCTGATTCGAAATGGAGATCAATACCAGGTTGTGCTCTACTGGTATCAGAACAGAGGGAGAATTATCGCCTCAGAATATTGGGAAAAAATCTATCTGGTCCTGGATGCGCTGACAAAAGGCAGAAGAGACGGAGCCTTTGTCCGAATTATGGTTACGGTAAAGGGCACTGAAATCGAGAATGCCGAGCGTATTGCCCAAAATTTTGCCGAGCAAGCGATGGGGCAACTAGAAAATTTTCTTCCGGGAGCCCGTTTATGATGACCCTACCGATCGACAGGAACAGAGGATTGCGCACAGGGACGGTTCTTCTGGCACTGCTCTTGCTTTATCTCCCCTTCCTCAAGACCCTTGTCATAGAGTGGGGCATCAATGACGACTATTCGCACGGCTATTTTATTCCTTTTCTCTCGCTCTACTTCATATACCGCATACGTGACAAACTGAAAGACATCACCATCAAACCATGCAACGCCGGCCTGCTGGTCGTCCTCGCCGGTCTCGGACAGCTTATCGTCGGAAAGATAGGATCGGAATTCTTCCTCCAACGGACCTCATTCATAATCGTGCTGTTCGGCCTGGTACTTTTTTTCTTGGGATGGCAGTATCTTAAAAATCTATTTCTTCCTCTGGCATATCTCCTCTTCATGATTCCGCTTCCAGCCATTATCTGGAATAAGATCGCATTCCCTATGCAGCTGTTTTCATCCTACCTGACAGAGCAGGTGGTTTCTGGCTTTGGAATCCCGATCTACCGGGAAGGGAATGTCATACATCTGGCGCAGACAACCCTTGAAGTCGTTGCCGCCTGTTCTGGCCTGCGCTCACTCGTCACCATGTTCGCGCTGAGCGGCGCATTAGCCTTGCTGTCCACCCTGCCTCCATGGAAAAGAATCATCCTTTTTTTCTCTGCCGCCCCCATTGCGATCTTTGCAAACATCGTCAGACTTACAGCGACAGCCTTAATGGCCACCAGGATCGGTGCCGATGCGGCGCAGGGTTTTTTGCACGAATTCTCGGGAATGGCAGTTTTTATATTGGGAATGGGATTTCTGGTTACAGTCAACTGGTTTCTGGGAAAAACTGAAAGGTAATTACGCTGATCACAGTTAACCGGTATTCACGAAGAGGCAGGAACTGTCAATTTCCCCCATGTCCGCACTCGCTGAATCAAGGGATATTCTACGTAGCGAGACATCAGAATTCCGCCTGCGATTCCTCCGATACTGAGGAGCAAAAAGGATATGCCATAGGGCATCCCCCGGTCCATTCTGGCAAACTGCAGCATCTTCCAGACAATACCGATGAATATGAATTGGAAGAGATAAATAGAGTAGGCAGACTTGCCAAAAACTCGTAAAAGTTGCAAAAGGATAGTATTGCCCCGCTGACGGGAATCGGAAGCCCCGAATATTATGAGGGCAGAAGGCACCCCATACATCAGGCGGGCAATACCGCTATATCCATTCAAAACATGTAGGTCCTCAGCAATCGCCGATATGATGAAAAGGAGAATGCCCATAATCGTTATTGTACCGGAAAATTGCGGCATTTTATAATTTTTCACCCAGAAGGCAATAGCCATACCTAGAAAAAATTCTATATTATACACTCCGAAAAGAGACGCTGGCAGCCCAAAGCTGAAAGACTTCTCTACAAGTGCCCATATTATCCATAGAAGCCACAGGGCAAATACCGATACGCCTCCATACCGGTGCACCAGCAAAATACAAAATATGCCATAAAATACAACCTCATATTGCAGCGTCCACGCCACTCCAAGGATTGGCTCTGTATCAGAGGGAAGGAGGAATATTGACATGATTATGTCAATATAGTTCGGGAAACTGTGACCTCCCAGTGAAGAAATCAATATGGTAACGAACAGCGCAACCAGATAGGTCGGCATGATACGGGTTAATCGTCTTCTGATGTAATGACCTATTCGTCCCGGACAGCTGATATCGTCATAATGAGCAAATAAAATTATAAACCCGCTAATAACAAAAAATAAATCGACACCGGCATGCCCAAACTGAAAGATATGCCCCAAAGAGGAATGATCAGGCGTTTTCTCCAGATGACGAAAGACATGGTAGAGGACAACAATTATTGCTGCTATACCCCGGCATAATTCTATTCCCTCAAGTTTTTTTTTCGAAATCCCAGACACGGTAAAACAGCTCCTTAAATCCAGACGACGCTTAACAAGCTTTTGAAGTTATTTTCCGGATGGCCGTTTCGCCAGCCGAAAGGTGAGAAGAGCTGCCCTTATACCCCACAGGCACCTGAACCTGCGCACTCCGGTCTTTCACAATAGCTTCCATACCAACTCCCCAGACCGGCGACATGGTCATCTCCGCTGCTGAAGCGCAATCAATGATTCACACAATGAGGATCACCGGAGAACAAGGCATTTCATAACAAATTTTTGTTCTTCCGGAAGCCTTGTCAGAGTCAGAGTCTGCTTTGTTCCCTTTTCACCGGGGACAGGATTTTCAGCGATATTTCTGGCAGCGAAAAATGCTGTATACTTCCCAGGGTCGTATTGATATACGCGGGTGTTTTTATTAAAACCCAACCATTCGACTATGGGTTTATCGCTGTATTTTATCTGATATTCCAGTGCCCCCGCAGGTACTGTCCAGCTCAAGGTATAAGATCCGTTACCGTTTACCCCGACTTCAAGCGGAACATATTCCCAAATTGGGACTGATTTTTTATTGAGATATGTCCACATGAAGGCCTGCTCCTGCAATTCCGACGGGCTCCTTTCTGTCGCATATTCAGTAATTTCCCAAAGCAGCTGAGCCGCCTGATCTAGGTATTTTGCATCACCCGTCTGCTGATAAAGCCAAACAGCGGCCCGCTCTGCACTATACGGAGAGAGCTCTTTTGATTGTAAATTCTTCGAATTATCATCCAGGTAATAATTATAATTCCAACCGTATTTAAATCTCCCGCCACCCTCAGGGGCGTCAGGCGGCCAGGCAACGAGGTACTCATCAAAGAAAAAATGAGCCAATCCGCTCAGATAATCTTCCAAATCGTGTTTGCGGGCAAAATTCCAATTCGTGTCCTCCATTATCCGATACAACTGCCAGACTGCTTCAAAATGGATCTGGGTATAAAAAAAGGAATGTACCTGACGCTCGCTCCCATCAAGTGTTGTGTCCCAATACAGGTAACCTCTCTCCAGGTTTCTTCCTTCAGTTTTGAGACCGGGCTTATCTCTGAGATCGAGAAATGCGTTGATTGCGGAATCAAGCTCTTTTTTATAGGGGATATTACAATTCCCTATTTGGCACGTGAACTCGAATGCATAGGCCAAGTTTCTCAATTTTCTCGACCATCCCCTGAGATATGGAGTGGCCGGCACCTTATACCAGCCAGAGATCTGCGACCGCATCATGGTCTTGCCGTAATCAACACATGCATCCTTGATTTCCTCATTGCCTGTAAGGAAATAATAGAGAGGAAGGGAACCGGCATGAGCATGTTCCATATCGAATATACTCATACTCATTGACCGCCCTCCCTCGAACGGACCTTTTGCACCTTTAATCTGTTCAAGTGCAAAATTATCGGCTCGGAATACAGCGCCATCACCATTACGCAACGTCCATTGCTCACCTCTCAGAAAGAAACCGCTATTCCCGGTGCGGAGAAAATCAATCAGGTCATCCAGTGCAAGATCCGTCTGATTTCCCCCGCCGGTCATGGGCCAATACCAGGGACGAACCAACGCACTTAAAGGGAAATTATCCAGAGAGGGAGACTTTGCGGATTGTCCGATGCTGTTGAAAAACTCTGCTTGCTCATGCGGAGAAACAAGTTCAGCCTGACCGAAGACAGCCTTTGTCTGCCTGTAGTAATTAAACTGCGCCCTGGCAATCAACGGATACTGCAGGGCAAAAAGAACAGTTTTTCCATCCTTCGGCTGGGTATGAAAATCAAGCATCAACTCATGGCTGTCATGCTTCCCCCATATAAGCGAAAGGATCGTGGTTGCTATGTGGGAATAGAGTTCAACGGAAGCCTCGCCATTCTCGTTGAACTCAAAGCCTGTTGGCCAATAAAGAGGCATGAAGCGGGAAGCCAGTGTCAACCCGGAGCCCGATGCATCCGAGATATCGGCATAGCCCTGCGTCGCGTCCGTCATATTCCCCAAAGCATTGATCTTTTCATTGCCGGCACGTATTTCCAGGCCGGAAAATGCCGGATCGTAGGTATATTTGTTATTGACGCATACTCCGGGAGCGGGGGGCTCCCAGGTATAACAATCCGTTTCAAAATCTCTAATCGTGTACTTTTTATTATATCCCTGCAAGAGGCTGGCAGTGCTGCCAGGGGGAATCGCACGAGAAACCGTATCCTTATCCCGGCTGAACGTTGCCGTTTTAACGCCATCGAGTGACAGAGGAACCACAAACCTCACATTTTTAAACTGGGCAGCAGCGTTGGAATTTTTGTCAGCATTTCTGAGAATCACATCGGCCTTTACATTTGAGGCGTTCCGGTAAAAATATAAACGCATCGTGTAGTCCATAAGCCGATTTCCCCCAGGACCTTTTAGGCTGCCTACAGCCCTGATAACAGCACGGGAGGGACCGTTTTCCTCAATTACTGCAGTAGAAGAGGCATCGTTCGCCGAAGAATACACCACCCCATCGGCACCATCCGCGGAAATCCGCCCAGGATTGTTGCTCTGCACCAATGTCTTTGAGCCGACCACGACGGAATCGAGGATATTGAAATTTGTCTTCCTTACGGTAAATAGGGCCTTTCCGGTCGTAACCGTTATTGAAGAGCCGCTATCAGCAGCCAGATTGTCTCCGCCGAAATTCCCGTTGCCCGCGATCAATGAAACGCCGGCATTTGTCCCTCCAGCAGGAACGTCGGCCTGAAAATCAGTCAATACCCAGCGTATATTGCCGTTGGGCCACCAGGCAAGAGCACGAAACTGGCCGACCGCGGCCCCGGAAAGCCCCAGCTGCTTAACGTCTTTAATGCCGCTGTTTTCTGCCAGGGGAATTCCCGCCGTTACCGGGGCAGAGCTGCGTGCCATTCCTTTTACATCACCGGGCAGGGCTTCCTGGACGGTCAAGGGGACGGAAAATCGCTCACCGGCTGCAAATACTTCGGAGTTGCCAGAAAAGTATGAAAAAATGACGGCCCCAATAATAGAAAAGGCTGCTGACCTGACTGCACAGCGAAAGGCTCGCTCAAGAGTATTCATTTTTTTCCTCCCCTCCTGCCTGCATAATTGTTTCAAAATGCCCAACAAGCGCAGCGACCCTTTTCTCCCAGGTATTCTCCTGCGCATAGGCGACAATTTTCTCGTGATCCCACGTCTTCGTCAATGCAGCGCGAATGGCTTGCAACAGGTCATGCGCGTTTTCGAGATCAAAAAGAATCCCGTAATCGTCGGAACAGACAACTTCCGAATTCCCTCCCACCCGGCTGGTCACAACCGGAAGACCACAGGCCATGGCCTCCAGGAAGACATTGGCCCAGCCCTCGCCGGTGGTCGGCAGGACAAAGACATCCGCAGCGCACAGCCACCGGTACATTTCCCCATGGGGCTGACCGCCCGCAAAGAGAACCCGATTCTCAAGTTTCAATTCCTGCACCAGTAAACGGAGCCTTCTCTCATAACTGGTGCCATCCCCCGGTGCAGCGCCTACCATCACATAGTAGAGAGAATCTATTTCTGTTGCCAGCTCTGGCAGCAGAGAGATGACCCGGTCAAAACCCTTTCTTTCTATAAGCCAGCCAACCGTAATAAGTATTCTTGCCGATTCAGGCAGCCCGAGCAGCCTTCTTGCGGTCCGTTTTTCTGCCTGGCGAAACTTATCGATATCGACCCCGTTGGGGACAACATGCATTTTTCCCGGATCTATCTTCAGGACCTGGAAATAATCCTTCAGGGCAGTGCAGACAGAAAAGACCCTGGTGGCGCGGCCAAGGGCCCGGAGCACCTGAACCTTGGCCAGAGGAGAGCGGATAAACTTCCCCGGGTTGCTCTCGCGCAGGGTGACCGTCAGAGGCCTGTTGAACACCCTGCTGAGCCAGCAGGCTCCCACCGCATCTGGGTAAATGAAATGGGAATCAATAATATCGAATCCGAAGATTTTGCGTAACGACCGCACAGTCCAGAAAGAGGAGAGAAACAAAAAAAAACCATCAAGAAATTTGCATACGCCAGGGATATTGAAAAACCGCGGGTGATAAACCTCAATGCCGTCCTGGATCTCCAGATACGGGACCTTGGGACGATAACCCGGCCGAATCAACTCTATAAAAGGGAACCAGGGCACCGGAGCGACGACCTTCACCTCGCAATGCCTGGCGACTTTAAACATCCGCTCACGGACAAACACCCCCAGGGTAGGCTGCTTTTCATTGGGAAATACGGTTGTAAAGACCAGAATTTTCAATGGGAATCACCCGAATAGTTGCGATCCCAAAGGTTGAGCATCAGTACTGCCCACAACTCCGCCGTCCAGTCACGGCGCCCGCTGACATGTTGATGATACATTGATTCAAGGTGCGATCTATTCAGATACTTATGAGTCGCCGGGCCATCGACAGCGCAAGCATGCAGATAGTCTTTCAAATCCCGGCGGAACCACTCCTTGACAGGCATACTGAAACCCATTTTTTCTCGCCAAAGCGTTTCAGCCGGAAGATAACGGCTCAGGGCCTGTTTGAATATATGTTTACCGTCCTTCCCTGCAAGCTTCATGTCCGATGGAATTCCGGCGGCATATTCCATGAGACGGTGATCGAGAATCGGGCAGCGCACCTCCAGAGAAACCGCCATGCTGGCACGATCTACCTTGGTAAGGATTTCCTCGGCAAGATAGGTTTTAATATCAATGTATTGAATTTTCGAAAGATGGTCAACCGCAGGCGCCTTACGGTATAAATCCTTAAAAAGGTCATCTGTGCGGTATCCCTGCAGGGCGTGCAGGATTTCAGGCTTGAGCAGCCTGCGTTTATCCTCCTCCTTAAAAGCGCTCATGGAAAAGCAGTAGGCCTCTGCTGGGTCACGGGCAATATTAGAGAGAAGGGTTTTGGCCCGGAACATCTGTGGCAGATAATCGGCCTTCGGATAGAGAAACCCAAGAGTCCCAAACAAAGAACGCCGTATCGAATCCGGAAGCAGTCCCCGGATCCGCTGCTCAAGGCAATCGAAATAATAGCGCCTGTAACCGGCAAAATTTTCATCGCCGCCATCACCGGAGAGAGCCACGGTTACACGATCGCGGGTCATTTTGGATACATAATAGGTTGGCACTGCAGAAGGATCGGCAAATGGCTCATCATAGTGCCAAGCCAGCTTTTCGATAACAGAAACGGCATCCGGCTCAACCAGGAATTCCTGATGATCGGTACCGAAACGTTTTGCAATATCACGGGCGTATACGGATTCATCATACCGTGCATACGGAAATGCAATGGCGTTCGTCTTCACCGGCTCCCTGGACACCTTCGACATACAGGCAACAACTGCAGATGAATCGACACCGCCGGACAGGAAGGCCCCAAGCGGAACTTCACTGATCATGCGCATACGGGTTGCATCCTGCAGGATTTCAAGCAATCCCTCCTGTATCTGTTCAGAACTTCTGTGCCCATCCGGTTCGAAGGAAAGGTCCCAATACTGGGTAATGGTGCAGGCTGTCGCTGTAATAACGGCATAATGCGCTGCCGGAAGCTTGCAGACGGAGGTGAAAATAGATTGAGGAGCAGGGATATACAGCAAAGAGAGATAGTCGGAGAGCGCCTGCATATTGAGCGTACGGGGCACGTCCTGATAATCCAGAATGGCCTTGATTTCCGAGGCAAAAAGGAAGCGACTGTCTTCGAGAGCATAGTAAAGCGGCTTTTTGCCGAGACGGTCTCGGGCAATGAAAAGCTCTTGCCGCCTGTTATCCCAGAGGGCAAAGGCAAACATGCCCCGGAATTTCTCCACGCAACGTTCACCGTACTCCTCATAGGCATGGACAATGGTTTCCGTATCAGAGTTGGTCCGGAACTGATGTCCCCTGCCTTTCAACTCTGCAGCAAGTTCCTGGAAATTATAAATCTCGCCGTTAAAGGCTATCCAGATGCTGCCGTCTTCATTGGAAAGTGGCTGCTGTCCCGATTTAAGATCAATAATACTCAGCCTGCGATGTCCCAGACCGACCCAACCGGCTGCAAGCGGTGCCGGTTCCGGCAGAAAATGTATCGGGATCCCCTCCCTCTCCAATGAAGCGGAAGGAGACGCGTTCACAAAATATCCTTCCTCATCGGGACCACGATGCAGCAGCGTCCGCGTCATCCGGATCAGGCCATCGGGATTGACAGGCTGACCATTACGCTGAAATATACCGGTTATGCCACACACTTCCCCCCTCCTTTGTGCCGCTTCTTCTCAACCAACTTAACAGTGCGAACAGCATTGCCTTCCCAGAAATAATCCCGACTCACCACAGTCTCCCGGGCATGCGCACTGCGCGCACGAATCTCCTCCGCACTGCTTAAGGCATTTTTTATCATACCTGCGAACTGGACCTCATCGTTGATGTCACACAACCAGGAATTATAGCCGTCGGTCAGGATCTCCTCTATATTTTCAAAACGAGGGGCAAGAACAGGCTTTCCCAGGCCAAGGTATTCAAAGATTTTCATGGGGCTGGCATATGACGTAACGTTTGGCTGCAGAGCCAGATCGAAGACCTTTATATGCTGATAGACAGAATCATGAGGCAAAGGACCGGTAAAAAAAACCGATCTGCCGGATAAGCCCAATCTCTCTGCCTGCGCCTGGAGTTGTGCGAGGATCGGTCCGCCACCAACCAGAAGCAGGCAGGCCCCCTGTTGCGCAAGTTGCTGAGCATAAAACAAATCAATCAACCGATCCAGACCATGCCATGGACGAAACCAACCGACAAAACCCAAAACAATGGCATCCCGGGGAATGCCAAGAGACTCTTTCAAAGCCGGATTATTGGGTGACTCCAATAATAATTCTTTACGGATGCCATTCGGCATAACAATAACTTTCTCAGGGCGCACACCTTCAGCGATCAGAATATTTTTTAAAGGTGTTGTGACCGTCAGCGTATATGTAGCCGAAGAACATATGATTTTTTCGAACCACGCGGCCAGGCGAGGAAAACTGAGATGGCCATATTGACGTTTTTCAAATGCCAGAGGAGCATTCACCTCCAATACAACCGGAATTCCGGTCAGACGGGAGACAACCACACCTGCGGCATTATAGAGTGCATACCGCTCATAGATGAAATCAGGCCTGGTCCGTATAATTTTCAACAGGAGAGCAAAAATTGCAAAAAGATTATAGGATATTTCCGCCAGTTCAAAAATCATCTCCGGCATGGCACTTTTCAATCTGCCAAGAAGTGAGACCTCTCCCTTTTGCTCACGTCCACCGCGTTTTACAAGTGAAAATAATTCCACATGATGACCATTCAATTCAAATGCACGAATCATTTCGGCAATATGAATCCCCTGAGCATCTTCGACCATAGTTCTGTGATGATAGAGTATGTTCATTGCGCTGCAATCTTTTTCAAGAAAAGGAATCTTGCTCTCTCTCCACCGCTCTTGCCAGGGTTTTTGTCATAATCCCCATGGCAATAACAAGATAAGCCAGATCAAAATAGGCTCTCCCCAGAGTTAAGCCATTGATCATAAAACCGATAAGTGAGAGTTGAATCGCCACGGCATAATGAGAAAGCCATTGATGCTCAGGATGTTCTGCAAACTTACGCCGAACTCTATTCAGACTTGCAAGGAGTGAACAGAGGAGCACGAGAAAGATCATGAGACCGACAAACCCATTCTCTCCAAGCATCTGAAAATAGATGCTGTGGGCAGCATGAAAATTGTTGGGGTCAGGCGCATATCTCTCAAAGATCCTCTGACTCTGGGTAATAGCCAATCCCCCTCCGGTGAACGGCCTGTCAACAGCAATATTCCAGGCATTATGCCACGCATTGACACGCCCCATGAAGGAAGAGTCCTCCTTCATATCACTTGTGTTAATAGTGTTCATACGCTCTGTCCATTTCTCGGTAAGAAAAAATGACAAGAAAAATCCCAGGATGCAGAGTGTCAGGATGTTTCTCACCTTGTTTTTACTGACAAGAGAAATAAGGAGGAGAAGGACGGCAAGCGCTATTGCAGAACCACGGGAAAAAGTGAGAATAGTGGCCAGAACTGTCAGAAAAAATATGGCCATCATGATTTTTCTCATTCTGAGAGTTTTCTCAAATGTCGCCAGATGATAAATAATCGGCAGGGCAATATTGAAAGCCAGCCCCACGTCATTATTGTCACTGATAAATGAATCCGGCGGTCCGAAAACCGTATGCCCGCCCCCTGTCAATATCCCGAACAGGCCACCCTTTATGCCAATCAATCCCATTGAGAGTGCAATAACCCAGAAAAGATACCGTAACCGTTCCTGAGAACAACAGACCCACATGGTGACGAATGTCATAAGAAGAATTTTTGACACTCGAGAAAGCTCATTCATTGAAAGATCGGAATTAAGAGAAAACAGGCTGCTTACAAGGAACATCAGCCAAAGAGCTAATAATATAGCAGTTTCCCGTTCCTTAGGTAATGGATTACGGAGCCCTCTCCCAAACAGGAGACCAAGCAGAGTTGCAAACGCAATGTATTGAGCAAAGGGAAAGCTGTACGCTGCCCCCCAAGTGTAACGATGGGGATTCAGGATGCTGACGACAAAAAAAGCAAGAACGCCGTAATACGGATTAAGAAAATACCATGGGATTCCACCAAGAAGTGCCAAAAACACTAAGAGATCGCGCATAGAAAGTCAAGACCGTCCGCCTGCAAACAGGCTCATATAAAGAGCATCATACTGAGCGACCATTGAGTGTATGGAAAAATCCCTTTCTACCTTTTTTCGAGCATTTTTGCCATGACAGGATACAAGCTCAGGATCATTTGCATAGGCAGTAAACGCTGCGGCAATTTCCTCAACCCCACGAGCCGGGGTCAGAAAACCGGTACCATACGGTTCAACAATCTCCTTCAATCCTCCAACGTCAGTTGCGACCACAGGCAAACCCGATGCCATGGCCTCAAGAACTGTCATGGGAATCCCTTCAGCGATTGAAGTCAAGGTAAAAATATCAATACATCGCATAACTGCGGGAATATCATTGCATTCTCCTGCGAAAAACACTTTCGAGGAAATCTCGAGTTCATTGCACAATTTTTTCAGCGATTCAAGTTCGCTCCCCTTTCCGACCACATATAGATATGTTTTTCGCTGCAAGTTTGAAGAAAAAAGCGCAAATGACCGTAAAAGAGTTGCAAGATCCTTAACAGGATCGAGACGGCCTACAAACCCGATCACAAAGGAGTCGTTCTCCATGCCCAATTTTTCCCGCTTCTCACCCCTGTCATCAGCGGGGTGAAAAAGCATGGTATCCACACCATTGTGTATTTTTTGCACCTTTGCCGGTGCTATTCCTACAACATCAACCAACCATTTCTCAAGATCGGCCGAAACCGGAATAAAACGACATATCCTGTAGCTGAGAGCTTTTCTGATAAAACGCCGCTTAACATTGATGCCGTCCGGATCAGCCGCATCACGCCCGTGTTCGTCATGCACAACAGCTTTCACCCCGGCAAGTATTGCACCAAGAACCCCGTCTACAGCGCCCCAGTTCCGCGTATGAACGACGTCCGGATCGATTTTTCTGATGATCCGGGCAATCTTGAACGGAATCAAATAATCCGGACCGGCCTTCTTCCCAATTGTATATATTTTTACTGGGAAGCTGATTCGATCCACCATTGGACCTGTTGATTGAATGCAGCAAATTGAATGGCGGTATCTGAATGGATCAAGTTCATTTATGATGTTGACAACGACCTGCTCCATCCCTCCCACTTGTAACGAATTGACAATGTGTAAAATATGCGTTTTTCTGGTGGCACGCATACCTTGACTTTCACCGCATGCCTTTTCCCTCTCCCGATGAGACGATATATCCATTTGGTTGGCCTGATTTTAACTGCAACTCAGTTTTTTCTTGAGTCTCTCATTGATGCTCCATGTTGCCTGTAATGCCAGATATCCCAGCATACTTCTTACATATCCCGCAGTCCAGACTCCTTTGTAGTAAATTTGTTCACAATTTGCAAAATCCCTTTTATAGGCCGCATCGCCTTCTCCGCGATCAATCCTCCTGATTCCCGCCGACAGCCCTTCCCGCAGAAGGTGCATCAGCAATAATCTTCCAGGTGAATAAGAATGAAATTCCTGGTCATAAACTGGGAACCAGTAGTGCAAGGTGCCATAACAGAGCAATCCAAAATGCCCTGCAATCAAACGGTCCCCGATCTTGAGCACACTGATATACCCAGTACATTCACGCGCATTTACTCTGAGGAGACGGAAAAGCAGATCGATATTCTTCTGTTGAAAGAGCACGGCTCCCATATTTCCGGTGCGTCTATACTGTTTGATTTTATGTTTAATCAAAGACTTAAGATCATCATCAGGCCGAGATGACTGCAGTTCAAATTGCACAGGACCATAATCAGCAATGAGTTTGCGAAACCGCCGTTCCGTATCAGAAGTGAGTTTTTTATTTGAAGCCTGCAGGCTTCTCCAGTAATTATCTTCCGAGGCCCCAAGGTCAATAGTAAGGCCTTTGCGAGGTGATTCTCCATATAGTCCGTATGTAGACTGCGTTTCGCCAAGATGAGAGAATTCCAGAGCTGAAATACGAGCTGAACGCAACAGGGCAGCAACATCAAAATGCATTTCATCCTTCGTGACTATGCCAAAATAGTCACTCATCTCACCACCAACACGTTCTGCGACTCCAAGCTTTCCCAAAATCCCCGGTTTCATCTGATAGGGTAATATGCTGTGGGCCTGCCCATGTCTCAGAACTATCACAGTACGGACATCCGACCCGGCTGCTGCCACTGCATCACAAAACAAGGGGGTCAGGAATGCGTTGCGGCATGCTCCGCACGTCTGCACCAGATCCTCCCATATTTGCCGGTATTTCGCGGGAAGTTCGTTTATCTTGAAACACTCTATAGTATCGTTCATGCGCCGGGCTCTTAATTTTTTGTACAGCAGATATCATTTTTACCAAGGGCCGCACACAAATCTATAAACTGCTGTTGAGAGCGCCACAATACCGCAAGCCGTTTTCCGATTTTTTTGCGCCAGAGCAGCTCATTCTGCAAAATCTGCCGAACACTTTGAAGAACTGCACGGGAATTAAATCTGACAGCGTCGTGACAATGATCGCCCATATCAAATAAATCAGCAAAACCACAATGTTTAATATCATATGCCAGTAAAACACAGGGCGTCCCTGCCCCCGCTGCGAATATGCAGGAATGTAACATACCGCCAATATGGATATTCATTTTATGATATTGCTTAAAGAGATAAACAGGGGCACCAACCACGATTTCGACATCAAGCCCCTTATCCTGCAGCAATTTCGGAATCAGCAACTCACTATAATTATGCACAAAATAGTGCAATCTGCAATTTGTATCTTGCCTTATCTGTTTTAACATCTGTACATATCCAATAAGGTTTTTCCTTAAGATTGTCGAAGACAATTCTCCATGAAATGGAAAATTAATGCTGACATTAACAGGGGATGTGCTGGTCCTGCTCTTCGTATTCTGCCTGTTCAAGTCTCCTAAGTCCAAGAAAATTGCAGGGTCACACACCAAATCGACGGATATTTTTAAATTTTCCAACAGAATCTCTCGGGAAAGAGGATCCCTTACACTCACTAATGATGCACAATTAATAATTCTTTCCAAAACACGGCGGTCTCTATTACGCAGTTTATAATTATTTTCTTTCGTTATAGCGTTGAACAACCAATTTACACCGACCCCGTAAAGAACAACAGGCGTCGCCATATGTTCAAGAACAAGAAGATCCTGCTCTATTCGTTTCGCAAGGCAGCCCTGATCGTCTACAAATAAATATCCTCCCCCGGCGACCACGATCAGATCCAATTTTCCGACAGGGTCTTTTTTCTCTAAGAGATGCAATTCACCCCAATTCAAATTTATGAATTCAGCATCAGGAAATCGCGATGCCAGCTGCATTCTCACCGCCACCGCTATTCCTATGTCGCCAACATTGGTCGGGTATGGAAGGTTGAAATTACGATAATCCAGGAAGTGTGTCGAGCCCACAGCCCACAGCAGGCGCTCCCTGACTTCCTTTATCTTTCTCTTCCAGGTTGCCGGGAATGATTCTTTGGCGGACGCCTGACGGGCAATTGCCCCATATATTAAAATCCTAGGAGCGGACATCAGACTCTCTGAATTCCGGATAGGCGCTGCTTTGTATTGGTCGCAGGAACAGGAAATTTGCTAGTCTTGCATTTGAGATGCGATTATCTACCCCGCAGGTCCAACGATTTTCCGGGACATGGATGCGCGCAAGAAGCCTGTTCTTATGCGGCATATCAGATGAATTCAAGGCAGGAACACTTGTGAAAATCCACTCAAACCCAGCCTTACGGGCCGAGCGCAGAACCCGGACATCTACGTCACCATGGGGCAATGACATGGCAGTAGCATATCCACCCAAACCTCGAATATGTTTTGCTGATGCTTCCAGTTCTTCACTTAATTCTCTGACATAGGTAAGCGGCGCATGAGTGTGGCCATGCGCCGCCAAGGCAAGCTGTTTTTGGTTAAGAGAAGCAAGATCTGCGGAGCTCAACATTTGACGTTCACCGTGCAGGGGTATGTATTTCACAATCAGCGCCTCCCGCTCCGAAGGCGCCATAGAGGCAAGGATCGACGATAATTCATGAAAGTCAGGCTGATCCGCAGGTATCAAACCGAGGTCCTGAGCAAGACCTTGCGAATACTCCGAACTCCCTGCTATTTCAACTAGTGCATCCTGCCACCAGCGGGATGTTGCAAATCGTGGTATTTCCGTAGAAACAAAGAGAACTGCCGGCAATCCCCTTTTCTGCAATTCCGGCAAAGCATGAACCACAGTATCTCTCCAGCCATCATCAAAAGTAATCAAAGCAGCAAAGGGCGGCAGCACACACCTTCCGTTCTCCACATCGATTAATGTATCCAAATCAATCACATTATAATGATGCTTCAAAAAATCAAGACAGCGGCAAAATCCTTCAATGCTGAAAGTAAACTCCCGCTCTGAACGCATAAATTCGCTTGACTCACGAGGAAGAACTCGGTGAAACATTAACACGGTTAAGGTTCGAGCATTTCTATACCGGTGCAGCAAGCCCATAAAGCCTGTCCGGTATAACCCCTCCTGCACAATCCTCACGATTGTGTCTTTTATCGGTGAAGTCATTGAATCTCTTTTTAAAGCGTCATCATTGCCGGAAAACTTTTAATCAATTTTCCCCATGACATTATCATATAGCACAATGACCGAATCAGGCGATGACCATGACACAGGCATTTGGCAAAACTCTTCACGGCAGTGGCGGGATCCCCCTTCCAGTAGTGATTGTATCCATGCGAAAATTCGACGGCCGCAAGACGCCTTCTGAAATCTTGGAGAGGAAGAAAGGCTCCATCCGGGCTGGAAAGCCCCCAACGTTTTCGGGCCGTTTCCAGCAAAGCGGCCAGATGATTTTCTTTGTCTAAATGATGCATGGCACTTGCATTATGAATCCTGTACAGGGCTACGGGACCAGCCAGCGCATGCATCTGAGTCAGCTGCGATATCCGCAACCAGTATTCATAGTCTTCACCAATTCGCATTTTTTCATTGAACTGCCCAACCAGCGCAATAATTCCCCGACGAATCAACGGTGTATTGATACCGACAAGAAGCCCCATAAGGAGTTTTGGATACAACCAGCCGGAATGTTCAGGATCTATATCTTCGAGGTGAGAGGAGTCAGTCATCAGCAAAGAGGCAGGGGGATGCTGACCGTCATCCCTTGCTTCCCATTTAACAAAACCACCAAATACAACACCGACTTCAGGGTGCTTCTCAAAATAACGCAGTTGAGCGAGAAGTTTTCCAGGGAACCAGACGTCATCAGCATCAAGAAATGCAATAAACTCCCCCCTGGAGGCCGCCATTCCTACATTTCTTGCATGTGACACACCAAAACCGTCAAGCCGTATAACCTGTATGCGACTGTCATACGACTCCAGCTGCGTATAATCATAATCGGTCGAGCCATCATCTACGATGATGATTTCCAAATCATTTATATTTTGGTTCAAGACACTGTCAATCGTTTCACAAATATAAAGGTATCCATTCCGAACGGGAATAATAACAGATACCCTTGGGATTGTTAGGGATGACATGTCGTTCTGCAGCATGACCATTACCCCTCGCTCCATGCAATGCTATATGAAAGTTCTGTAAAACTGCCTGCTGGAATGTCGCAATCTGCCGATTGAGTAGCAGCTATTGTATATAAATCAAATATGTAGACTCTAACAATCACCAAGGAATGTATTATCAGCATTATACAACTAATGAATGTAGCAAAAAACAAGACAATGTTCAACAAAATTAAAACTCCACAGGAATGACAGGCAAAAAAACCTCAAGTGAGGTGCGGGACCAACTGAATTAAATGAGACTTCGGTGCAAGGGAAAATCGCGGCCCCTTGAGCCGTGAAGCTTGCCGAACTAATATGCCTCTTCAAAGTAATTGTAAAGAGCAGAAGACCACTGCAGCAGAAGCGGGCCACAAAAGTGATGACGGACAATACACTTTCTATTGAAAGAATATTATCGTCACATTCGTTGTCAACAATTACCCTAAGATAGAACTCTTGGCGGAATTAAAGACAGGTATTTCTCTAAACCAGCATGGCTGTGCCGTACTGGGCGGCCCTAACAGAACAAGAAAGCACGTTATTCTGGAATGACAGGGACAATTCAAGCACGCTTCTCTATAAATAGCCAGGCGTGACATAGGATCCAGGGTCTTACCATCGTCCTTTTACATGTGAAATCAGACGTGAAAATTCCGCTGAAATTGGATGTTTCATAACAAAGATCAATAAAAACCAGAGCGGTACCAATAACGCCCCTGCAACCAAAAGTCGCACAACAGGAATTGACAGCCCAGTGGTAGCATTTTCTAGAAGAACAAGCACAAGAATAATTACAATTGTAAGCTTGACGCTTCGAGATACCGCTGACCACCAGAGGGAAAGGCTCATACCTAACAACGAATTAGCGGCCAATACATACAAAACACTCGCAAAAATTTCGGCAAAGGCCAAAGAACGGGAAAATGAAACGATGGAACCGTCGAATGTTGCAAAAATAAAGACTATTTTCAACAGAACACCAAACCCGATCGGTAATGCAGACCAATAGGGCTTCCCAATGCTCGTGGTCGCTGGATTGACAAAATAGAAAGTTGCCCGCACACCAAAGGCCAGACACAACCATGGCACAGCGGGAGCTGCTTCAACCCAATTATTGCCATAAAGTAATTTTATAATATCCAAGGAATAAAATGCAGTAGCGGCAAGAGTGGGCCAGAGCAACGAAGTAAGATAAGATGTTGATCTGACAATTTCTTTACTCAATACCTCACCGGAGTGATGTACTTTTGCCAGATACGGAAGAGAAATATAATCCATAGTCGGCCTGACGGCCTCGAAAGAGATCTTAACCGTAGAATTTGCCCGGCTAAAAACCCCCACGAAGTGAGAAACACTCAACCGGCCCAGCATAATGTCCCCTAATGCCTCATCGAAGGACTGAACAATACTTGTTATAATTGCTCCGCTTCCAAAATGAAAAACGTTCTTCCACCCCTTTAGCGAGGGAAGCCAGGGCAGCCAGCGAGGACGCATGAGAGTGAAACCGATAACGGAAACAATAATATTTACCAGATTAGCCAGCGCCATCGTTAAGTAGCTGAATCCCGTCCACGCAAAAAGTAAGCTGGCACAGAAATACACCATTGTACTGACGGCATTCACCAAAACAGTTTTCTCAACCTGCAGTTCTCGGGCAAGCACAGCCTGAGAAATTGATCCGAATGGGATAAAGAGAAAACCGGCAGCAAGGATCTGCATAGTGGCCCTAACACCTTCCTGATGATAAAAATTGGAA
The DNA here is from genome assembly GCA_031292275.1 of Desulfocapsaceae bacterium. GTDB lineage: Bacteria > Desulfobacterota > Desulfobulbia > Desulfobulbales > Desulfocapsaceae > CAIUQR01. The sequence continues at coordinate 12,563 of JARLHL010000018.1, read as the reverse complement.
ATTGGCCAACTGAGAAAATAAAGCACGAGAGCAATAAGCCATGAAGAGCAGATAAGCATCCCCATGGCAGCTCTTAGAACCTCTATTTCAAGTTCCTTTTTTTGCTTGATATACGCAACAACGCCGAAGTCTCTAAAAACATGTGCGATAGACACAATGACTGCGGCCATCGAAAAGATTCCTATCTCAGAAGGCGTCAGCATCCGCGAAAGAATCATACTTAAAAGGAAGCTGATGACCGTAACTATATTGGAGCCAAAGAACTGCAGTACCACCTTTTTTCTTATAGACATCTCTTCATTACCGGTGATATTTATTTGAAAGCTGAATTGCTGAGCGCTCGCGGAAGGGCGATGTTGATTACGATGTAATATTAAAGAGACATGTCTTTAGCGCCGCTGAGAGACGCCAGAAAATTTTCCGGCCAGCATTATAAGCATCCCGTGCAGGAACCCAATCTAACCACCATGGCTGACCGGGCTGGCCAGCCACAATGCATCATGAAAGCTCGTCACTTCGGCAAGGAAAAGCCGCCGTTTTATTGAGACGTTCACATTAGGAGAATGCGCTGCAGGGCATTCATATTGTCTTGCCAGCAAAAGGTTGAACATACGAATTCTTTTGCTTCCTGCGTTATTGCTGCCCGCGCGTTTTCATTCATCAGCAAGGCAAGCACTGCAGAAGCAAAATCATCAGCATTTGTTGCCACTGTAATGCATGATGGCTGGCGGCCAAAGCCCTGTACAGCTTCAGGTCGGGCGACAACCGCCACCCCGGCTGCCATGGCTTCAAGTATCTTATTCTGGATGCCCCGCGCTATACGAAATGGTGCAATAAAGATATCAGCCTGGGCCAGATAACGCCGGATATCCGGGACAGCCCCGGTCACCGTTATGGAACGGTCGCGTCGTGCCAGATCCCTGACCCTGGCGGTCGGATTGCTGCCCGCAATGATAAATTGTGCCGTCGGGATTTTTTCTTTCACCATTGGCCAGATATCCTCGGCAAAATAGACTACCGCATCGACATTGGGGTAGTAGTCCATGGCACCCATGAAAAGAAGCGTGGCGGGTGATGCACCCTTACAAGCTTCGGAACGCATGTTCTCCGTCACTGCAAAGAAATCCTGATCGACACCATTGGCAATTGCCTGAGAATCCGCATCGGGACAAAAAGAGCGGTACAGTTCCACCTCCTTTTCAGAAACGAATATACTCCGGCTAAAAGCCCGACCAACCCTGGCGTCATATTTTTGCAGACACAGCCATTCACGATGGTAGATGAGGGAGAAAGGGAAACTGCTGAAGCCAGCATACATCCGCCATTTATCGGAATCGACGTCGACAAAATCCATAATGAGTCGAGCGCGCCCAAGTCTGCCATCCCGGTAATGGCGGCTCTTGAAGACATACTCGGCCATAGGGGAAGAGAAACAGAAAATAACATCAAAATCGATTTCGGCCAGTCGCTTATCCACAGCAGTCTGCAGCTCTGAGGAGTAAAAATAGGGCACACTCAGCGGCTGTCCCGTCAGAAAAAAGTGGAGAGCCTTCAGCTTCTGCCGGAACGGGGAGATCAAAACATAATCGATTGTCCTGACAAACCGTTCCAGACCGCTTACATGCTGCACATCCTTCGGATCGTCAATGAGACAGGCGAGATGAATTTCATGCTCCTGACTGAGATATTTAATCTCATTAAACGATCTGATCTTATCCCCCTTATTGGGAGGAAAAGGAACTCGATGGGCCAGATAGAGAATTTTCAGATTAGTTGCGCTCATATCAAAGCACGGTTCAGGCAAGATAACGGGCAAAAATCGGGCCGATCGCCTTCGTGGCAAAATATGGAAGCCCTCTCCAAAGCTGGATCTTGCGGCGATATTTCGGGTTGGTTGGACTCAGATTGGGCAGATCAGCAATCCCATGCAGATGATATTGATAGGCAAGAGGTTTCGGCTCGAATCCCCAATGCCTCTTGAAATCAAAAGAACCGGTCCCCTCCTTGCTGCGCCCGAAATCAAATATTCGATAGCCCTGCTCGCAGCCGTACTTCATCAGTTCCCAATACATAAAGTCATTTGGTGCCAGTTTCCTAAATTCCAGAAGAGAGCCTGCGTAGTACGGGATGACCTGATCACGATAAAAAAAGGTCATGACAGCAGCCACCGGCGTCTGTTCTTTGGTTCGGATGATCATGACCTGAGAACTGTCCGCATGATTGGCAAGAAGTCTCCTGAAATACCCAAAAGAAAACACAGGAGTCCCGAGGGTATGATAACTGTGGGCCAGGACCTCATAGAATTGACCAAGCAGGTGATTACCGAATTCCGCAGTCAGGCCGCTTTTGATGCCGTGGCGGACTGCAGCCCGAGACTTCCTCGGAATGGCGGCCAAATTGGCTTCCACCTCAGGAAATATCTCCCGGCTGAAGTTGTAATACAATGATTTCACCTTGAACCCCGGAATTGCATTTCTGGAGCGAATTTCCAGGTAATCGCATTTTAGATTCTTGGTAATATCAATACCATAGTCGACAAGGGCCTGGAGTGCACCGGCACTGTCTGCCAACGGTCCCCCCAATTCTGCAAAGGGTATGGATGTCAAATAATTGCCGAACAGAAAACTTTTCAAATGAAAAAGGGGGAACACTCCAACCACACTCCCATCAGATTCTTCTGCCAGCAGGTAATAGCTATGATGCCCAAAACTCGCCTCAACAGTCTTTTTCCAGGGAATACGGTGAAAGGGTGTTCCTGCCGAATGGTTGTCGACATAATCATTCCAACGATGTTCGTCAGAGGGGGAGAAGAGACGTATATGGTGTGCTTTCTTATTGTTCACGACTCTCTCCTACTGCACGCTTTGCTGTTGCAAAACCGCCTTCATCGTTGAAAATCTGCCAGCTGCAAAAATTTTTCGAAGTTTACTCTCAGTCTTTCGAAGATTCAAATAATGTCTGAATGTCGATTTCAGACCTGCCTTTATTCTCGGCTGATCAGGATCTATCTCCCAGGGATGGAAATAGAGGACAGCCGGTTGATTTTCTTGCCGGTTGATCCTCTCGATCCCCCAAATCAATATTTGTGCCGGAAGAAGCCGCAGATAACCGCCACCGGCAATGGGCAGCCTGTACTCGCTTTTCCCCGCATGCAGCCGGTAGGTCGTTAGCGGAAATTCCGTAATGCTCCCGGCCTGCCGCTGAATCACGTAGGGAAAACGAGGCGCATCCGGCATCCCATAAGTATCATGGTAGACAGGGAAGATACTGGAATCACGGACAAACCCCTCTTCAATCAGGATATCAAGCGCCCAGAGGGAGTTCTTGGTGATCGAATAACTGGGAGCACGATAGCTGCAGACCTGCTCCCCGCAGAGGTCTTCAAGTATCCTCTTTGCCCGGCGCACATCCTCGCGAAAGGCATCTGGGCCAATTGCAAAAATCAGTTGATGGGCATAACCGTGACAGGCGATTTCATGCCCCCTACGACTAATCTCCCGTACAAGACCTGGAACCCGTTCAGCGATCCAGCCAAGGATATAAAAGGTCGCCTTAAAATCGAATTCATCGAGCAGATCGAGAATACGACTGGTATTTGCCTCAACGCGTAGCGGATAGTTATCCCAGTCTTCATATCTGATGGAGCGGGCAAAAGCGTTAACCTGAAAGTAGTCTTCAACATCAATTGTCAGGGCGTTAAGCATAAATATTTTCCATATAATTATATATATATGGCATTGGGCGCTCCTCAATAGACCGCCCAATGCCATTTATACGGTACATTCAGACTTCATTCCCTAACATGATAATGCCAATCACCATCGGAGCAACTCATTTTTCGCTGAAAGCATCAGATAGACACGATTTTCATCATAGCCCGTAATCTGCGTGGTATCAGGATCCAGTCGGGTGAATGTATATCCGACAGTCAGCGTATAATACCTCAGGAAGTTGTAGTTCAATGTAGCGCCGGCCTGATACTGGCGTTCCTTATAATTGGTAATCGTATTGTTTAAAAGGGCATCCTGGTGGTCCTGATCCTGATAGGAAGCAAAAAGGCCCGTGGACAGATCTTCCAACAGTTGATAGTTGAAGGTCGTGGTCACGCTCCAGGTATCGATAGTGCCGCCGTTACTTGTCCCGGAAAAGGTATCCATGCTGTACGCTTTTTCCACATCGATACCCAATTGCCCATGTTCAATGAGATAATTCAGGAGCGCATGGGCGTTATAGCCCCAATTCCCCGCCTGAGACTCCGTTTTTACATAGGAAGGCCCACCGCCAATATCAAAATTCAGGTGAGGAGATATGTTCCTTTTCCACCCTGCTGTCAGACTGTGGATATCGGTGTTGTTCATGTCCGTCTGATCGTATTTCGTCCCCATATACCCATACATTAAGGAAAATGTATTTTGGGGCATGATGTATGACTCAAGACGCACATTACCGATATACTCCGACAGGTCGCTCTGGGTACCCAGAGTCGGAGTCCCTGTCGTGCTGAATAAGCCCCGTATGTACTCTCCACTGGCAATTGCCTTCCATTCGGGGTGGAACCGATAGGAAGCTGAGAGAAGAGCATCATGCTTGTTATAATCCTGATATCCCTCTAAACCTGCGCTGCCGCCATCATTTCGCAGAACGGAGTAGGTATATCCGAGGGTCACCACGCTATCTGGAAGATAGGTATAATCCGATGCCACGGACGAGGCATTTGTCCAGAATCGCTGCCGACCAAGTTGATTAGAAACTTGATCAACCGTCCCATTGGAACTGCCGTTTGAAGCATTTGCCCCCGAAGTGGCCGGACTCAGGCTTGTAGTCTGGGTAGAGTCGTCAGAATTGATATAGATATCGCTGATTCTGATCTGCCACTCCTTCGCCGGCAACACATGGGCCGAAAAATTCAGATTATGATTGACATCGGTTCCTTTCCCATTGAGATCGTACTGGAACCCGGGACTGTAAATGAACTCCATCCCGTTTGTGACATCATCACTCTTAAAATCAACTGTGGGGGTCAGAATCATCCTGTTGTAATCGTTGTTAAATCCAGATGCTGCTGCCCCTTTGAACGAATAGCGGTCCATATCCAGACCAAGACTCACCCCCGCTGTCAATGAATTCACATTCGCGACAGACGCCTGCGCCCCTCCCAGCAAAAGCAGAGGAATTGCCCCCAAGCATATCCTTTTTCTCATTGAATCTCTCCGTGATAGGATTCCACCCCCCTGAAACTCCAACAGACCAGAAAACAATTATCCGACATCAATGAACCACGATGACATCATCGTTCTGGACATTAATATTTTTCTGGACCCCCTTCCCCTTCATAAAATCATTATAGTCAAATTCGATAGTGTTATCCTTAAACAGGTCCTTATCCCGTTCACTCACGTTCTTCCTGACCACAGTTATCTGACGGTTGGACCATTCGTTAAACCCCCCGCAACGAGCTATGGCCTCTACAAGCGACATCTGGACCGTTAACGGATAGACACCCGAATTCACAACCTTTCCCATGACTGAAAACTTGCTGCTGTTGTTCTTGACCAGCACGGTCGTTACTGCCGGATTATCAAAAATCGGTGAATAGAGTTTTTTCAGATAATCGGCAAGTTGCGTCAGCGTCATCCCTACAGCCTTGACATCGCCTATATGTTTCAGAGAAATATCTCCATCTACTCTGACCTCAACACTGGCTATGGGGTTAGAGACAGAACTGAGATTGGGATTTGCGGCGCCCGCAGATGTTCCTGGCGCTGTCCCGCCTGCGGCGGCGGCATTTCCTATTGCTGAGGGCGCGGCCATATCTCCCTCTCCAAATATGCTCACGCTGAGCAGGTCGCCTATGCCGATCACATATTCATTGTTCTGGTTCGCATCTTTGGCCTTGGCAAGGATCTCTTTGCGAACACTTTCCTTCACTTCCCTGGAGACTGTGACATCAGCAGATGACTGGGCACACTCTCCAAGGACAGGCAGTAAAACAAGACAAAGACCGATCACAGCAAAGAGCAGTTTTGAAAAAGACATACCTTTCTCCTTTACTAAAAGATTCATTAGATTGCGGCGACTCTACAATTATCGGCGTCATTTTATCCCCTCAAAACCCGCAGCCCAGAAAAGCGCAGAGACTCTGTATGAGCATCTTCAGCCAGACAGGACGCATTCTCATCAAAGACTTTTCAGGGCAGCTACGGGTTAACGGGTTCAGACAGAAAAAAAACCGTCCTCCGCTTTTTTGAGACTCCATACCATACTGCTCATAGAGGGAATGATAACATCATTTAACACAAAAATTCGCAAACATCCTACATTTTTAAAGAGTTCCTCAAAATTTTTCATACCTCAAGATAATTTTCAGCAGAACAGACCAGGCAAGACCTCTGCCGAGCCACTGACAGCGATTGCGGCATGGAAGCCCCTCATCCCCGAAAGCCTTATTCTGCCTGACTCTCACAAAATTATCGAAGAATTGAATTGAAGCTGAAATATTTATTGTTTTCTCTTGATGATGAACTATCATGATAATTGGATTAAAATGACGCGACTTCCTGCACCTTCAAAGATTCTGCTCCAGCCCAGAGGTTTAAAATGAAAAACACGCTGATTTCCTTGCTGGCTATTGCCAGCATACTCTTTTCCATCACCGCCTGCTCCAATCCGGAAAAGAAAAAAGAAAATTACTATCAAAAGGCTCTGACCTATATTGACCACAACGAAAACAAGGCCGCCATCATCGAACTCCAGAATGCGATAAAGATAGACGGCAAATTCGCAAATGCCCGGTATCACCTTGGATTGATCTATCTTAAACAGGGTAACCTCCAAGGCGCATTTCAGGAATTGCAGCGTACCGCAAGTCTGGATCCGTCCAATCTGGATGCCAGCACCAAGGTTGCTGAATTTTACATTATGTCTAAAAAAACAGATGAGAGCAGGAAGCTGATAGAGGATGTTCTGGCCAAACAGCCTGACTATGCAGATGCGCTTGTCCTTTTGGCAAACCTGGAACTTATGAATAGCAATCTTCAGAAGGCCCAGGAGGTTGCCGATACTGCCCTGTCTAAAAATCCCACGTCAGACAGGTTTTTAAACATAAAAGGAAGGGTTGATTTTGCTCAGAAAAATTATTCTGAAGCGGAGGCCAATTTTCTAAAGGCCATCACGGCCGGTCCCGATAACTACGCAAACTACAACACACTTGCTCTATTTTATGAACAGCAGAAAAGGTTCGATGAAGCTGAAAAACTCCTCTCTGAAATGACCAAGCGTTTTCCTAAAAATCCGCAACCCTTCCTGACGCTTGCGGGTTTATATCAAAACAAGCAACAGTTTGATCTTGCAGAGAAAAATCTAAAAAAAATTATTGAAATAGCTCCAGACAATGTCTCCTTCCGTCTCCTTTTGGCGGAATTTTATAAAAAACAGGGAAAAACCGATGTTGTCATATCTGCACTTAATCAGGACATAAAAGACCTTCCTGATGCGCTTGATCTTCGCTCTGAACTTGCAAACTTCTTATTTGACCAAGGGCAATTTGATGAGGCAAAGGCTCAGATGGATACCATTCTCAAGAAGAATGAGAAGCACGGCGGCGCCAATCTTCTGCAGGCTAAATTCGATATCAAAGATAAAAAATTTCAGGACAGCATCGATATCCTTGATTCACAGGTTAAAAATTATCCCAAATGGCCTGAACCTTCCTTTTTCCTGGCCCTTGCCCATCTCAATCTTGGAGAAACCGTACTTGCCCAGAAATCTGCAGAGGATGCGGTACAAAAAGCCCCCAATGACACCAGATTCCACACCCTGCTGGCCCAGATATACCTGATGCAGGGGAACAGCGAATCGGCAAAAAAGGAGGCGAGCACAGGGCTCAGTCTGAATCCCCATAATTTTGGGGCGGCAATGCTTCTCGCCGAGGCCATGCTCCAGGCAAAGGAATACCAGAATGCGATCAATCTTCTTGAGATGATGAAGCCTCAGGCGCCGAGTAACCCGGATATCCTGGGGAATCTTGGCGCTGCCTACCTTGGCTTAAAGAAAAACGACCTGGCGATCGAAACCTTTACCAAACTCCTTGAACTCTCGCCTGAGAATCCCCGGGCACTGGCCATACTAGTTTCCCTCACAACCAACGGCGACGTAAAAAAGGCCACTGATCTTGTCAAAAAGCAGATTATCAAAGCCCCGCAGAGCGGAGGAGATTACCTTCTTCTTGGCGACCTCTATATCAAACAGCAGATGTTCGAGGAGGCGCTTACGGCCCTCAACCAGGCCAAAGAACTCCTTCCTAATAATCCCGAGCCGCATATGCAGATCGCTGTCGTCATGCGCAAGCTTGGAAAGGGGGACCAGGCAATTTCAGAATATCGCGAGCTTATAAGATTGCAGCCAAACTCTGCCTTCGCCCATTTAGACCTGGGAAGCCTCCTCGAGATTAAAGGAAACACAGAGGAAGCCAAAAAGGAGTATGGTGAAGCCCTGAAGATCAAGCCGGATTTCGCCGCAGCGGCAAACAATCTTGCCTGGCTTCTCACCCAGGATCAAAATCCCGACCTTGGAGAGGCCCTCCGCCTGGCAATGATCGCCAAACAACAGGCCCCGGATGAGCCGCATATTGCCGACACCCTCGGCTGGGTCCACTACAAACGCCAGTCCTACTCACTTGCCAGCTCACAGTTCCAACAGGCCCTGAAGGCAAACCAGGACGATCCGACGATCAATTACCATCTGGCCTTGTCTCTGTACGGAGAGAATGAAAAGGAAAAGGCCCTTGATACTCTGAAGAAGGCCCTGTCATTACCGGGTGACTTTAAGGAACGGCAGGCTGCTGCAGATCTGCTTAAACAGTGGGAGAAACCGTAAGATGAAGAGACCCTCTATCGCCGTCATCCTCTCCGGTTGCGGGAACCTTGACGGATCCGAGATCCATGAGGCGACACTTACCCTGTGGGCAATCCATAAACACGGGGCTGATTTTCAGTGTTATGCCCCTGACATTCCCCAGCATCATGTCATCAACCACCTCACCGGCGAAGTAACGAATGATGAGCGCAATGTCCTGACTGAATCGGCCCGGATAGCACGGGGTAAGGTAATCAATCTGGCCGATTTCCGTGCCGAAAAACATGATGCCCTGATCCTCCCTGGGGGATTGGGAGCTGCCAAGAATCTCTCCGACTATGCCTTTGCAGGACCTGAGTGCACGGTCAATCCGGATGTTGCCAGGGCATTACAGGAAATGTCGGCCCTGAAAAAACCCATCGGCGCGCTTTGTATCGCCCCAATGGCGCTTGTCCGGGTTCTGCCCGGAGTGAATATTACAATCGGCCAGGACAAGGACACCGCAGCAATTGCAGAAAGGATGGGTGCTCACCATACCCCCGCAAGCCACGGCGAGATCGTCGTAGATCGCAGGCACAGGGTAGTTACCACCCCCTGTTATATGCTTGATGCCAGAGTGGACCAGATTGGTCAGGGTGCCGATAATCTCGTTGGGGCAATCCTCGAGATGCTCAGCAGCGACTAAAGCCGAGCCCGGAAAACAGGGACAGCAGCAAACTGAAAATCAGCAGAGGTCTGCCGATAACCGGCCTCGGGAATCTGCAGGCGGCCTGCAGCTGTTCCTCATTGCCGCTGGGCTGCAAAGTCCGCGCCTCGTTTTTCTAGCAGCTTATTTTCCGATACAGAATTTCTGGAAGATGGCATCGAGGATCTCTTCTGTGGTGGTCTCACCCACTATTTCTCTGAGTTGGTCCAGGCATTCCTGCAGGTCAACGGCAAGAAGATCAGCGGTCAGGCCGGACACAAGGCCCTCGCGTACCCGTTTACAAGACCCAAGCGCGCGGGTCAGCGCATCCTTATGCCTGATATTGGGCGAGCAGGCGTCCTCCTGCCATTGCTCCTTGCCTGTTGTTACCGTTGAGAAAAGAGTAGCCTTCAATTCTGCTATGCCCGTCTGCAGCCTGGCCGAAATCCGAACCAGTGTCCTGTCTTGAAAAAGCTGATATTCTTTGGCTGAAACGGTGGAGGGCAGGTCAACCTTATTGACAATGACCAGCATCGGCTTGTGGCGGATTGACTCAAAAAGATCGATCTCGGCATCGCCCATTTTCTGAGATCCGTCAATCATGAAAAGGATGAGATCGGCCTGATTGATCTGCACCCTCGCCCGCTCAATGCCCAGGGCCTCGACTTCATCTGCATATTTGCGAATCCCAGCCGTATCAATGATACGAACAGGGATACCTTCAAGATCGATATATTCTTCAATGGTATCACGAGTGGTGCCGGGGATGGGTGTTACCAGGGCCCGCTCTTCCTGCAGCAGGGTATTCAGCAGGCTGGACTTGCCGACATTGGGAAGGCCGACGATAACAACAGAAATACCCTCCCGAAAGATTCTGCCCTGGTCAGCCCGCAGCTGCAAATCCTGCAGAGGCCTCTCAACTGTCTCCTGCAGTTGCCCAAGGATCTTTTCCTTGTTGACAATCTCCACATCATCATCGGGAAAATCAATGGCCACCTCGATAACGGCACGTATCTGGATGAGTTCCCGCCTGATCACGTCGATACGGTCGTAAAGCGCTCCTGCCAATTGTTCCTGGGCCAGATCGACCCCTTTTCGCGTCCTGGCCGACAGGATATCTATAACCGCCTCGGCCTTTGTCAAATCAATCCGGCCATTGAGGAAGGCCCGTTTTGTGAACTCTCCGGGTTCGGCCAGAGACGCCCCCAGAGAAAGAATCAGCTCGAGGATTGCCTGAAGAACGAGAAAACTTCCGTGGCAGTGGATTTCAGCAATGTCGTCCCTGGTATATGTCCGGGGTGCATGCATGGCGACGGCCAAGACCTCGTCGAGGATCTTTCCGTCCGCAGGCCGGACTATCCAGCCATAATAGAGTTGATGGCTGGCAAAAGTGCATGCTGTATTGAGCGGCTTGAAAATCGTCTGCAGAATCGGCAGGGCGTGCGGGCCGCTGATCCTGATAATGCCAATTCCTCCGGCTCCCGGAGGCGTTGAAATTGCAGCAATCGTTGTTGTGTCTGCTGCTCTTCTGGACATGAGGTCGTTGCGGTGTTAAAGAAAGATGGTCGCGCAGCATGAATCGTCCATAAGCGGCAGCCGCCGGGATAATTCTTCACTGAGCGCATATGAATGAGGCACGGGAAATCCTCAGTCCAAGGCCATGAAATGCCCTATAAACAGGGGCAGGAGCTATCGCGATTCCTCTATTTTTCAGTATCCGTTTTGCCATTTTTGGGCTTAGCCCCGCGGGATCCGTTATGTTTGCGGGCACCAGGTTTTTTCCCCTTACCGGGTTTATAGATCAGGACCTTTTTAAAGAGTCCTTCCCCGACACTGCGGCTTCGAATCTCTTTATCTTCCTGCAGGGTCATATGAACGACCCTTCTTTCGGAGGGGTTCAGCGCAGGCAGCATCTGGGTCTTGCCGTCTTCTTTCACCATCCTGGCCAGCTCAACAGCCTTTTCCGCTAATTCCTGCTGTCTTCTCTCTCTGAAGTCTCCAATATTTATGGACAACCGAAGGCGATCAGGGATCCGGCGGGCAACAATTTTTCTCAAAATATACTGCAGACTGTCGAGAGTCTTGCCGTCTGGCCCTGTAAGGGCGTCATCAAATCCACCCTGAATGCAGCAATGCACCGATATTCCGGACGACTCTGTTTGGACTTCAGAAGGATACCCCATGAGTTTCAGGAGATGACTCAGCTCGTTTTTGACGATATCCAGATTTTCCTGACTGATCTGCACATCCTCACTGGCGGCAGTGACATCACTTTCTCCATCATTCTCTTCAACCTCATCCACACACGACTCAGCCAGGGGGACATCAATATCCTTTTTCTCTTTGATCTCTGCAGGCAGGGTGGCCTTCTCCGCTGGATGCTCCACCGGAGTATCCTCTTCCGCCGAACGCGGCTTAATGCCGGCCCTAATATGCGCCTTTTTTCTGATCAGCCCAAAGATTCCGGTTGAACCGGTCTCAACCACCTCAATATTCAACTTCTCCTGAGGCACTCCCAATTCGTCACAGGCCTTCTTTATGGCATCGGTCACTTCCTTCCCGTAGAAATCTGTTTTCTCTAATGACATTGATTTTCCTTGATGTTTCATTCTATGGCAGCAATGAGCATTATTCGATAGTGTGAATGCCCGAACTTCAGACTGTTTTAATCGGCTGACTGTTGATAATCCTCTGCTGGAGAATTGACAGAAGATTATTGAAGAACCAGTAGAGGACGAGGCCTGATGCAAAATTTATAAACATGAAGGTAAATACCACCGGCAGAAACATCATAATCTTGGCCTGGGTCGGATCGGCCGTTGTAGGCGTCAGTTTCTGCTGGACAAACATTGAGGCACCCATGAGAAGCGTCAGAACCGGTATCCCGCCAAGGTAGGGAATATGCAGCCAGGGCCACAATCTGTCCGGCGCGGAGAGATCGGTTATCCAGAGCATGAACGGCGCATGGCGGAGTTCGATACACTGCAGAAGGACCTTGTACAAGGCAAAGAAGACGGGAATCTGC
>JARLHL010000109.1 GCA_031292275.1 Desulfocapsaceae bacterium | reverse complement strand
ATTTTCAGGGGAATTGCTGGAACAAACCCAAGACCAATGCGAAGACCTCTCCTCAAGCCAGAGAAGTTGGCTTCCTCTCTCAGGACTATGCCCTTTTTCCACACATGACGGTGGCAGAGAATGTTGCCTTTGCCATGCCCCACAAGGGCAATCCCAAAGAGTACCTCGACCTTTTGGGCATAAACCATTTACACAACAAACGGCCACGGGAAATTTCCGGGGGTGAGAGACAGCGGGCCGGTCTCTGCCAGACCCTGGCCCGTTGCCCGCGCCTGTTGTTGCTGGACGAACCCTTCTCCGCTCTTGATCGCGAGAATCGTCATAGGATCCAGCAGAAGCTGCTGGAGGTGCAGGCCCGGCTTCGTCTGACAATCATCCAGGTGACCCACGATCTTGCCGAGGCGCTGGGTCTGTCGGCTCCCATTATTGCTTTGCGGGAAGGACGCGAGGATATTGACTGGCTGCGTCGGCAGATGGAAATCCTGTTCCAGGATCTCCGCCGGCTCTCCCGTGCATATCGAGATCCCAACGGGACTGAGACAAGACTCCCCAATACACTGTAACCATGGAGGGAACTATGGGCGTCATCCGAATACTGTCACTGCTGGTCATACTCTCTTGTTCCTGCATTTCTACACTGCAGGCAGCAGAAAAGCTCACTATCGCCGCAGGGGCCGGCTACAGACGACTAGTCGAGCAACTCAGTACAGCGTATACCGCAAGTACAGGAGTTACTGTTGAGCAGATATTCGGCAACATGGCCCAGGTGACGGCCCAGGCACAGGAAAGCAGTGCCATCGATTTCATTATAGGCGACAAGGAATATCTTGATACAACTCCATTATCATTTGCCCAGGAGTGCGTCGTTGGATCAGGCAAACTGATTGCGGCAGTGGCCAAAGGAAGCGCACTGAAAACACTTAACGATCTGACGGAAAAGACCGTTACAAGGATTGCCATCCCTGATCCGAAAAAAGCGACATTCGGCCGTGCCGCAACTGAATTTTTATCGAACAAGGGTCTCTGGCAGCAGATCCAGGATAGGGTGCTGATTGTCGGTACGGTGCCGCAGGTTACAGCATACGTAATAAGCGGTGAGGTCGATGTTGGGTTCATCAACCTCACCGAGGCCTTAGCCATCAAGGATAAGGCGGGGTTACTCATCCCGGTTGACGAACATCTCTATACGCCTGTGCTGATCGTCGCCAAACGACTGCGGCAGAGCCCGGACTCACAGGCAGCAAACGCCTTTATCACTTTCTTGCAGACCGGGGAAGCGCAAGACATAATCAAAAAGCAGGGACTATGATAACCTCTTGGCTCCGTTTTTTTGATCTTCTCAAGGAACCGGAAGTTGGACAATGTATACGGTTAAGCCTGAAAACAGCCTGTATTACCATACCATTGCTGGCAATTATCGGCGTTTTTCTGGGATATGCCCTTGGGCATTATCGAGGGCGCTGGATTTCCGTTTTGGATTTTCTGGTAACCCTGCCTTTAGTATTCCCGCCCATTGCCACCGGGTTTCTTCTGCTTATCCTGCTTGGCCGCCGCAGTATCGTCGGGACCTTCCTCAAAGAGACAATCGGGATTGAAATGATCTTCAGCTTTTGGGGTGTGACGCTGGCTGCCTTTATTGCGGGACTGCCCCTGATTGTCAAGCAAGTGCAAGCTGCAATCCATACCCGCACGGGCAGACTCATAGAGGCTGCATATGTGCTCGGCAAATCACCAATTGTGACTTTCTTTTATGTAACACTTCCCTCCATCCGTAAGAACATTGCCATAGGGCTGTCACTGGCCTTTGCCAGATCTCTGGGTGAGGTCGGTGTCACCCTGATGCTGGGAGGGAATATCTCCGGAAAGACCAACACCATCTCATTGGAAGTGTACAATTCAGTATTTGCTGGTGAATATGACCGGGCTTTTGTCCTTGTTTGCATCCTTGGTGTTATTTCTTTAGGCTTGATACTCTGCACCCGTTGGCTGACTGAGGAATAGGGTGTTATGCGCAAATATCAAAATAACCTTTTCAAGCGGCATAATCTTCGTGTGTTACCGTATTGGTTTAAACGCGGATTAGAAAATTTTGTTGATATGTATTTGCAACCCTGGAGGTTAGCATTGCCGACCTTTAAGACTTTACTCTTACAACACCAGCCCTCCTCCGGGCTGCTATAAGGAAACTATGAAAGCCCTCGACGAACTGATGATCTCTCTCCGCAGTATGGGCAAAGAGGACAAGGTAGAGCTTCCAAAGAAACCGGTTGATCTGCTCCTCTATGCACCCTGCCCTGTAAAACTGACCGTAAAGGATCATATTGACCGTATTCTTGCCAATTACACAGCACGCGGCGTATCTGTCACGGCCCATATCCCTATGGGCTGTACCTCGATTGACCCTTATGACCCCATTTGCTGGGAGGAAGATCCGGATAAGCTGCCGTCTGTGATCGCTTCCATTGGTTTCGGGGATTTCTGGCGCCGGGACTTCGTGAACAATCATGTCCGCGCCGGAGTATTTGCGGCAGCGCTCCCCGCCAAGGTGAATCCGCTTCATGAGCAGGCGGGACTCGTCGATCCGCGCGGGGCCTACACCGTCTATGGCGTTACTCCTTATGTGTTCATGGCGGACATCCGCCGCCTGGGAGGACACCCCGTGCCCCGCACCTGGGAGGATCTGCTCCACCCGCGATACAGAAAAGAAGTGGTGATGTGCGGGGACGGCGACGATATGGCCGATGCCGTAGTTTTGAACCTGTACAAGGATTTTGGCATGGACGGCCTTCAGGCCCTGGCGGACAACACCAAGGGCCTCATGCACTCATCTTCCATGGTCAAATCAATCGGAACCGCCAGCGAGGAGGCAGGGGCTATCTATGTTATTCCTGCCTTCTTCGCAGAGAGCACCCGCCACCCCGGACATATCGTGGTTGTCTGGCCCGAAGACGGCGCGGCGGCAAGCCCTCTGTATTTTCTGGCCAAAGAAAGCGCGCACGTTCGACTGGCCGAGCTCATCGGTTTTTTCTCTTCGGGATTTGCCTCAATCGAGAGTGCTGCCTGGTTTGCGCCCATGGATGGTTCTGCGCCCGGCAGGCTCTCTGCGCAGGCCAGGCTCAAATGGGTGGGCTGGGACTTCATTGAGAAAAATGATATCCATGCCCTGAGGGATATGGTGAATGCCCGGTTCAGAGACAGGGTTCGAGGTGAAAAATGAGACTTGTCACCGTGGCTGGTCCGCCTTCCTGCGGCAAGACGTCTGTGGTGGCAAAGGCCTGCGGTCATCTTATGGCGACAGGCGAGTCCTGTGCCGTCGTCAAGTTTGACTGTCTGCAGAGCCGGGACGGAGATCTATACCGCGCTGCAGGAACGCCGGTGTCCGTGGTCCTTTCCGGAGGGCTTTGTCCGGATCACTTCTTCGCCACCAAT